>DIHU01000200.1 GCA_002420315.1 Akkermansiaceae bacterium UBA5688
AAAGTCTACAAGCTTACAGAGGTTAAGCTCGGCGCAGATCGGAAACCCGAATCGGTCGTCATCGAGTATAACCTCGGTGATGGGGTCCAAACTATGGAAATCACGGTTCCCGCGCAGTAACTCAAAATCGGCAAATTATCATAAAATCTAACCCCGGAGTAGGAGAAGCCGAAGGAAACTTTGACCTTTTTGAAAAAAGAGCTTCCACCACCCCCACAAATCAACAATAAATCACTCAGATCATGCAGAAGAGAAATACACACCTAACTCATCGCACCATGTTTGCCTTAGCGGCACTCGTGATCGCGCCGCTCTCAGTCGAGACCGGATACGGTCAAGAGGACTTGCTCAGGCAAGAAACGATTCGCCGTCAACAGGACGTGGCTAAGGCCGACGAACTTCTTAACGAGGGTCGTGAGGCCTACGGTAATAAGGAGTTTGAAACGGCGGTTCAAAAATATCGGGAGGCCCTTAATACCCTTCCGTATGGAACTGCAACTAGCGATCGCCGCGAGTTCATTACGAAGAGCCTCGAAGAAGGCTCCGTTGCGCTGACCCAACAGTATCGTCAGGAGGGCAAATATCAGGAAGCTCGTGATCTCCTCGAGGAGATTGATAAGAACGATCCAGGGAATCCAGCTGCTAAGAAGGGCCTCGAGTATCTCGACGATCCTACTCGTACCGAGGTAGGCCTGACCTACGAGCACACCGAGAATGTCGAGAAAGTCCGCCGCTCTCTTTATAAGGGTGAAAGCTTTTACAACCTTGGTCTCTACGACAAGGCGGAAGAAGAGTTTAAACAGGTTCTTCGCACAGACCCATACAACAAGGCAGCTCGTCGTTGGTTGGAGCGTTGTTCTTCGGTTAAGTCAGATTACTACCGTGCCGCTTACGACCAGACAAGAGCTGAGATGCTGATGCAGGTTGATCGTGCGTGGGAACTCGCCGTTCCTCCGCTTGGTGAGCAGGTCCGTCAGGGACCCGACATTGACTCAGGTCAAGACCGTGAGCGTTCGATTATTGCCAAGCTCAACCAGATCATCATTCCTGATGTTAAGCTGAACAACATTACTGTGGAGGAGGCTGTAGAGTTTCTTCGCCTCCGCTCTATTGAGTTAGATAATACTGTGATCGACGAAAGCCAAAAGGGTATCAACTTTGTAGTTCGCACTCCCAAGACTCTTGGTGAGGATGGAGGAGCTGCTGGTGATGATGAAGCTCTGGACGGTGGCGACGGATTTGGTGATGCCACAGATCCTAATGCAATCCTGATCAAGAACCTTGAACTGAAAAATGTTCCTCTTCGCGTGGCCCTTCAGTATATTTGTGATGAGGCAAAGCTTCGATATAAAGTCGACGAGTTCGCGGTTACGCTTCTTCCTATCACCGAAGGTGAGGATGCAGATATTGTTCAGCGTCGCTGGACTGTTCCTCCTACCTTTGAGACTTTCATCACTACAAGTGGTGGTGGTGAGGGTGGTGGCGCCGGAGGTGATCCCGATCCATTCGCTGCAGGTGACGATAACGGCGCAGCAGGGATCGAGCCTCGCAAAGATATCGTGACTCTCCTCAAAGAGAATGGAGTTTCCTTCCCTCCGAATTCCTCGGCCAGTTTTCTGAAAAGTTCCAGCACTCTGATTGTGCGGAACACCCCAACGAATCTCGAGTTAATCGATGGTATCGTCCAGGCTGCGATCAATGACACTCCTCGCCAGATTCGGGTCACCACCAAGTTTGTGGAGGTTTCCCAGGAGAATGGCGAAGAGCTTGGCTTCGATTGGATCGCAACTCCATTTGGAGTGGGTAGCAACTACTTCCTCGGTGGTGGCACCGTTGGAAGCGGAACTGCTCGTAACAACACCGACTTTATTGGAACAGTAGATCGGGTAAACATTCCAGGGATTCCTGCATCTCCCCAAGAGAACGTCTCCAACATCGTGACATCTAGCCTTAGAAGCGGTTCTGCCGCGGTCAATCGTAACAGCATTGATGCGATTTTGAACAATCCGACTCGGACTGCTGCAGCCAACAGTGTTGCTCCCGGCATCCTCTCGATGACGGGATTGTTTAGCAGTGGCCAGGTTCAAATGATTATGCGCGGTCTCGCCCAGAAAAAGGGTGCTGACATTATGACTGCGCCGAGCGTTGTAGCCCTTCCGGGTCAAAATGCTACGATCGAGATCATCCGCGAGTTTATCTACCCAACCGAATATGAACCACCCGAGCTTCCTAACCAAGTTGGTGGAGGTATCGGTGGCCAGCAAGGTGGTTTTGGTGGCGGTGGCGGTGGCGGCGGTGCCGGTTTCCCCGTGACTCCCGCAACGCCCTCGGCATTTGATACCAAAAACACTGGCGTCACTCTTGAGGTCGAAGCCCAGATCGATGCAAATGACAGCATCATTGAGCTTCGTTTCACCCCGACGATCGTTGAGTTTGAGGGTTTCATTAATTATGGTAGCCCGATTACGGCTCCGGCAACTGACGCACTTGGAAACCCTGTGCAAGTCGTGATCACCGAAAACCGCATCGAGATGCCAGTCTTCTCGGTCCGCAGCGTGAAGACCGGGCTCACTATCTATGATGGCTATACGGTGGCTGTTGGTGGTCTGATGCGCGAAGATGTCCAAAGTGTCGAAGATAAAGTGCCTGTTCTAGGTGACTTGCCTTACATTGGACGACTTTTCCAGACCAAGGCTCAAAACCATATCAAGAGTAACCTCATCATCTTCGTGACTGCTGAGATCATTGATGCCACTGGTAAGCGTGTGAATGGTGATGATACAGCAACCGTTCCTCCTGTTGGTGGTGGTGCGGCAGACACTGCTCTTCCAAGTCTCCCCGGAGATTAATTCGCAATAACTCTTTCAAGGCGGGATCTGTCATTCAGATCCCGCTTTTTTGTTTTTGGAGCTGGGGCTGGTATCCTTTAGCGTTTTAGGGGAGTATCCTTCTATGCGAGTGTTAGCGCTGAGCGGTGGGATTGCGACTGGGAAGTCGACGGTAGGGAAGATGATACATCGCCTGATGCCGACATCCGCATTTTTTGATTGTGACGAGTCGGTGCAATGTCTGTTGAAGGCGCAAGAGGTTTTAGAGGAGATCTCGGAGACTTTGGGGCAATCTGTGATTAAGACTGACGGATCTCTGGATCGCGCGACTTTAAGGAAACTTGTTTTCGAAAATGAGATTTCAAGGGAGAAGTTGGAGACTATTCTCCATCCAAAAGTAAGAAAGGAATGTCTTGAGAAACTAAATTTTTATTCTAAAACATCTCCAACGACGCTGTTTGTCGCAGATGTGCCGCTTCTTTTTGAAAGCGGATTTGATTTTGGTCAGGAGCTAAATCTGGTCGTGGCTACTTCTCAAGCTACGCAACGGAACCGCCTCAAGGCTCGGAGTCACTTCGAAGACAGGATGATTTCATCGATTCTCAAAGCGCAGCTTCCAATTATGGAAAAGGTTGCCAGAGCGGATGTCGTTTTTTGGAATGAGGGGAGTCGCTCCATTACGGAGAGACAACTCGCACGATTCCTGAAATCCCTTTCTATTTCATGACTGAAGAGCAAGA
>DIHU01000204.1 GCA_002420315.1 Akkermansiaceae bacterium UBA5688
GGCAGCCTTTTTGGCCGTTTTCTTGGCAATCTTCTTTTTAGCAACTTTTTTAGCCATAAATCAATGGGTTGGGGCGGAAAATTCAATCTAGTACCATTCCCTAAGAATAAGCTGAGGCTTGGAAACGGGCGGCTTCTGTAGTTATTTTAACAGCCTGAGGCAAGCTGATTTTCCGCATTCAATTTATCATCTTTCCACCATGCTCTTGAAATTCCGCTCGAGCCTCCTAATCTGCGGTCTGCTTTATGGATCTTCCCTCAATTCTTGAATCTTTGCTGGTCGCCTCAGAATCTCCTCTCCCATCATCCGAACTAGCACGACTCGTTCGTGCCCGTGCCGCCGAATTCTCGGAAGATTCAATTACCGAAAACCCGGAAAACGCGCCAGCTCCCGACAGTCCTGAAAGGGTCCTCGACCTCGAAACTCTCTCTAAAACTAGCGAAAACGAAGTGAAAGACGGCCTTCTCGGACTTAATAAAATATATAACACGAGCGGTCGTTCCTTTGTGGTCTCCGAAAGATCGAAAGGTTGGAAAATTTACACCCGCTCTGACTACGCTGGGTTTGTGAAGCTTCTTTTTCCCGGTCGCAAGCCCGAGCGACTCAGCCCACCAGCTATGGAGACCCTCGCAATCATCGCCTATCGCCAACCGGTCACCAAATCGGCCCTTGAAGCAGTCCGAGGTGTTTCTTGCGACGGCATGCTTCAAAAATTGCTCGATCGAGAACTCATTAAGATCTCGGGGCGTGCTGACCTTCCTGGCCGTCCTCTACTCTACGCCACTACTGAGCTTTTTCTGGAGCACTTCGGCATCGCCGATATCGAAGAACTCCCTAACATCGGGGAACTTCGTAAGGTTGAACTTCCTGATGGAACCGAAGAAGACAGCGAAAACGAGAAGAACGAGCAAACCACCTCCACTGAAGAGGCCGAGACACAACTCGCACTTTCCGCAGTTGAAAAACCAGTCGAAGAAGCCGGGAAAATATCTGAAGCAGTAGTAGATTCTGAATTCAGTAAAGAAGAATAACCAATCGATCTTATGCCTCTTGACGAAATCCGCAAAACGATCGACGCGATCGACACCCAACTGCTCGACCTACTTTCCAAACGGGCTGACGCCGTCCACATGGTCGGAGAGATTAAAAAAAACGAAGATCTTGAAATTTACGCTCCCGAACGCGAAGACGCTCTTCTTAAGTCGCTTGCTTCTAAAAACCAGGGTCGCCTCCCCGAAAAATCGATTCGTGCAATTTACCGTGAGATCATGTCAGCCGCCCTTGCTCTTGAAGACGATCTGAAAATCGCTTACCTCGGACCCGAAGGAACATGGACCCATCAGGCCGCCATCTCCAAATTCGGCCACTCGGTGGAATACACCGCCCAACCAAACTTCGCTGAGGTTTTTGACCACGTCACCCGCCGCCACTCAAGTTATGGGGTAGTGCCCATCGAAAACTCCACCGAAGGTGCTGTTTCGTCCACACTCGATCTTTTCGTTGATTCGCCTCTAAGGATCTGTGCGCAAATTCTAATGCGCATTGAAAATGGACTTATGGCGGCCATTCCCCGAGAGCAGATTAAAACTCTCTACTCCCACCCGCAGGTATTTGGACAATGTCGAAACTGGATCCTACGAAATTTCCCCGATGCCGATCTCGTCGAGTGCTCTTCTACAACCAAAGCTGCTCACCTTGCCAAAAAATATGCAAGTGATGGAGCAGCCGCTATGGGAGGTCCGCTTTCTGCAGAAATGGCCGATCTCAAAATGCTCGATACTGCAATCCAAGATCGTGCCACTAATACAACTCGCTTCCTCGTGATCGGTGAAAAAACCTGTCCCTCAACGGGCAAAGACCGCACCAGTATTCTTTTTGCTGTTCACGATCGGCCAGGCTCGCTGGTGAAGGCTCTGCAAGCCTTTGATTCTTTCGCCATTAACATGTCTAAAATTGAATCACGACCATCTAAACAAAAGGACTGGGATTATATTTTCTACGTCGACCTCGCTGGCCACTGCGAAGATCCAGAAGTAAGGGAAGCTCTGGACATTCTAGAAAAACACTGTTCGCTAGTCAAAATCCTAGGATCTTATCCAGACCTCAACTAAATCTGCTGGTCATCCCTAATTAGCCTGACAAATTTCTCCTTACTATGCTTCAAAAAGGATTCCTCAACCCGGCTGTAAACGATCTTCTCTCACGAATCCGCCATACCAATACCATAGTCATTGCCGACTGGGCTTTTCCATATTGGAATGAAATCGAGGTCGTCGACCTTTCTCTCACTAAAGGAATTCCGCTTATTACCGATCTTCTTGAAGTCCTTAAGGAGAACTTCAAAGTCGGTAATATCTGGCAGGCTGAAGAGTTTCTAATTACTAATCCAGATGACATTATCGGAAATTTTGATGCCCATTTCAATGGCTTCAAAAGACTCAACCCAGAAGTTGAAGTCACTCGTCTCGCTCACAATGATTTCAAAAAACTCGTTCCAAAGTCCATCGGCCTCATCCGAACAGGTGACCCTACCGCCTACGGAAACGTCATCCTTGAATCCGTCTAATTCGCTTCTAGTTCTAAACTCATAGACTCTAACTTTGTTATGAAATCCGCAATCACACTATCTCAAGTGCCTGAAGCAGCCGCCGGCCCCTTCGTCTTCCACCAATCTCTTGCCGAAGGCTTTTCCGCCGCTAAAAAACATGGCTATGATTCTGTCGAACTTTTTTTACCCGGCCCCGACTTTATCTCTACGACTAAAATAAAAGCTCTCGCTTCCGAACACGGCCTTGGCATAGCAGCAGTCGGAACAGGAGCGGGCATGGTCAAGCATGGCCTATCTCTTACTGATACTGATGCTGAAGTTCGCAGAAAGGCCCTCGACTTCATTATCCAGATGATTGAATTCGGAGGCCAGCTCGGCGCTCCCGCTATCCTTGGCTCCATGCAGGGGAAATGGGGCGGCGAAGTTTCCCGAGAACAAGCTCTCAACTGGCTAGCGGAAGCACTCAGAACTGCTGGAGAAATCGCGTCGAAATACGACATCCCTTTCATCTACGAACCTCTCAACCGCTACGAGACAAACCTCATCAACCATCTTGAGGAGGGAGCTAACTACATCGAAGAGCATAACCTTGATAATATTGTTCTTCTTGCCGACCTCTTTCATATGAATATTGAAGAGAGCGACGTCGCCTTAGCGATCATTGCTGCAGGCAAGCACACTGGACATGTTCACTTCGCTGACTCCAACCGATCTGCTATGGGTTTTGGGCATACTGACACCTCTCCCATTATTGCTGCCCTCAAAAAGGTCGGATACACCGGATATCTCTCGGCTGAAGTGTTCCCAAAACCAGACGCTGACACCTGTGCAGCGCAAGAAATTAAGGCGATTCGGGAAGCACTTAAGTAAGGGAAACTATAACCCTACCAGAAATCGAAAGCAGAGGTCATTAGCTGAGATCAGACCACCCTCAAAATCTTCGCCGCTAGAAGATAGAGAGGATGCTGAGACTCGTTTTCAAGGCGCGCTGAAAAATCAGGTAACCACGCCAAATTATCGCCTTTGAATTGAATGGAATCATCTCCCATCAGCGTGCTGTAAACTAAAAGTAAAAGCGCAACATGATCCGGAGCTAATGTTTTAAAGCGCTTCGGTAATTCAAGAAATCCCGAATCCAGCATAAATTGAATTCTACCAGCAACCTCCAAGGAGTTTTTTTCGTCATAGGCTGCCGCGCGAGCCGGAGCAACTGGGTCTAATATAAAGAGTCGACAATATTCCACAGCGGCATCCTCAAAGTCTTGCGAAGCCCATTCCTTACCTAGTAAAGGAGCCACTCGAGGCTCGATTTTCTCAAGAATCAGAGCGGTTTCCGGCTGCTGCAAAGAAGCGAGAATAGAAGCATCAATCTCATGGGCGAAAAGTGATGCCGCGAGCTGGGCCACAGCTGATTCGGGTGTCATATCCGATGGCATTAAACTTTTTCGATTGAGCAAACATTGTCATACCAGTTTTGACCGCCAATAAGCGGAGCCGGATTGATCGGAAGCGCGTCATTAATATGCACCCCTCCACCAATACCACCACGCTTCTTGGCCCACCAAACCCCATCCTTGAGACTCTGATCAGCCAATTTATTACTCTTACCTTCTACGGGAGAAGTTTCGGAGGTCTTAGACTCACCTACGATGCCATGTTCAAAGTGACCCACGTGGTGGGAACACATCACAACTCGCTTGTGCATCCCTTTCAGGAAGCGAACGTGATTCTTAAAGCTACCCATCACCCCTTTCTCGCCGGCGCGATAAGTAAAGCCCGTGGGACGATAAACCGAAACCTCTACCTCATCACCTTCAACAAGACCAAGCGCTTTACCAGTGTCCGGGTGCATGAAAATAGGGTTGGTATGGATGATTTCCGCAGAATACTTCCAGTGACCTGAACGACCCTGAGTGTGAACGTTCCACTTAAAGGTCGAGAAAATGAAACGGTCGTCGGGCAGATCAACGTGTTCGGGAACCTCGTGCCAAGTCGCTAGTGGACTAGCGTTGCCATCGCTCAGCGGAAGCCCAACAGCCGCCGCCGCTTCAGGAAAGATTTCATCATAAACATTGATAACGCGATTAGGAGTAGGAAATCCACGGACAGCCTTACCATCCTTCACAATTCCGACCGCTTTACCTTCTTTTTCAACAAGTGCTCCGTCAGCTAGTTTGCCAGCGTTAAAGTTCGTGCCAGCTAATTCACTCTCGGTGAGAGGGCGCTCGTAAAGTTCGTAATCTTTGGCCCGATTTTTTTCCTGCCAGATACCCCGTCGTTTAAATTCCTCCCAAGAAATCGGAAGTTCTTTATACCAATCCTTATAGAGTGATTCATCATCCTTATAGGTGAAATGCTTCTCTATACCTCCACCGATTTTATGAGCAAGCTCACGAAGGATAACCTGAATCGACTTAGACTCTCCTTGTGGATCAACTAAAGGTTGGCGCACGCCCGTGTAAGGCACGAGACCATAACAGTTAGTTGAGTGGTAATCCCACCGCTCCAAGCTGGTCGCCTCGGGGAGAATCATATCCGCCAGCGCAGTTTGTTCACCGTATCCGATATCAACCGCAACGTGGAAAGGGATCAATTTCTCGTCCTTTAAAACTTCGCGTGCCGCATTAGCTTCAGGATATCCAAAGGCTGCGCCCAAGGTAAAGGACATGTAAACCGAAACCTTCTGGCGGCCCTGCTTGATGTAGGGATAAACGAGCTGCCCCACCCGCATCTGATACCAGTGCCAAGCGAGTGGATATTCGCTTGGGGTTGCGAGTTCACCAAAGTATTTCTTCCTCCACTTATCAGGAAAATTATTCACGCGGTCCTGCACTTTCTTGGGAATCTTCTTAAAAGCAATCTCGTTGAAACCTTCGCCAATCCCCCAAGGCCGAGGATCTGACGCCTTAGGCTCGGGAAGCTTAAGATTAGGCAGACCTTCCTGCCCATACTTACCAGACCAACCGCGAAGGGATGAGAGGCAATACCCCCCTGGCTTACCTACGTTACCGACAAGAACGTCAAGCGTTCGGATCGCCCGGTCCGATTGCATTCCATTATAATGTTTCGCCGAACCCCGGTTAGACATCGTGCAACAAGCCGGAGCAGCTTTCGCAAATTCAATGGCAATTCGTCTGATATCGGCCGCTGGAACACCCGATTTTTTCTCGGCCCATTCCGGAGTGTAGTTCTCCACTGATTTTCTAAGTTTATCTAATGAAAGATTCGCCCAACGATTCCAGAACTTCTTGTCCTCAAGACCCTCCTTCAGGATCGTATGGATCATCGCAAAAGCTACTGCACCATCAGTCCCAGGCATAACAGTGTAGAACTCGTCAGATTTACTTGCAGTCGCTGAAGGCCTGACCTCAAAGGTCACCAATTTGGCTCCATGATCAACACGAGCACTCTGCAATCGGTGCGCCATAAACAGCCCTCCTTGATAAGCCTCGTAAGGGTTACCTCCCCAATTAATGACATATTTTGTATTCGAAAGGTCCTGGGTCTCCCACTCGAAATCGCGTCCATAAAAGGACATGAGCGGAGCCCGGCGATTTGAAGAACAAATAGAGCGACGATTCAGCCGGTGTGGAGTTCCAAAAGCATTGGTGAAATGCTTGGTATAGCCCTTCGTCTTATCACGTCCGTAGTGAAAAACAAATTCCTCTGGATTTCCATTTTCGCGAAGCGGCCGCATCCTTTTGGCCAGTTCGGTATAGGCCTCCTCCCAAGTGATGCGCTTCCATTTTCCTTCCCCGCGTTTTCCAACCCGACGAAGAGGATAAAGAATCCGCTCGGGATAGTAAGTATAAGAAATCATCCCCTGTGCCTTCGAGCAAAGGTTTCCCTTGGTGTTTGGATCAAGAGGATTGCCATCGATTTTACGAACCAGACCATCCTGAACCCAACCAATGACGCCGCAATGATTTGTGCAGGCGAAACAAATAGTCGGAGTTGCTTTGGCCTTCGAATAATCAAGGCGACCAAGAACTCCAAAGGTCTTGCCGGAAGTAGCGTTTTGAGCAGAAACTCTCAGCGGAGAAAAGCCACCTGCGATGAGGGCGGAGCCAAGCTTGAGAATTGAGCGGCGAGTCAGATCAGACATTTAAAAGTAAGGTTATTTTTTAAGATTGTTTTGCTCGTAAGTAACATCCTCGTCTTTTGAATCGAGCTGCACCCCAGTGTTGGCTTTCTTTTCCATCCACTTTTCATGGCTCACATAGAGAACCGAGGGATTTGTTTTCTCCTCCGCCTTCCAGGCCTTGGCCTTTTTCTTATCAGCTAACTTGGAGATCCGTGACTCAGGATCATCAAGATCACCAAAGACAAGTGCATCAGTTGGACAGTTCGAAACACAGGCT
The DNA here is from genome assembly GCA_002420315.1 of Akkermansiaceae bacterium UBA5688. Classification (GTDB taxonomy): domain Bacteria; phylum Verrucomicrobiota; class Verrucomicrobiia; order Verrucomicrobiales; family Akkermansiaceae; genus SW10. The sequence continues at coordinate 6,910 of DIHU01000204.1, forward strand.
GGATCCAATCCCACCTCGGTTCGATGAGTGCAAAAATCACATTTTTCAGCGACGTCCTTTTCGACATTGATCGAGATCGCTCCGTATGGACAGGCTTCCACACATTCCTTTTCAAGATCACAGCGATTTTCGTCGATAAAAACTCGCCCATCATCTTC
>DIHU01000008.1:0-2432 GCA_002420315.1 Akkermansiaceae bacterium UBA5688
AGACAGCGCCGCCGCGTTTCTTCCAGCAGAAAAATCCGAACCCAAGCCAGAAGCCCCAAAAATCGATGCTAATAGTTTGAACATTATTCCCGGCGACATGCCAGACAGCGCCGCCGCGTTTCTTCCCGTCTCCGAAAAAATCTTCGCCCAGCTTGAACCCATCCCTGAAGGTGACCTCAAGGCCTACACCGAAACCGTAGCCGGAGCAGAAAATGCCACTTTTGAAATGCTCCCCATCTTGGGTGGTGAATTCACGCTGGGAACTCCCGACAGCGAGGCAGATCGATCTGACGACGAAGGCCCGCAAAAGAAAATCCAAATCGAGCCCTTTTGGATGGCTTCAACTGAAACTACCTGGGGCCTTTACCGGGCTTTCATGGAGAACGGCAAAAACCGCAACAAAGACGGCACTCTCGACCTTGACGGCAACAAGCTCTCACCCGAAGCTCCGCTTCAGAGTAATCCTAATCTCATCGACGCTATTTCTCAGCCTACTCCGCCCTATATGCCTATGCACAACAGCATGGGAAATAACGCGGGCTACGACAGCAAGTATCCTGCCGTCGCTGCAACCCAACATTCTGCTTCCAAATTTTGCGAATGGCTAACGGCTCAAACAGGTCACTACTATCGACTCCCCACCGAAGCCGAATGGGAATATGCCTGCCGCGCCGGAACCACCACCGCCTATTCCTTTGGAGATGACTCTTCCAAGCTCGACGCATACGCATGGTATTTTGAGAACTCTGATGGTTCCTATCAACCCGTCGCTACCAAAAAGCCAAATCCCTGGGGGCTTTTTGACATGCATGGCAACGTGAGCGAGTGGACTATCGACGCCTACCTTCCCGACTATAGCAAACACCCTGAAGGCACCATTAATCCTTTCGCCCTCTCTCCCAAACGCTACCCCCGCGTCAGCCGCGGCGGGCACTTTGACAGTGACCCTCAAGAGCTGCGTTCAGGCCAGCGTCTTCCCTCTGACAAGAGCTGGAAAAACACTGACCCTCAAGACCCAAAATCTATCTGGTATCACACCGACAACTGGGGCCTAGGATTTCGCGTCATCCGACCCGCAAAAAATCCCACTCTTGAAGAAATGCACCTCCTCTGGAATACCGGGCCCGGCGAACGTTTTTAAGCCCTTGCAACAAGCTTTTGTTTACACTCCTAAAACTCCACAACCAAACCCGAAATGAAAATTGTCCTCTTCTCAACCTTCGTCCTCAGCTGCCTCTTCGCAAGTGCCGCAAAAAAACCCAACTTCATAATCATCTTCACCGATGATCAAGGTTATGGAGATCTCGGCTGCTTTGGCTCCACCAAAATCAAAACACCAAACATCGATCGCCTCGCCAAAGAAGGTCGTAAGTTCACAAACTTCATGGTCGCTTCCCCAGTCTGTTCGCCCTCACGTGCTGCCCTTCTCACTGGCTGCTATCCAAAGCGGGTCAGCATGCACCAGCACGTTCTCTTTCCCTCCTCTGAAAAAGGCCTCAACCCCAAAGAACACACAATTGCTGATCACCTGAAAGATCAGGGATACGCCACCGCCTGCTTCGGCAAGTGGCACCTTGGCCACCACCCTGAAACTCTCCCGCAGAGTAACGGCTTCGACACCTATCTTGGCATCCCATATTCAAACGACATGAATCATCCCGATAACAAGGGAAAACCCAAAGGCGGTTGGGCCGGAATGGATGCCCTTTGGAGAGACCCCGAATCTACCCTCACTCAGTGGAAAACCCCTCTAATGGAGAACGACAAAATCCTCGAAGTGCCAGTCGATCAACGGACCGTCACCCGGCGATACACCAACAAGTCAATCGAGTTCATCAAAAGCAATAAGGACAAACCGTTCTTCCTTTATCTGCCCCACTCCATGCCGCACATCCCACTCTACGTGCCAGATGAAATCCGCGATCCTAATCCCCTCAACGCATACACTAACGTAATTGAGCACATCGACTCCGAAGTCGGCCGTATTGCAAACCTTCTTCGCGAACTCAAGCTCGCCCAAAACACTTACCTCATCTTCACAACCGACAATGGCCCGTGGCTTCAGTTCAAACACCACGGTGGATCTGCCGGACCTCTCCGCGAGGGCAAAGGCACTACCTTTGAAGGCGGACAACGTGTTCCTTGTGTGATGTGGGGACCCGGACGTATTCCAGCTAATACTACTTGTGCCGAACTCTGTGGGACAATCGATCTTCTTCCCACCATCGCATCCCTCACTGAAGCTCCCCTCCCGAAAGAAAATAAAATCGATGGCCTCGACATCTCGAACCTTCTCACCGGTGGCACCAAAAGCCCCCGCAACGAATTCATTTACTACACCTCGCGCGGCGATCTCGAAGGCCTTCGCCAAGGTAAATACAAGGTCCTCATTAAAAAGAATCGCCGCCGCAAAAACCAACCTGCAAACAACG
>DIHU01000008.1:2810-13808 GCA_002420315.1 Akkermansiaceae bacterium UBA5688
CAAGCATCCCGAAATCGTCGCCAAACTAGGCTCTCGCATGAAAGAACTGGACGCCGAAATTACCAAGAACCAGCGCCAGCCCTGGCTCAAAAAATAGCGAGGCAAAAGCACTCTCACAAGGAGCCTCAGGGCTGCCCTTTTGAGTCAGGCTCTCCCCCTTTAATTAACAGCACCGCCTGACGTGCGAGACGCTGGCCGAAGAGGTCATAGCCTTCTTTGGTGTAATGGAGGTCGTTGTGAGCCTTCCCATTCTTCACCTTGTTGTTTGTGTCATCGGTATCAACCCACGATCCACGAGAATCATCTTTGGCAACCTTCACCTGGGCAGCTCTCACAGCTTCCCAATGCTCTGCTGTTGAAAAATCACTGAGTCTGCCAATCACGAAATTCATCTCGGGCGCATTGAGATCCTTGCGCAGGTTCGCAATTAGCGTGTTCATACTTTCCTCGTAAGCAGCCGAAAGCTTTTCCTTGGCATCACGCTCTCCCTGCATCCAAAGGAACGTGATCGTCTTCGGTTTATTAGCCGCAATACTGGCGCGGGCCACCTTCAAAGTTTGATCATAAAAGGCACCCGCATCTTTCCTCGGCGACAACTGGCTTTTGGCCGAAATTTCATCGAAATTTTTCACCCACTTCCGAATCGGCTGACCACCTTTCGCAAACTTAACATGCTGAATGTCATCATCGGGCAGCAGCTTCTTCAACTCCGGCAAAAAAGCTTTCTCTGGCTTCAATCCCGCCATGTTTGACTGGCCAGAAAGAATAAAGAGATGCACATCCCCCGCGTAACCAAAGGACGTTAGCCAAAGGAAAAGAAAAAACCGTTTCATGAAATCCCGGATTAAAAGCCAATACTATTTCACTTCCCGGACTTTAATATTCCGGAATGATACGACGTTCCCGTGATCTTGAAGACAAAGGTGGCCTTTTGTTGCCTTACCAAAGTTCTTAAATTTTTTAAACTTCGAAGCCGCCACTTTTTTATCCCAATCATCTGAAGCCTTAACGTATTCGACGTATTTCGTGCCGTTCATCCATTGCACGCACTTTTCAGGTGTGATCAAAATCTTAAGAGTATTCCACTCACCTGCAGGTTTAGTTGCGTCAACGCCCTTTTCCGGGCGGTAAAGTTGATAAAGCCAACCTGCTTTTTGAGGATCATGACCATCAACGTTGTCTTGAATCTGGATTTCCGGCCCAGTCTGCCACGGACTAGACTCCGTTTCTTTTACATGAAACATCAAGCCCGAATTGCCACCCTTTGAAATCCTGTAATCAACCGTGAACTCGAAGGCTCCATACTCCTCCTTCGTGATAATATCACCCCCACCTCTACCACTCAGAGTCAATACCCCATCTTGAATTTTCCACTTCGAAGAAACACTGTCTTTCTTATAATTGCGGAAGTGCTCAGTCGATTTCCCATCAAACAACAAGGTCCAACCCGCCTTCTTTTCAGCGGCCGTAAGTTTGTTCGACTTATGATGGTCGGCAGCAAGCGGAAGAGTCAACAGAAGGAAGGCAAAAACTTTCATACAGGACACGATAGAAGAATAATCCTCCTATTCCAAGCCCCAAGAAAGCCTACTTGCCTACCCTCCTACAACTTCCCCCTTGATGCCCGATCCCCAAATGACAAACTAGCCTCCATGTTTCTCCGAACCCTTATTTTTTTCTGTCTAGTTGCCCCCAGCCAAGCTGAGTGGCCGGCTTTCCGTGGCCCCACCAACGACGGCCACTACCCACCCGCTGGGGACGGCAAGATCCATGGATTCCCCACCCAGTGGAGCGAGGACAAAAATATCGTCTGGAAAACCCCCGTCACCGGCCGCGCATGGTCCACTCCCGTCATCATGGACAACGAGGTCTGGGTCACCAACGCTACTCCTGATGGCAAAAAAATGTATGCCGTCTGTCTAGATAAAGTGACCGGCAGGAAAACCCACGACATTCTCCTTTTCGAAAACGAGGCCCCGGAGCCGCTCAGCAACCACGTGAATGGCTATGGATCATGCTCACCTGCCATCGATTCAGAACATGTTTACATTCACTTCGGCAGCTACGGCACCACCGCCCTCGATCGAAAAACTGGCAGAGCAATCTGGGAGCGCCGCGATCTTCCCTGTCAGCACTTTCGTGGTCCCGGTTCATCCGTCGTTCTCCACAAAAACCTCGTTATCCTCACTATGGATGGGGTTGACGTGCAATATCTGGTCGCGCTTGACCGAAAGACCGGAAAGAATGTTTGGAGAACGGAGCGTAATACCGACTTCGGCGACGTGGAAGCAAATGGCAAGATTCGGGGCGGTGGAGATTTCCGCAAAGCTTACTCCACTCCAAACTTCGTCACCCTGAACGGAGTCAGGCAGCTTGTCTCGCCTGGAGCAAAGGCCTGCTACTCATACGATGCTGATACCGGCAAAGAGCTCTGGAAGATTCTTTATAAAGGCTTTTCTAATGCGGCCGCCCCCGTCTTTGTCGGCAACGATATGGCACTCATCAACACCGGCCTCGGCAAACCTCACCTTCTCGGAGTCAGATTGGATGACAAGACTCAAGGTGACATTACCAAAAGCCACATCGAATGGGACATTTTTAAACGCATTCCTGGTCGCTGCTCACCTATAGTTATCGATAGCGATGCCTACTTCACCTCCGAATCCGGGATCCTCAGCGTCCTCAACTCTGAGAAAGGACAAATTGAACAATACAAAGCTCTCAAAACTTCTTTCTCAGCCTCCGGGGTTTATGCCGACGGACACCTCTACTTCGCTGATGAGAAAGGAAAAACCTTCGTCGTAAAACCTGGCCCAGAACTGGAAATCGTTGCCACCAACCAACTCGACGACGGTTGTATGGCCTCGCCAGCTCTCAATGAAAAAGCCATTTACCTTCGAACCAAATCACACGTTTATCGAATCGAGAAATAATTATTCCACAGGGAAAATCGAAAAACCTCCCACGCCGCCATTACGATTCCGTTAAACCAATCACAACTACTGGATTAAATACCGCATTCCTGGATGAATGGTCTCCCAATCGAAGAGATTGATTTGACCTTGCTCTGACATCCGGCTCCGGCAACCTTCAGCGTATGCGGAATTTGCTCTCAGTCTTTTTTGCTCTACCCCTCCTAGCGGCAGACAAACCCAATATCCTTTTCATTCTCGCAGATGATCTAGGGATCAAGGACCTCTCTTGCGAAGGCTCTACCTTTCATGAGACTCCCCATATTGACTCTATTGCTTACAGCGGTATGCGCTTTGCGAACGGATACTCAACCTGCCAAGTCTGCTCCCCCTCTCGCGCCTCAATTATGAGTGGCCAATATCCTGCCCGAATTGGCATCACCGACTGGATTGGCGCCGCCACCGGGATGAAATGGAAGCGAAACGACAAAGTCCTCCCGCCCGAAAATGGATCACGGCTTCCAGCAAAACTAACAACCGTTTCAGAGGCGCTGAGGTCAGGCGGTTATCGCACTTTCTTTGCTGGAAAATGGCATATCGGAGGCGAAGGATCTGGCCCCAAAGACCACGGATTCGAAGTGAATAAAGGAGGGTATTACTCAGGATCACCACGCGGTGGCTATTTCGCTCCCTTCAATAACCCAAAACTCAATGACGGCCCTGATGGCGAATCTCTTCCCATTCGCCTCGCCAGGGAAACCAACAATTTCATTAGCCAAAAGAATTCCAAGAAACCATTTTTCGCTTTCCTATCATTCTACTCCGTTCACGGCCCAATCCAAACTTCGCCCGATCTTTGGGAGAAATATCGTAAAAAAGCCAGTGCAACCGGCCTCTCCACCGAACGATTCAAAAATGATCGCACTCTTCCCGTCCGTCAGGTGCAAGACTGTCCGATTTATGGCGGCATGATGGAGTCTATGGATAACGCTGTCGGCCTCGTCATGAACAAGCTCAAGGAACTTAAGCTCGATAAAAATACAATTGTAATTTTCACGTCAGATAATGGCGGGGTTTCCTCAGGCGATGCTTTCGCGACATCTTGCCTTCCTTTGCGCGGCGGAAAAGGGCGCCAATGGGAAGGAGGTATCCGCCAACCCTACTACATCGTGGCACCGGGAGTCACCGAACCCGGATCAATTTCTAGCCAATTTGCGACCGGCACTGACTTCTTCCCCACGCTCCTCGAACTTGCTGGACTCAAACCGCTCCCGACTCACCATATCGACGGAATCTCACTTGTCCCCGCCCTCAGAGGAGAATTTTCGGAACGCGTTCTCTATTGGCACTACCCGCACTATGGTAATCAAGGCGGTGAACCATCTAGCATTATTCGCGATGGTGACCACAAGCTCATCCGCTACTACGAAGACGGCCATGAGGAACTCTACAACGTCAAAAAAGATATTAGCGAAACCAATGACCTCGCTGCAACACACCCGGAACTCGTCAAAAAACTTTCGGTTAAGCTCACCACTCACCTCATCGAAGTCGGAGCTAAAATCCCCAAACCTGACCCTCGCTTCAACGCAGAGAAAAAAGTTCAGCAAATTAAGATACTTCACACCAAAAAGAAGACTCAGCTTGAAAAGCAACATGCCAATTTTTTAAAGCCTGGCTTCCAACCTAATAAGACCTGGTGGGGTTCAGTTCAAACCAAAGACTAATACAAAATTTTGCAGTCGCCACCGAGTCGAAAAAACTCCCCTAAGTTCTAAACCTGCTCATCACAGAAGCATTAGTCGTCCACAAAAAGCCGTGTGTTTCAGAAATAGCGGTTCAATTATTCCAGGCTAGAATTAATCCAATGAAGCTTAATTTCCAAAACACCTTTGCCCGTCTACCAGAGAGCTTTTTCAAAAAAACCGAACCCACTCCAGTCATTCAACCTTCCATCATTGCGGTGAACGATGGACTAGCAAAAGAACTTGGAATTGATCCCGATTTTCTCAGAAGTGATCAAGGACTAGCCATTCTTGCTGGCAACTCGATTCCTGAAGGAGCCGAACCTCTTGCCATGGCTTATGCCGGACACCAATTCGGAGGATTCTCTCCACAACTTGGTGACGGCCGAGCGATTCTGATTGGAGAAATAGGGGGGAAGGATATCCAACTTAAAGGTGCTGGACCCACTCCCTTTTCGCGGCGTGGCGACGGCCGGTCCGCTCTTGGGCCTGTCCTTCGAGAATATCTCGTCTCAGAAGCGATGCATGCATTGGGTATTCCCACAACCCGCGCTCTCGCCGCAGTTCTGAGCGGAGAATTAGTCCTTCGCGAACAGCCTGAAAAAGGGGGGATTTTCACCAGAGTTGCTAGCTCCCACCTTCGAATCGGAACCGCACAATATTTCGCCGCGCGAAACGACACTGAAAGTCTCAAAGACGTAGTAAAGTATGCCATTCAGCGCCACAATCTCCAAGCATCGAACGCCTTCGAACTTCTCCAAGATGTCATCCGCAAACAAGCCTTACTTGTCGCACAGTGGATGGGGTTCGGTTTCATTCACGGAGTCATGAATACCGACAATATGAGTCTATCGGGCGAAACAATCGACTACGGCCCCTGCGCCTTCATGGACCGATTCAATCCCACCCAAAAATTTAGCTACATCGACCAAAATGGTCGCTACGCTTATTCAAACCAACCTGGTATTGCCCAATGGAATTTAACCCGACTCGCCGAAGCCCTCCTCCCACTCTTCGATGAGGATCAGGAAAAAGCGGTCACTATGGCAAAAGAGGAACTGGAAAAGTTTCCCTCTCTTTTTGATAAAGCTCATCTTGAGATTTTCTCCAAAAAAATCGGACTTCCTCAAAACAACGATCCCGAACTCATTCGAGCCCTGCTTGACCTAATGGCTTCCCAGAAAACCGATTTCACCCTCACCTTCCGCAGCCTCAGCAACAGTCCCGATTCCTTCCTTTTAAATTTTGAAGACGAGGAACCAGCCCAAGATTGGCTGGCAAGATGGAATGCTGGAGGAATACCAGACACCTCTCTCATGAAGGTCATAAATCCAGTTTATATTCCCCGTAACCATCGGGTCGAAGAAGTAATCGAAGCCGCCAATCGAGGCAACTTCAATCCGTTCCATGAGCTCCATAAGGCGCTTCAGAATCCTTACAACGAACAGGAAGGCTTCGAAAAACTGCAGCAACCTCCAAGACCAGAGGAGATTGTCTGTAATACTTTCTGCGGGACCTGAAGAGGATTCAAATCAAACCCCAGAACCGCCAGCCGTCCGACCCAAAGGTCGGCGAAAGATTGAGAAGTGTATCGCATGCAATAATTTCGGATCATTTCACTCGCTTAGACTAAAGAATAACTCGACGGGGGCTCTCTCACCGGAAAAACTCCTCTTCATGAAAAGAGTTTTTCTTTTGATCCTACTTTCATCCGCCCTTCCAAAGGCGCTAGATAAGCCGAACGTAATCTACATCCTCGCCGATGACCTTGGCTTGGGTGATCTTTCTATCTACGGACAGAAAAAGTTTAAGACCCCTAATATTGATCGCATTGGCAGCGAAGGCCTAAAGTTCACCGCCCACTATTCTGGCAATACTGTCTGCAGCCCTTCGCGCGCGGTTCTTATGACTGGCCAGCAACCGGGAACAGTTTACCTCCGCGGCAATGTCACTGAAAACAAAGTCGCGCCTCTTGACCCAAAGTTGACCGTCCTCCCCGAAATCTTTAAAGCCGCCGGCTACACCACTGGCGTTTATGGAAAGTGGGGACTTGGGCATACCCACGTCAAAGGAAACGCCAACCCCCTCACCCACGGTTTCGATGAATTCGTAGGCTGGAAAAGCCAGACGATTGCTCATACCTACTACCCCACTACTTACGTTCACAACGGGAAAGAGAAGCCGCTCAAAAAGGGGAAATACGTCCACGACATCATCATGAATCACGCCCTGCAGTTCATGGAATCCAACGCAAAAAGTAAAACCCCTTTCTTTTGCTACATTCCAACGGCCGTTCCCCACGCTGCCATGCATGCGCCCGAAGGACTTCACTCTAAGTGGCGCAAGAAATACCCGCAGTTTGACAAGATTATTGGGAAATACCGGATCCACGGTGGCGACAGCACCGAGACGGTTCCTGACGTGGTTAATCCAATTGCAGGATTTGGAGCCATGATCGAAAACCTCGACAACCAAATTGGTGATATCCTAGCGCTCCTCGATTTCTATGAAATTGCCGATAACACCATCGTCATCTTCGCTTCCGATAACGGTGCCCACCGCGAAGGTGGACACGATCCTCGCTTCTGGAATTCCACTGGATCACTTCGTGGCATGAAACGAGATATGCACGAAGGCGGCATTCGCACTCCAATGCTCGTCCGTTGGCCCACCATCATCGATCCCGGCCGCACCACCGATCATATCAGTGCCTTCTGGGATATCCTCCCCACAATGGCCGAACTCACAAAACAACCAATTCCTCAAAACATCGATGGCATCTCATTCCTTCCTCTTTTAAGAGGAGAAAAACAAAAGAAACACGACTTTCTCTACTTCGAGTTCTGCAAAGGTGACAACCAAACCATCTTTTCTCAAGCGGTTCGCAAAGGAAATTGGAAAGCCTACCGCCAAGCCAAGAAGGGCGGAGGCATGTCTCCCATTGAAATTTATAACCTCAAAGATGATCCCTTCGAGAGAAAGGACCTCGCGAAAGAACATCCGACGATGGTTACTCAGATGGTAGCTATCATAGATAAAGCACACACTCCGCTACCTGGACAACCAGAAGCCGGGACGGTTAAGTGACGCCTTGCAAGAAATGGAACCTTCACTTGAGTTCCTTCAAATTTTTACTCCTGCACGTTCTGAAAAAAGCCAAGTTTTTCCATCCAGTCTAAAACTTTATTACGCTGATCACTCGGCTTCAAAAGCCAACGATCAGTGTGAGGATGAATCCTTGTTTCTATGGGGTAGGTTCCAAAAATCGCTCCCGTATCAACATCCAAAAAAGAAACATTGCCCGGTGAACCAAACACTTTGCGAATCTCGCTGGTCCCACCATTCTGACAGATCAAAACCGGTCTCCCATTGATTCTATTAAATCTTTCGGCAGCAGCCTCCCGATAACTCGGAAGCGGAGCTCCCCACTTCGTGCCCCGCCATTCCGTCACTCCGTCATAATGGTCATGCGTCACGAAGCCTGACCACAAAGCAGCGATCTCATCATCATGCAAGCCGATATAGTTTACAGCAATCGCTCCCCGTGAAAACCCACAAAGAATTACGCGATCAGGATCGATTCCATACTTTGCGATGATTTCCGGAACAACCTTCTTGGCATAGGCAACTGTTGCGGCTTCATCACCCCACCACTTAAGCTGGTTCGCTTGGCCTTTCGCGTCGACAAATGGCAGATTTAGCCAAACAGCCTTGCCACCACTTAAGCCATACCCCAAAACCGAATCTTCTACCCGCCCACTTGAGCCAAGTGAGGGCGCTCGATTCCCGGAGTATTCCACGACCAATGGATAGCTCTCTTTAATTCCCTTCCAATCCGGATTCCAATTCTCTGGAAGATAAAGGGTGTGGTGGACCTTTGTCCCAGCATAGTCAGGAGTCGTAATCGCAACGCGTTTCCCAGAAACTGGATGCCCCGCGACCACCTGGGGGTCACTCAGCGTTCGGTGACGTCGAACCTGGGCCGGAAAATCTTCTTCATAGCGTTTTATGAGCGCCGAAGCGTCATTGGCCATTACATAAATGGCACCCCGAATTAACTTCTCTTCACCCGCCTCCAGACCACCGATCCGGAAGTCAGAATGCAAACAACGAATGACTCCTTGAAAAAGCTCCTGATAGGGATCCCAAGCCGTGGCCATCAACCATTTTTTGTCGGCGGAAATACAGCCAATCAATCCATTTGAGGGTCGGTCTATTGAAAGTGGACGCGGATTGACATCCGTCTTTGGAACGTGACAAGGGCACCAAACTTGGCCTGGTATATAACGGGCCCTTGTCGCCCAGTTCTCAGTAGGCATGAAGGATTTCTTATTATCGAGAAACACAAATGAGTTCTCTAGGTAAGAATACTTATCTACATCATTATGAGTTCCCGTGAACCTTCCTACCCGAATACAAGGTTGCCCCCAATGCGCCTCAGATTTCTGCCCAGTAGGATTCTTAGCAACAAGATGAAATGAAATCTTATCTTCCTCAGCTGTGATTAAATGATCAATAATCACGCCATCGGCTAGTTTGCACCTCAATTTGATCTCAGTTTCAGTCGCAGAAAGAAGCTTGGTCTCATGATCGATAACGGTCTCATTCCACTCCCGGTCAGTTGACCCCGAACGGCAGTAGGCCTCAAGATACCAAACCTCAATTACCCCGCCCGGATTCCGATCGTCACTAATCTTTAAAAAGCTCTCTTTCCAGTTGATCGTCAACTTTCCAAAAAGACCACCGCTCAACAAGAGCAGTATAAAAGAAGCGGTCCGCATGAAGGATACTTTAACCTTCGGCCACGATAAAGCGAAGGCTTTTGCTTCAGTAGCTCTGCTTGTGAGCTTTGCTCTATCGTAATAATTCTCACGAACTTCGAAGGATAGACTTCCTTATTCGTGTTTCAGAAAGATCAAGCCTCGGTAAACATCCGGACATTTCTCACAGAATTAACCGTTTCTATAGGATTTCCGAAATCCCCAGGCTACTCCGAGAGGCCCAAACATGACACACGTGATAGAGATCACCCAATTGTCCCAAATCTTATTAGCAAAGTAAAAGACACCGAACGCTCCCGCGATACCCGCCAGCAAGCCTAGCCATTTGTTCCTTTGATGCTCCTCTATTCGCTTCTGAGCCTCATTGGAAGAGACAAACGGCAAATTAAGATCATGGTCAGATCCAATCAACTGTTTAGCGCTACCTTCTTTAGAAAGATTTTTATCAAAATCCACAACATTCACTTTTGGTGGACCATTCCTTTCTTCGCTCCGAAACGTTGAAAAACCTACGATCTCAACGCACCAAGCCGCCACCAAAAGGCCGCAAACTCCAATCAGTCGAAAAATGTTAATGCCTTCCATGACGATTTATGAGTTTGTCTCGCATGGATCGACAAACGCTATAAGTAGCGAAGCAAAAATAGCCGCCATGCAGATTCCTTCTCTCTCCTAATCCAAGATCTTGCCTTTTAGAACTATCCTCCAATCTAGAAATGAAAATAATGATGACGGCATAGATGTTTATGATCTACACCTTCGTAATCTAACTATTAAGTGATCAACAAATGACCAAATTTACAAGCATCTTTTGCAGTCTCTTAGTCCTCTCTCCTGTCACAGCCAAAGACCCCATCCGAATTGGCCTGATTGGTCTCGACACCTCCCACGTCACGGCCTTCACGAAGATCATCAATGATGAAACTGCAAAGGACCACGTAAAGGGAGCCAAAGTAGTCGCAGCCTTCAAAGGTGGAAGTCCTGACATTAAATCTAGCATCTCACGAGTCGATGGTTACACCAAAACTCTGGAGAAAGACTTTGGGGTAGAAATTTGTCAAACGATTGAGGAACTCTGCGGAAAGGTCGATGCCATTATGATCGAAAGTGTCGACGGACGACCCCATCTTTCACAAGCAAGGCCAGTCATTGCAGCAGGCCTTCCCCTCTTTCTAGACAAACCTGTCGCTGGAAGTCTGAGTGATACTCTGAAAATCTACCAACTCGCCAAAAAGGCCGGGGTCCCGATCTTCTCATCATCCTCACTCAGATATGGGGAAAGCACCCAAGCCGTTCGCGGAGGGTCAATTGGAAAAGTAACCTACGCGCGTTGTTCGAGTCCGGCAAAAATCGAACCTCACCACCCTGATCTTTTTTGGTATGGTGTCCATGGCTGTGAGTCGCTCTTCACAGTTATGGGAACTGGATGCCAGACAGTGATTCGCAGAACGACACCCGAAGGATTGATCGAGGTCGAAGGCAATTGGAAAGGTGGCCGAACTGGTATTTTCAGAGAGGGTAAAGGCTACTCTGGCATCGCTCGGAACTCGAAAGGTGAAG
>DIHU01000052.1:0-6633 GCA_002420315.1 Akkermansiaceae bacterium UBA5688
CAAAAGCAAATTCCTAGCAGTAATGAGAAACGCGATGTTCATGCTGGCGGCATTTGTATCGGTCCTGATTCACGAAATGTGGCATGCGCTAACAATTAAGAGATTTAAACAGCCAACGCAGGTTGTTTTCATATTCATGGGGGGCTATGCGACCTACCCTCTCGGTGTTTTGACCCGGAAGCGGCCTTTTTGGTGACACTCGCCGGTCCTGCCTTGCAGCCCGTATTCGGTATAGTGAGTATTTGCCATCCCAAGGCAAGCAAGTGGATATCTTCTTTCAATATCTCATATCGATTAGTATCATTTAGGCGATGTTCAATTGCTTGCCAATATACCCCATGAACGGAGGGCAAATGCTGTCTGCAGTTCTTGGGCCGCGCCGCGCCAAGGCACTTATCATATTGTTTTCCGGAATTCTGGGGCTGTTGGTCTATGGTGAAGAGGACAGGAAAACTCCAAGGACGGCCGGTCAGGAGTTTGTGGCCCCCCTCCTCCGGGCGCGGGCAGCAAGCCCGATGCCTGAGAGCGAAAAAGAGTGGGAAGTGCTGAAAGATAAATGGATGGGGCGAATCAAGGATGAGTGCTTTTCAGGTTGGCCAGATCATGTCAGCCCTGACGAACCAAAGGAGGTTTTCAGTGTTGAGAAAGAAGGGGTGACTCTCCAGTGTGTTGAATACTCAAGTATGGGGAGGCGCCTCCCTCTTTACGTTGCTCACCGTTCGGGTCTGGAGGAGCCTGAGCTCGTTGTTCTCAATCTGCTCGATGTGGCAGCTTGGGAAGAATTCTTGGCGACGATGAGGCCTGGTTTTGAGAAGCAATTGAGTGGGCAGGGCCTACCCGAGGGAGACCCTAAGTCGTTCAAGCAGCATCAAGGAATGTTCGATTCGTTCAAGTGGGTGATGGCTTATGCGCCGCCGACTGGAGTTGGCCCGACTCAGCTGGGGCCTGAGAAAACGGGAAAGCGAAATCTCAGGTTGCAGGCTGCCGGTCAGACGATTGATAGCGTCAGGGTCTGGGATGCCCGAAGGGCAATACAGACTCTTCGATCTGTTGGAGGAATGGAAAACGTCTCGCTATGGCTTCAGGGAAGCGGGAGAATGGCAGGTGTTCTCACTTATGCCTCTCTCTTTGAGCCTGAGATCACCCGCCTCGATCTTCATAATCCGCCACTTTCCCATAACGATGGGCCGTTTTTCTTCAACGTCCTACAAATCATGGATATGCCGCAGGCGGTGGCCATCGCGCTTGAGCGATCAAAGGTGGTCATATATCAAAAGGGAAAGAATGGATGGGAATATCCTGCGTCGGTGGTCCAGGAGCTGGGTTGGGAGACAAAGCTTCAGCTCAGGTCCGGTCAGGTCGATAACTAGAGGCCACGGATTAAACAGTATGAAAGGGTTTGGTTTCTTTTCATCTTTCTGTCGGCAGCCCTATTGACGGAGAGCGTGATGAAGTTCAACCCTGACTAAATGCACTTTCGGCGAAAGCGCGCTACCTGTGATGGTAAGTCGGCTTAGAACGTTTTATAAATGCCGTTATCTGATTTCCAGAACAGGCTCACCAAGTACATCCATTCGAGGTGCACAGCCCATGCCCGGGTTAGTCGAGGCACTCATGCGGCCGTTGACTCGCTGCGGGGCATCTTCGGCATTGCTAACGGGCCCGTAACTATTGAAATCAGTTGAGCTAAAGAGAAGGTTGGTGGGTGTGCTATGTGCTAAATGAGCAATCGCTGCGGTCGTGATATCTCCGCCCCAACTATCTTCGATCGTCATTCCGACGCCAATCGAAGCACATAGTTCTCGAGCCTGTGCTGCTTTGGTCAGACCACCGAACTTACTAATTTTGATATTGACCACGTCCATGGCCTGATCGGCATAACCTTTCATCAGAACGTCGAGCGAATCAATACACTCGTCCATCACAAAAGGATGATTGGTGCGCCGTCGAATCGAGAGACATTCTTCATAGCTAAAGCATGGCTGTTCAATGTAAACATCGACATCTGCCACCTCGCGCACCACTCTGGCCGCCTCATGCATCAGCCAGCCGGTATTGGCGTCAGCAACAAGTTTGTCGCCCGTCTCAAGGCGTTCAGCAACTTTACGAATCCGTTGAATATCAATATCGGGATCACCACCGACTTTAAGTTGAAAACGACGGTAACCTTCATCACGGTAACTCTGAACGTTGTCGGCCATCGCCTCAGGCTCCTGCTGTGAGATGGCTCGATAAAGAACAAAATCGTCCCCATAACGGCCTCCCAACAATTCACAAATTGGCAATCCTGCCGTTTGCCCTTTGATATCCCAGCAGGCTATATCAATTGGAGACTTTACATACGGATGGCCTTTCAACGCACGGTCCATCAAGTAATTGAGGGGACCCAGCTTTAGTGGATCTTGACCAATCAGGTGTGGGCCCAATTCGCGAATGCCGCTGCGAACACCCTCAGCATATGCAGGTAAATAGAACGGTCCCAGAGGACAGCACTCCCCATAGCCAGCTAGTCCGGTATCTGTAATGACTTCCACTACATTACTATCAAACACGGTCACCGATTTACCACCGGACCAATTATAAGTATTTTCATGCAGAGGAAGGTCTACCTGATATACGCGAATAGCTTCGATCTTCATCTCCAAATAATTTTTTCTTTGACAGGCTGTGGAGCCCCTTTTTTCCGTTCGGGCCAATTGTTCTTGGGATAGCCCAAATAAAAGATTCCTAAACAGCGATCTTCCTCTCCCTTGAACCCGAATTCCGCTCTTACGGCCGGTACGTCATAAACGGGAGCCGTTGACCAAAATCCACCTAGTCCTTCAGCTGCTGCTGACAAATGTAAGTTTTGTACTGCACAGGCGACAGCTATGACTTCTTCTTCGGCAGGGATCTTACCTGGGTGTCGCTTCATTCCTAAAACAACTGCGGCCCGAGTGCATTCCGTATATGATGCCATTTTCTCTCTCTTTGCTTCTCTAAATTCTTCTTGCGACGTATGAGTGGTATAAGCCTGACGTAGAAATTTCGCGAGGTCTTTTAAGGAATCTCCCTGATAAACTGTGAATCGCCAGGGTTCAGTGAGTCCATGCGTTGGCGCCCAATTGGCGTTACTGAGCAACTGTTCAATCGTCTCTTTCCTTACCGGACGTTCCGAAAAATTTGACTCACCGATATTTATAATCGGCTTAACCGTGCGCCTAAATTCGATTAGTTCACTGAGTGACTGCAAGTTGATCATGATTAACTCAATTACTGGTAGGAATTTTCTTTTGGCGGAAAGGTCACGGAAACCGGGGTTTGGCGGAATACATGGAGGAGAAAGGGCGGCGTTAATTCCGGGGCAAAAGAGGGTAAGGAATACAACCTCTACCGTTTGGCGTGAAGCGTATAATACACCGTGTCGCCCATGAGGAGTTTTCCGCTGTTTGAGCGAACCTCTGGGAGGCGGAGGGTATAGAGATATCCACTTTTCAAGTCTCCGGTGTTCTTGAAGTTAATTACACAGGAGCGGCCCTCTGCGGAGAGGCTAGTTGTCTTGATGGCAACGTTCTGCTTGTCCACCTTTGGTGAGCCATAACCCGCATGATATTTGTAGGTGTGGCGGGTAATCTCGACTTTTCTGAGGCTTTCTGGATCGACCGGTTGGGTGAACCCCAGCGAAAATCCCCGGGACGTTAGCTCGACGCGATCAATGGCAATAAAATCGGCAGCGCCTTCCTTCAGGCGCACTCTGACGAGACCTTCACCTCCGGCCCAAGAGAGATGGGTCTTTGCAACCCAAAGTGATCCATCAGGGGTAAAGGACATCCGATGGTTACCTGCTCCCAGTGCTCCGGTTCGCAGAAAAGGAATAGCCGCTCCTTGAGAGACCTCGCCTACGGGGTCAGGGAGGAACCGGACAAGAGTGGGGCTGTTCATCTCCCCGATGAGCATCTGCTCGCTGAGTCCGCCGAAAACACCTTTTGGAATCATGAGTGGTTCGGTAGGTGAGTTTGCCAGCTCGCCCTGAGGTAAGAGACCCATCGCCGGGGTGCGCAATTTTTCAAGCTCTGCCACCGCAACCTGCAAAGGTTTCTGGCTCCAGCCTTCCTTCCATACCAAGGACGCGGGGTGCCCGTAGAAGCGTCCCTCTCGTACATGAAAGATCTTACTGGTTCCTAGCCAGTCTCCTTGGTTATCGGCAACATAGAGGCGCCCGTCCTTGTCGAAGCCAAGTCCTTCTGGAGACCGGAACCCACTTGCGAATGGCTGCCATTTGCTGCCATCGGAAGAAACCTTGATTACCCACCCGCGGTAGGGAACTCTGGAATACATGCGTCCGGCCCGCCCCTTATATTTGCGCCACTCGGGGCCATTCAGCATGTATTTCCGATCAAGACCAATAGGACTCCAGCGACCACGAATTTCCTCGCGAATACCGGCGCCATTGGAGGCTGTCCCAAGAGCGAGATATATGAAGCCCTCCTTGTCTTGTGCGAGACCAAAGGCGAACTCATGATAGTTTCCAGTCATCCCAAAATCATCGAAGACTGTTTGGTAAAGGTCTCCGATCCCATCACCATCCGTATCACTGACCCTTGTCAATTCGGGGCGTTGCATAACCAGAAAGCTGGAGTCACTCTCTGCCAGTATACCCAGTGGTTCATGAAGCCCTGAGGCAAACTGCTTCCAGGTGTCCTCCTTGGGGTTGTAAATGAAGAGTTCGCCGCGATGAAAACATGCCGCAAGGTTACCACTGGGCGTTGTTGCAAGGCCACCGATTTGTGCGTCGACTCCAGGTGGAGGCGATATTTTTTCTATGCTGAAGGCGTCGGTCCATACGTCGGCAGAGGCGAGGCAGGAGGCGAGAATAATTGTGGTAGTACTACGGATCATGGCGGGGAGTCAGAGTGACGGTCAGGCGTCCCGGTCCTTTGATGGTCTGGGATTCCTTAGAGACCGACATTTTATTGGAGGACTGGAACTTGATAGTGATGGGATATTTTCCCTTTTCGCTTTTGATATCAAAGGTGCGGGACAATGCCTTTCCGTCCGCGGCTGGCTTGATAGTTTCTTCAACCACGAAATCCGGGGTTTTCCACCGAAAGGAGGGTAGCCCGTTGGCAACGGAGTATCCGAGGAATTTGGGCTGGGCAGATCCCTGCGAGAGAAGACTCCCAAGGGGGTTGGTTTTTTCTCGGAGCAGGACATCTCCTTCGATCGAAGCAAGGCCGTTACCGTTAGCCTTGAAGACACTCCAGCCGTCAATAAAATCTCCTTTCCAAATATAGCGCAGGCGACATTCACCGGCGTCCCAGCAGTAATGGAGATCGTCGTTGACGGCCACTGCAATTGCGGCTGGCCCGGCTTCGGGCATGAAAATCCGCCTCACCTGGGGACGCTGGCGCATACTCGGAGTCGTGTAGAAAGGGTCACTCCGCGGCTTACCCCTCACAATGCCAACCGCCGCTCGTTTTGAGACATTCATTACCCCGTTCATCAGGGTGAAGTGCCCGGGATATGTGCAGACGTAGGGATACTTGCCTTCTTTTTCAGGGGCCTGAAACCATACGATAGTCTCTTTTCCAGGTTGAATCATCCCGGAGCTATGTAAAATCCTCGGGTGAGATTTTGGTTCCCAGCCAAGTTCTTCTCCCTTCGCGCCCAATGCGAGAACGGCCTTAACCAACTCTTGTCCTTTATCTTGGCCCTTGGAGGCTCCCGGGGTGCAGATGATCAGGTTGTGTGGAAGCTCATCTGGGTTTCGAAAGGTTAGCTTGATCTTGGCTCCGGGCTTTACCGTGAAGGACTGAACGTCGTAGTTCATCTGAGTCCGTATCGCTGAAATAACGATATTCTGGTCAATTTTCTCGAACCCTGCTGGCGGTTTCCGGGCCTCGAGCGGAAGGGGACCAAGTAATGCGAACATACCGAGCAACGCGACTCTCGACCTTCGAAATTGAACCATGGATCAAACCAAGAGAGATCCGTTACATAATCAAGCGAAAACTCTTAGGAATTTGTTTTTGGCGGGAAAGGGTTCAAGGCGCATTTGGGCAGGAGGATAATAATTCGATCTAAAGCACAATCATTTTAAGGCCAAAAAATCTCTCACCGTATTATATAGAGCGTGCGCAAAATATTTCCCCGGTGCGGTGGGTGGTCATAGTTACCTTAGCAGGCCAGTCACGAACCCACCGTTCCACTCAGCAACCATGAGCGACGACATGGCTCGTATTCGACTCGGTAGGTTAATGTGGGTGTCATTCTAGCTGGCCTTACTCACCCTTCTCTTTCTTGGCGTTTTTCTTCAGCCGCTCTTCCAATAGCTTTGAGCTTTCGGCGGCCTTACGATACCACTTGACGGCTTGAGCTTTATCCTTCGGGAATCCTCCGCCAGTGTCGCCAGCGTCATTTGTTCAAAAGGGTGAATTGGATGACCCACTTACGGTTGCTGAAATTACTCAACGTGGCGAAATTTCCAAATCAGCGGTTCGCAATATTTTTAGCGCTGGTGTTTTAGAGAGAGTCAAAGGCACTGGACGCGAGCTAATCGTGCCAGTTCTTTTAATTGTTGGAGGGAGGGGGCCTGTAAAAAAACCGCCCACCCAATTAAGGACGAGCAACTCATTTAGTATTGCCTTCTTCCAA
>DIHU01000052.1:7031-7576 GCA_002420315.1 Akkermansiaceae bacterium UBA5688
CTTTGATTCAAAGTTAGCGGCATCATCTCAAGATTGTAGAAAGCGTTGTCTAGTTCCGGACACACTGATCGTGGAATAATGTGATCACCATTAACAATCTCGCCGGTGTATGGCCCTTTCGTGATGGTCGGCGCATTGCCTTTTCTGAGCTTAATCATACCGGCTTCATCGAAGCATCGGAGGCTCTCTAGGATCACTCTGTTACGGATAAGGGACTCACGCTGGGCTGCAATCCTTTAGTGGGTTTGGTCGTGTTATATTGAATCGCACCGATATCCCAATTGCCGGTCTTAGGCAATGGGCTACCGTCGAAGTCCGATTTATAGAACTCGCTTAAGTTGATTGCTTTACCACGTAATGGGCTATCTGGGTTGAGGTGATAATCTTGTTTCTCAAGATCGATAAGACCCGGGTCGCCGCTGCCTGCCTGCCTGCTGTCACCCAAATATTTAGTACCAGGAGATTTATACTTTGAGTACCAGTTAGCTGTTTTCAGCGCGCCACCAGATCGATTGCCGGTGTAAGGAGAGGACGAGTAGATAAAA
>DIHU01000137.1:0-4880 GCA_002420315.1 Akkermansiaceae bacterium UBA5688
GCTTTTGCCCTGGGACCAGCCCATTAAGGGCGTGTCCGGCGTGATCTCTGGCGCATAGACCTCGGCTACGATCTGTCCGCCTTGCACCATAATTAAAGCGCGGGTTTGGAGACCTTGTTCCTGATCTTGTGTTAGCGACAGAGAGAGAGTTTCAACCAAACGCGAGTCGGGCTCGCGCACACGTGGCCCTTCAGGCCATAGACTATTTTTATCCAGCTTAGGCTCAGCTGGTGGTAGAAGCCCATCAATCACCGTCGTATCTGATTGATCAAGAGTGCAGCCAATGCCCTTGCGATAAGTAGCCGATGTATTGAACAAACCCAGCAAATCAACGGTGGCTTTTCCGGCCTGTTCGTCCAACGTAATGTTAAACAGATCAATTGCAGGACTGTAAGACGCCAGGTCATTTCGGATCTGATCTTCGTCAAAGCCGCTTAAGAAGTGCCCGGAACAAGCGAGCTTTGCTCCCATACCGGTGCCCACGCCGATATTCGCGGAAAAGTTCGTCGGGGACATACCCACGGCCTTCAGCCCTATTGTTACAGCTACTACGACCAAGCACATTGCCAGACCGAACGAGAAAATAACTTTACGCACGCAACTAGGCTTCCATCTCCCGCCAAAACTCGCTCAATTAGCTTGGCTTTCAGTCATCGAGCTGTATGTTAGTGCCTTAAAGTCCTCCCGAAGACGAGTCCTATGAGGGATGCTCTGAACCATGAACATTCCAATTAGATTCTCCTTCGGATCGATCCAAAAATGTGTTCCAGCCGCACCACCCCAATAATATTCTCCCTCCGAACTAACCTCTCCGGTCGCTGCAGGGTCAAGGATCAAACCAAATCCGAGGCCAAAACCGATCCCAGGGGCGCGCCATGCCATCGGCAACTCTTGCAAATGGTCGGACAACATAAATTCAACCGTCTTCGGCGATAAAATTCGAATCCCGTCAAGTTCTCCTTTGTTAAGCATCATTTGACTGAACCTGAGATAGTCTCTGGCGGTAGAAACCAGACCCGCCCCACCGCTCTCAAATGATGGAGGAGACAAAAACATCTCACTAATGAACGAGTCGGCCACCTCCAAACCTTCGCTCGAGGACGGAGATAGGAACGAGAGCGCCGCCATACCCGCCGGCTTGTACAGCTGCGCCAATCTGGGTTGCTTTTCGACCGGTACGGAAAACCCAGTGTCTTTCATGTCTAGAGGATCAAAAAGCCGCTCCTTTAAAAACTGGCCAAATGACATTCCAGAAAGCACCTCGATTAAGCGTCCTTGCACATCCACTGAGACGCTGTAGTGCCATTGCGTGCCCGGTTCATACTGAAGTGGCATTTTCCCGAGCTCTTGAACAAATTTTTGTAAATCTCGTTGATCGGATATGCCAGTGATCCCATTCGCTCGATACATTTGGTCGACTTCGGTATTTCCAAAAATGCCGTAAGTGAAGCCAGCTGTATGGATCAGCAAGTCGCGGATAGTTGGTTGTCTCCTCGGTTTTCGGGTTTGGCCAAACAATTCCGCTTTGCCCTCGCCGACACCTTGAGTAAGAGTGCCGTCTGAGACCGCGCCCGTGGCTGCAGTTGAAAGAGCAACATCCAAGTTGGCAAGCTCGGGTATGTACATAGCAACCGGATCACTAAGACGGAACTTTGCTTCTTCGTAGAGCATCATTAGGGCAACACCCGTAATTGGTTTGGTCATCGAATAAATCCGAAAGATCGTGTCCTCTTTCATCTCGCGGCCAGCCTCTCGGTCTGCCTGACCGTAACTCTCTTCGTAGATGATCTTGCCATTACGAGCTATCAGCCCCACGCCCCCAACCATAGTGCCATCGGTTATTTCGGTCTTCATCTGAGCCGTCAGATAGTCCAATCGATCAGAAGAAAAACCTTGCCGTTCAGGCGTCGATACCCCTATTTCCTTGCCAGCTGCCATGGGCGAAAAACCGCACAAAATAGCCGTCAACAGAATAGTTAAGCGTGATTTCTTCATCTATTTCTTTCACCGTAGGAGTGAGTTAATCGCCTAGTTGCCAAAACGATACCGAAGCTTGGCAACAAAAGAGTCAATGATGGGATCCGCATAACTGTCAGAAAATAAATCCACAATATCCGTCTCTGGATCATTAAGACCCATGGATTTGTTGTAGGCGTTGCCTCGATTGTAAACGAGGTAAAAATCTGTCAGCGGGGCTATTTCCCATCGATATCGAATCTGGGTGGTTAGAAGCCCCAAATCGAAATTATAGCTTTCTAGGCTTCTGGCGACCTCCACCAGCTTGCCGTCGCCACTAGGGATTGAATAAAACTTATTCTCTACTGCTCTCACGCCCGCCCACTGGAAGTTCCAGCGGACTTGGTGCCCAGGCGCAATGAACCAGTTTACGTCAAAGCTTGGTTGCCATTCGCTGGCATGAAAACGCCCAAACTCGCGACCACCTTGATGAACCATCCATCCATTTCGATCTCTGTATTGCAGATCAAGATCCATACTGATCGCATCGAAAGGTCGAATTGTGACACCTGCTTTGTAGCTGTGACTCCAACCACCAAGGGGCTCCCTAACGGAGGAAAGACCTGCGGAGAAGCTAAACATCTTGGCTGCATCCGTTGACAAAAGCGCCTCCCACCAACCACCAGCCTCGACGCGATAGGCCCCATTCCCGCGGCTTTCAATATCCTCGTACCGCTCCGGCAAGTATCCAAACCCTGCTCGCAATGTGTTCCGGCCTGGCAGCATCACCGAAGATCTCCACAATAAGGAACTATCAGTGATTTGCCCTCGGTCGATGTTGTATTGTTGTATTACGCTTAGCGTGCTCCGAAAATTATAAAGTTTCTCGGTCAACTTATTTCTGCTGAACATCAAGGCATAGCGCGCGCGCCCGTAGTTATTGCGTAGCAAAAATCCAAGATCGTTAAAATTGACGTCCTCGTCCATATAATCGATTTCTAACTTATGACGCAGCCCATTCGTTTGCGAATAGGTGACGTCAAACACCGCACCGTACCCATGAAGCTCGGCCCGATCACTCCTGATCAGCTGAGCGTCGGCCTTAAGTCTTCCAGATGCGCCAACATAGTGACCATCAATACTGTGCACCACCGCGTCATAGAGGGGCCCGCCAACGAAAGTTCCCATATATCCTACGGAACGTCTCGTCTCCCCAACGTTTTCATAAGTCAGCCGGGCCACCGCAAAATCACGCCCTGAGCTTTCGATTTCTACAGGAAATCCTACCGTGTCGGAACCGCTCCAACTCACATCGTTCTCGATTGCGCCCAACACCCCGTAGCGATAATCACCGACTGCTCCAGTAACTTTTGCCGCTCCGATTAGATCAGTGGGAACGTCTCGCTGCCCTCGATTAGGACTTACGCCATCGCCAACTTCGACCTGATTTGCTGTGCCCCCGATTCGGCGTGTGTTTACTAGTGATATAGGCAATGGAATATAATCGCGCAAATAGACTTGGCGTGAAGTAGTGGCAAAATCTTCGTTCACTGCGTCTCTGTAGATGCTCTGATAATCATCTCTGGGCATGACTGTGAAAACCTCGTTCCCTTCCAAGAAAAACAACCGTTTCTCTGGAAAGAAGGTTTCGCTTGCCGTCAGGTTAAGCACCACATCGTCCGCTTCGACTGCCCCAAAGTCCGGATTAGCTGTTGCCGAGAGCTCAATTTTTGGGGACGGTTTCCAAGCAACGTCAACACCGACTTTGGAGGTAACCTCTCCTGACGCTTCATCTGCCGTTGCTGAAGCGAAAGGTATTACGGAGACTTGGGCACGCGGCTGCACACCCATCACTTCGAGTTCGTTCAATGCCGAGACAAATCTTGAGGATGACTGTGAATAGCCTGGCCACCCGTAGGACTGGTTGGTCGCCGAAATATTTCGTTTCGCGGCAAAACCTATGGTCCTAGGTCCATCGACCTCAGGCATGTTCATCATCGACCAAGGCAGAAAAAACTCAACACTCCAGCCGCTATCGGTGGCCAAAGACTTGCCCAGCCATGGTCCATCCCAATCACGAGCAAAACGCCTTTCGGGCAGAACTTTGCCGTCGGATAGACTGTCCCCTAGCGCGACGAAGAACCAGTAAGCCACTAAGGCCTCTCCCGACGCGTCGATAGTCACGCCAAAAGTATCGCGGTCAAAAAAATCGTCGCGACGTGAGTATCTTTTTACTAACGACTCCGGAGGCTGCTCCATCACAGAACTAACATAGAGCCCTTTCTCGGTCGCGAGGAGGCGTATCTGCGTTTCGTACTCTGCAGGAGTTTTCAGTGCGGGGATCGAAACCAACATGTTGTCGTAATACGGAATTTGCTCCCACAGCGCTTCATCCACGCTCCCGTCTATCACCAGATTAACGTCTTTCTCTGCGAAGGTTTGAATAGTGACACGGTGTAGATCGACTCCTTCCTCCTGACCGATAATCGTTTGCGGACCTGCGCTGGTCTTGCGGATCCTCGGTGCCGTTGACGGCGATCCGCCTCGCGAGACCTCCTGACTGATCTGCGGGACGGTAGTGAGCAGTTGCGGTGCAGCAATCTGTTCTGGTCGGACAATTTCAGGCGCTATAGCCACCTCCGTATCTGCGAGGTACCAAGCATCTGCAAAACCCAACGTGCGAATCCTGCGCAATAAACCACGAGCACCTAGATCTGGATTCGGCTGCAGGACCACTCTAAAAGCCTGATTAAAAGCACTTTTCGCATTCGCATCGACTACTGGTAGAACCTTTACCCGAATGTCTAGTCCAAAGTTTCGCAGTTCAATGCGTGCAGTCTGAGCCGCTACCTGCGCATTGCTTTGATTACTGTAACTGCCCACAACCACTCCAGGTTCCGCTCGAGTCCCGGATGCGCACAATG
>DIHU01000137.1:5252-5499 GCA_002420315.1 Akkermansiaceae bacterium UBA5688
GAGCACCAAACACTACATGCAAGAAATAGATCACTGAACCTCTCTAACTTGGGTAAGGGGGGAAGTTTGCGGCACTTCTCTTCCAATGAAAAGCTGCATACCATGCTCGCTTCCAGATTCTAAGGGGGAGACTGTGACTATTTCCGCATCTAATACTGAACAGCTGCTCATCGAACAATTCGATCAAGTTTTGCTCATTACGCTGAACCGACCTGAACGCTTGAACGCCATCAGCCGCGACATGCTC
>DIHU01000237.1:0-40308 GCA_002420315.1 Akkermansiaceae bacterium UBA5688
TTTCTTTCCACTCGTTTATTGATCGTTGGAAGTGGCCATTTGGCGACAGAAATAAGCTTAAGATTACTAATTCTAACGATTAAGCATTGCACGAGGTGTTTCCATGGCTAGCGTCCGTCCTTTCCCGGCATGAATATCCACGAATATCAGGCAAAGGAGCTGTTTGATCGCTTTGAAGTCCCCAGTCCCCGGGGAAAGATGGCAGGAACAGCTGAAGAGGCGGAAGCCATCGCAAAAGAAATTGGTTCGGACCTTTTGGTGGTCAAGGCTCAGGTCCATGCAGGGGGCCGGGGAAAAGGCACCTTTAAAAATGGTTTCGAAGGTGGAGTCCATCTTACCAAAGATCCCGTCGCGATCGGCGAAATCGCAGGCAAAATGATAGGCGAAACTCTTGTGACCAAACAGACTGGCAACGAAGGACGTCTTGTCCGTAAGGTAATGGTTGCTGACGCAGTTGAGATCGAACACGAGTATTATCTTTCGCTCCTCATGGACCGCGACACTAGCCGTCCTGTAATTGTTGCCTCGACCGAGGGGGGGATGGATATTGAGGAGGTCGCTGAAAATCGTCCTGAAAAAATTATCAAGCAGCTGATTCATCCGCTCGCTGGTCTTCAGCCTTATGAAGTCCGTAAGCTCACGGCTGCTCTAGGATTTAAGGGTGGAGCTGCCAAGGAATTTGGGAAGCTCCTCAAAAATCTCTACAAACTATTTCTTAGTCTTGATTGCGACATGGTCGAGATCAACCCGCTTGTCGAAACTAATGACGGACAGGTGCTCGCTCTTGATGCAAAGTTTGGTTTTGATGATAATGCGCTTTATCGCCACCCTGAGGTCTTAGCTTATCGTGATACCGAAGAAGAGGACCCTCGCGAAGTTGCTGCTTCTGAGTTTGACCTCAGCTACATTGGACTTGATGGAAACATTGCCTGCCTCGTGAACGGGGCTGGTTTAGCCATGGCAACTATGGATGCTATCAAGTTTGCGGGTGGAGATCCTGCCAATTTTCTTGATGTCGGTGGTGGCGCGACCAAAGAGCAGGTCGTCGGAGCGTTTAATATCATTCAATCTGACGCTAAGGTCGAAGCGATTTTGATTAATATCTTCGGTGGTATTATGGACTGCAACGTGATTGCCGAGGGCGTGGTGGCAGCAGTTCAGGAGACAGGACTTAAACTGCCTCTCATCGTTCGTCTCGAAGGAAATAATGTAACTGCTGGCCGCGAAACCCTTTCCGCTTCCGGGCTCGCTATTACCGGCGCGGACGATCTGGCAGATGCCGCCAAAAAGGCTGTTGCTTCTGTCTAAATCCCAAACTGAATTATAAAAAGATGTCTATTCTCGTTAATGCAGACACCAAGGTTTTGGTGCAAGGAATTACTGGTGGGTTTGGCGGACGCCATGCTGGGCTGAGTCTCGAATATGGAACCTCGCTTGTTGCAGGAGTAACTCCAGGTAAAGGAGGGAAAATGTTCAATCATGGCGATTATAGTGTTCCAATTTATGATACCGTTTCTGACGCGGTTAAAGAAACTGGAGCCACTACTTCGGCAATTTTCGTGCCTCCGCCATTCGCTGCTGACGCTATCCTTGAGGCGGTTGATGCTGATGTTGACCTAATTGTCGCCATTACCGAAGGCATTCCTGTGATGGATATGATGCGAGTAAAGGAATACATGCGTGGATCCCAAACTCGCCTTATTGGGCCGAACTGTCCTGGCGTCGTTACTCCTGGAGCTGGTCCTGATTCCACTGGTGGTTGCCGTATTGGAATAGCGCCAGGCTACATTCACAAAAAAGGAAACGTTGGTATTCTCTCTCGTTCTGGCACGCTCACTTACGAAGCTGTTTGGCAGGTTACTTCGCTCGGCTATGGCCAAAGTACTTGTGTCGGAATCGGAGGAGATCCGATCAATGGAACTTCTCATCTAGATATTATTAAGCTTTTCAATGAAGACCCCGAGACTGAGGCGATTATCATGATCGGTGAAATTGGAGGGTCAGCTGAAGAAGAGGCGGCTGCTTGGATCAAGGAGAATTGCAAGAAACCTGTCGCTGGATTCATCGCTGGGGCTACTGCACCACCGGGACGCCGAATGGGGCACGCTGGAGCAATCGTTTCAGGGGGGCAGGGGACTGCCGAAGCAAAAAAAGCTGCTATGGCTGACGCTGGCATCGTTGTAGCCGAGACTCCTTCCGAGATGGGGTCTGCTCTTCTCCAAGCATGGGGTAAGTGATGTAATCCGAATGAAAGATTTTCAAAAGCACGATTGAGCTCAGTCTTAATCGCTCTTTTTTATGTCTCAGTCGAGTATGAGGAAATAGGTTTTGTTAAGTTCTTCACCAGAGGGGAATCTGTTCATCTTCCTCATTTTCTTTTCGAGCAGGAGCCGTAATTAGATCCAAGTCGAGAATAAGATCAGGCGAAGCCCTCTCCTCTTCTTCTAGAATTCCGCGAATGCGTTCTCTCCACATTCCCGCATTACCGCCTTGCTTGCGGGATAATTGCTCGGCCCATTGGCTGAGCATTCCACTAGCGTTGGCTCTCTTACGGATTCTTGCGAGCCAAGTATTATAGGTTTTCATGAAGAGATCGAAGGGAGAATGACCAAGGAAAGACCGAATTGCCAAGTGGAATTGAATACGCCCACTCTGAAAGTTTCACCCGGTGGAAAAGCCATATTTTTAGAGGCACTTACTAGGAAAAAGAAAATGAATGAAGCTACTTGCAGTCCATTCTTGCCAGATTGGTTCAAAACGAGTGCATTACTCTACATGCGCTACGAAGCTATCGATCCTCAATTTTTTGTCCGTAATCGCGAACGATTACTCGAGAATTTGAAGCCGAATAGTTTGGTTGTTATTCATGCCAATGATATTTTCCCAACCAATGCCGATGGGACGATGGCTTTCCGCCAGAACAACGATTTGTTCTATTTGACCGGTGTTGAT
Organism: Akkermansiaceae bacterium UBA5688; assembly: GCA_002420315.1. Classification (GTDB taxonomy): domain Bacteria; phylum Verrucomicrobiota; class Verrucomicrobiia; order Verrucomicrobiales; family Akkermansiaceae; genus SW10. The sequence goes on from DIHU01000237.1 coordinate 2,953, forward strand.
CAAGAAGAGACAGTTTTGATTTTAAGTCCGGATGCGGTCCTTCAGGAGGACCGGGCGATTCTTTTCGTTAGAGAGACTTCTGAGCAAATTGCAATCTGGGAAGGAGAAAAGCTGACCAAGGAGCAGGCAACTGAGGCTTCTGGGATGAAGAATATCCAGTGGGTCGATGCGTTTGAGCCAGCTTTTCGTCGCCTTGCGTTACAAGCCGAGAATATTTACCTACATACCAACGAATATGTAGCGGCCTCGGAAATTGTAGAGACTCGTAATCGTCGTTTCATTCACAGATGTCAGGAGCTTTATCCATTACACAATTATGAGCGGGTTGCAGTGCCTTTGCAGAAGCTTCGCATGGTCAAAGATCCAGAAGAGATCAAATTTCTTCAGAGGGCAATCGATATCACTGAGGCGGGATTTCGTCGGGTTCTCAAGTTTCTTAAGCCCGGGGTTGGAGAGTGGGAACTGGAAGCCGAGTATCTTCATGAATTTGTTCGAAATAAGTCGCGAGGATTTTCCTATTCTCCGATCATTGGGTCTGGGAAAAATGCCTGCGCTCTTCACTATTTAGACAACGATGATATTTGTGAGGATGGTGAAATGGTGCTCATGGATGTGGGCGCTGAGTATGGTAATTGGAATGCTGATATGACGCGGACGGTTCCCGTGAATGGTAAATTTTCATCGCGACAGAAAGATGTTTATGAGGCTGTTCTTCGCGTGATGTGGGGTGCGAATGATATCCTTCGACCTGGCCTCACTCCAAGTGCGTATCAGAAACAGGTTCTTGAAATCATGGAAAAAGAGTTGGTTGGCCTAGGGTTGATTGATGCTGAAGAGGCCAAAAGGCAGGATGATTCCAAAAGATTGGTGAAAAAATATTTCATGCATGGGACTTCCCATCATCTAGGTTTGGATGTTCATGATGTATACCCTGCAAATGCTCCATACGCGGTCGGGCAGGTTCTTACGATCGAACCTGGGATTTATATTCCTGAAGAGAATTTGGGTGTCCGAATCGAGAATGATGTCATCATTGGTGAGGCCAAAAATATTGATATGTTTACCAATTTTCCAACGACGGTAGAGGAGATAGAAGCGGCAATGGCTGAGTAAGAATCGAGGCGGCTAATCCGATTGTTTAGACCCTATTTTGGCCCGTGTTACTTCTACTCCTTGTTCAATTCACCCTCAGACTAGGTTAACAGATTTTTGAGATCATTCTCAAGTCGGTCAACGGCATCTTGGTCAGTCAATTTTTGACCATCTGGAGTACTGACATAAATAGAATCGAGAGCTGCGCCCTTCTCGGTGCAGATGCGTGAGTGGACTGTGACGAGATTATGGTCGTTGACGGTTCTGAGAACATCGTGGAGGAGTGCAATGCGATCGAGGGCTTGGAGTTCGATCACAGTATAGTGAGGATCGAGATTGTTACTGGTCCAAACTCGAACGGGGAACTCGAAAATCTGCTTTGTCTCGGGTTTAAGGAAATTCTCCTTCTTTTTGAGGTATTTGGCTGGTTCGTAAGCTTTCTGTTGGTTGATTTGGTAGAGTGTTGCTACCACCGACTTCTTAGTGTTGCTGTTGGCTATAGCCTTGAAATCGTCATTACAAACACGGAAGAGGTCTAGGGCGACACCGTCTGGACGTGTGTAAACATCTGCCGAAAGAATATTGATTTGGTGTGTTGCCAGGGCACAACAGGTTTTTTCTAAAAAACGATAGGAATTATGGCTGACAATGATGAGTTCGCTGTAGCCAAATTTGGGCCGATCAATCCATTGGACTGCGCACTCAAAAGGAGTTTTAGGCCGTCGTGCTCGTCTATCGATATATTGCCAAAGTGCGACGATATGTTTAGAGATACTCTTTTTGCTTCGATACCGGAAGTAGCGCTTTGGCATAAGCTTTGAGTGCTGGTCGAAAATCGCATGATACTTCTCCTTTAGTCCTGATTTAATTTCAGAGAGCGTTTCTTGAACATCTTGATCGACTTCCTCTTTCCCCGCAGTCATTCCTTTCAAGATAAATTCTCGGGTATTTCGGTAGAGCTGAAGAATGAGGGTTTCCTTCCATGGTGACCAAGCTTCCTCATTGGTGCCGTTTGAATCCGCGTATGTGAAGAGAAGAAGGGCGTCAAGACGGTGCCGGTCTCTCATGATTTTGGCAAACTCCCGAATGACTTCAGGGTCATCGATATTTTTCTTCGTTGCGAACCTCCATAAGGTGAGGTGGTGGTCGACAAGGAAGATGATGAGAGCACGCCGTCCACCTGATATTTTAAGACGTTTGCAAAGTCGTGCTGCTAGAATGGCAGAGCCGTCGATATGCTCGCGAACATTTTCTGCTCTTCCAGTATCGTGCAGAATCAGAGCAATAAAGAGAGCGTATGGATCGGGGTGTTTTACAAAAATATCACGATAGATTTCGTGCTTCGGATCCTTGTCATCAAATAGGTTATCAAGCTGATCAATACAGCGTAGGGTGTGTTCATCGGCGGTGTATCTATGGAAAAACTCGTGCTGAACGAGGCAATCAAGTGCTCCAAATTCGGGGAGGTATCTACCGAGAACTCCGCTGCGGTGCATCAGACGAAGGGTTCGGGCGACTTGACCCTTTTTCTCGAGGATTTCCCGGAACGCATCACGGTTTTCAATTCGCATGCGGAATGACTTATCAATGAAGGTCCAACTGGCTTTGATGAGCTTCCGGAGGGAAGGGGAAGGGCTAAGTTCGTATTTTTGACAGTAGGCGAATAGTCTGATCAGGCGGTTGGGGTTTTCCTCAAAGATTGTTTTACGGCGAGGAAAAAGTCGCTTATTTCGAATGGTGTAATCGTCAAGTGACTTGAGTTTCTTCTTGATCAAGCCGAAGGTTAGCTTGGAGCGGAGGCCGTATTGTTGCCCTTCGTCATGTTGGAGTTCGAAAATCTCAAAGACTGATTTGGTGTGATTATAAACGTTTCGAGCATGAGTATAATAGTCTCTCATGAAACACTCAATTCGGCGAAGAATGGATTTTTGAGGGTAGCCAAATTCATTGGCGACTACGCCCTGAAGTCGTAGAGTTAAAATATCGTTCCCTTTGTCATGGTAATGAAGAGCGTTTCTGACTCGATGAAGAAAATTAAAAGCATCCTTTAGTTCGCGCCTAGCAAGGCGGCTGAGGATACGCCTAGAAACGAGCTCAGTCATCGAACGGGTTCCGGCTTCGGCATCGATGATCCACTCTAAGTTGTGGTAGTCTCGGAGAGTGCCGGGGCTATCCTTGACATTAGGCTCTTGGAGAAAAACCGTGTGTGACCACTTTGCGTGGCGTGATGAGATGTCTGAACGACGTTCGTCAAAAAAGGCCTCCTTGTCCTTATCAATGCAGACCTTCCGAAAACGATCCTGAAATTTCTGAAATAATTCCTGTGGTCCAATCAACAAGCGGGCATCGAAAAGGGCTGTCCGGGATTGAGGCTCGAGTTTGGCTTCTTTCAGACACTCTGTGATGGAGCGAGTAGAAGGAAGAAATTTAAAGCCAAGATCCCATACGGTGTTTTGTAACTCACAAATGATTTCGGAGGCTCGTTTTGAGACCTTGCTGGAAGGAACCGAAGAAAGAAAGAGGAGGTCGACATCCGATCCGGGATTCATGATACCCCGGCCGTATCCTCCATTGGCAACAAGTGCGAGGGTATCCAATTCTTCGCCTTCTTTTAGCAAAGAGAGCAAAAGAGTTCTTAAAAGATGATCAATGGCTTCCGAGTTAGCTTGAGCGTGCGCTAAGCCTGCTTCACCTGAGAGATGCCGTGTGTGAAGCTTTCCGTGCCAGTCTTTCAGATTCGATTTGAGAAAAATGAGCCTCTCCTGAGGGGGCAACCCGCGCAGATGGTCCGCTTTAAGATCGTGGGGCACAGGAGAGAAGTGCTAGAATTACCAGCGGATTGGGTTAATGCGGTGCCAAATACTGTTACGCGTGTAGTAGGTCTGGCCTGCAGTAGTAGTGCGAAGTGAACCGCGAATGATGTTCACTTCGGTTCCCTTCTTCACACGGTCATAAAGATCTATGATGTCCTTGGACTTCATGCGAATGCATCCATACGAGACGGGACGACCGATCTCTTTCTCGACTGGGGTTCCGTGGATATAAATGTGGCGGCGGTAGGTGTTGAGATTGTGTTTTTCTTTGCCGCTAAGCCAGAGGATGCGGGTAACGATTGGATCTCGTCCTTTAGCATTGGGTTTCAAAATTACTCCAGTCTGGCGGCGACTCTTAAAGACGGCGCCTTTCGGTGCTCCTTTGCCGATTTTCTTCGCAATAACATGCTTTCCAAGCGGAGTACGATAGCTTCCTGACTGGCTTCCAAGACCAAATCTAGAGGTTGAAATAGGGTAGGCCTTAACAGGCTCTTCGTTTCTCACTACGAGTATTTTTTGGTCCCGGACGCTAATAAGCATCTTGTTTTCGAGGCCATGCGATTGAGTGGAATTCAAATCAACCGATCGACTCGAACTTAAATCAACGGATGGAGTACAACTTAAAAAGAGGAAGGGAAGAGTTGTGAGTAGGACACAAACAATCGATTTCATTAATCGCGTGATGGAAGCGTGGGGTTGATTTGTGCCCGATAATTAGTTTTCTCTGGAGCGGGATGGCAGCAATTGAGCGAAACTTGCCATTTGTCCCAAAGAGTTCAGGGAAGTATAAAAGAATCCTACAGGAAAAGGAAGCAGTAGGATTGCAGAGGGCCAATTTCCTTGCAGGGCGGCATCGATTACTACGAAAAGGAAAAAGAAACCAAAAAGTAGCTCCACGATTGGAGTGAGGCTTTTGAGTGCCTTGTAGCGACTTTTCTTAATTTGCATCTTCTTTTTTCCTTCGATGCCGTATTTGGGGGTGCGGACAAATCCGGATTCGTGACCGATCATGGCCTCAATAACTGCTTTCGCATTGTTAACAGCCATCCCGATGCCCAAGGCAAGAAGAAGCGGAAGGTAGCAGATTTCACGTATCCACGTCTTGGGGTTTACTGCACGTTGGGCCACAGCATAGAAGATGACGATGGAGATAGATGAGAAAAAGAAAATGGGAAAGTGAACAAGCAGGTTCCCCCAGAAACCGAACTCAGGTCCCCATTCGTTTTTAGGGAAGATGAGAATACAAAGAGCGATTAGAGCAAGATAGGCGTAGTTTGCGGTAAGATGAGCGGTAGCCTCGAGTTTAACTGCTAAAGGGAATTCACTGCGCCAGATTGAAGGAAGACATTTTTTACAGCATTGAATAGAGCCTTTTGTCCATCGGTGCTGTTGGTTTTTAAATCCGGCCATATCGACTGGAAGTTCAGCGGGGGTTTCAACTTCTTTAAGAAAGATGAACTTCCAGCCCTTGAGTTGGGCGCGGTAGCTAAGGTCCATGTCCTCTGTAAGTGTGTCGTGCTCCCAGCCCCCGGCATCGATAATCGCTTGCTTGCGCCAAATTCCGCCGGTGCCGTTAAATGTAAAGAAGCGACCAGAACGATTTCGGGCGGTTTGCTCAAGCTCAAGGTGGCCGTCTAGAAAAAGGGCCTGAACGCGGGTTAGGGCGTTGTAGTTACGATTGAGGTGACCCCATCGAGTCTGGACAAGAGCGATTTTGTCGTTGGTGAAATGGTGGATGGTTTCCTGAAGAAGATCAGAATTCGGAACGAAGTCGGCGTCGAGAATGAGAATGAAATCACCGTTGGCTCGTTCCATCCCATTTTCGAGAGCGCCAGCTTTAAAGCCGGTACGGTCAGTGCGGTGAATGCATTCTGCGTCAAAGCCCCTTTCGCGAAGGCGGGCTGCTCCGGCGCGGGAAATTTCAACAGTCTCGTCAGTCGAGTCATCAAGAATCTGGATTTCCATCTTTTCCTGAGGGTAGTCGAGGGCCGCAACGGCCTCGAGAAGGCGGTCAACAACGTGCATTTCATTGAAAACAGGAAGCTGGATGGTGACACGTGGTAGTGTTTTGAACTCGCAAGCAGGCATAGGGCGTTTGCGGCCGTGCCTGAAATAAAGGTAAATGATTGTAAGGCGATGGAACCCGTAACCGGCAAGGGCAAGAAGAACTGCGGTGTAAAGACCGAACCAGATCCAGGAGGAAACATCATTTGACATAAATTCTATGGTTTGAATGGATGAAAGTGGGGGAAATTATCAGTCTGGATAAACTATTTAGTTGGCTAACCCATGAACCCCGTGGCAAGAATCCCTGCTTTTGTCAAGACATTGAACTGAAGGCTCGTCCAATGCTACCCTTTTAAAATATACATTTTTATAGTTTTACTTAGAAAATCTGGACAAATGAGTTTCCCGAAGTTTTTGTCAGGTCATGACAATCGACCCGGTAGGGGAATTTCGTTCAGTATGGGGAGAAGGACCGATTTGGTTTGGTGGGCGTTTATTGTATGTCGATATCGAGTCACATAAAGTCGTTTCCTTTGAACCAGAGAGCGGAACAGAGAAGGTTTGGGATGTGGGGCAGCGGGTTGGAATGGTGGTTCCAAGAAAATCTGGTGGATTAGTGATTGCTGGCGACAAAGGTTTTGCTTTTCTTGACGAAGGAAATGGGGATGTGACGGCGATTGCTGACCCCGAACCGGGAAAAGTAAATAATCGTTTTAATGACGGAAAATGTGCGCCAGACGGGCATCTTTTTGCTGGGACGATTAGTCTGGTCAAAAATGAAGGCGATGCCGATCTTTACCGGTTATCCCCTGATTTGGAGGTGACTAAGGCGTATGGTCCTGTGACAAATTCGAATGGAATCGTTTGGTCTGCTGATGGAGCGACCTGTTACTACATAGATACGCCAACGAAGCAGGTGCTGGCTTTTGACTACTTAAATGGTCTTCTCGCTAATTCGCGTCGAGTCGTCGCACTCAATCATATTGATAGTTCCCCAGATGGCATGGCTATTGATGAAAATGGCCACCTTTGGATCGCTTTTTGTCATGGCGCCTGTGTGACCAGTTTTGATCCCGTGAGCGGCTACGAGGTTCAGCGGGTGGATTTACCCTGCCTAGAAACGACTTCCTGTGCCTTCGGCGGTTCGGACTTGAGAGATCTCTATGTCACCACCGGAGTTCATAAAACAGAAAAGGAAGAGCACGCGGGGAGGCTTTTTGTAATCAAGGGGCTTAACATAAAGGGTCAGCCATCTCATTCTTTTGGTGGATGAATTGAGCTAGGGGTTGCGAACAGCCTTATGAGCTTGATCACCGCCCGTAAAATTTGAAGGTCTGGTGTGTTATTCTTTTGGATTCGGTCTGAAGCGAGCTGGATGTTGGTGGCTATTCGAAATCGCTCGGAAGATATCGGACAATTCTTCTGGTGTTTTGTTAGGCCAGTTATCTAAAAAATCGGTTCTTATGGGGGAAGTTACTTCTTGAGTCACGGTCGTATGATGACTCGATGATCATGGATAGGGATTGTCTGATAGATTGGTGCGAGTGTTGTGCCACGGTAGGGAAGATCGCTATTTATTTAGGGAAACCAAAATGCAGGACTACACAATATGTTGTGGTTAAAATTAAAAATCCTACAATATAGGGTTGTTTTGTTCGGGCTATCTTGCAGGCTAGATTTTGAAGAGTTATCCTTTCGCTCAGTTTAAAGATCAATTTTCGTTCACTGATTTATGTATCTCAAATCTCTCGATATCCACGGCTTTAAGTCTTTCGCCGATAAGACCCGTTTTGAATTCGCCGAAGGCGTTACCGGGATCGTGGGTCCAAACGGTTGTGGAAAGTCCAATGTTGTCGATGCCGTCCGTTGGGTGCTCGGAGAGACTTCGGCTAAGGCGCTGCGAGGTGGCGAAATGGCAGATGTTATTTTTAATGGTTCTGAAAAGAGAAAGAAGCTCGGTATGGCCGAGGTCACGCTTACGCTTGCTGATTGTGAAGAAGCACTAAAAACCGATTACAATGAGGTTTCCATCACTCGCCGAGTCTATGCCGACGGAAAATCTGAGTTCCTCATTAACAACACCCGATGCCGTCTCCGTGATATCGGCGATCTTTTTATGGATACTGGCATTGGTCGCTCTTCGTATTCCATCATGGAGCAGGGGAAGATCGACATGCTTTTGTCGGCCAAGCCGGAAGATCGTCGGCAGGTCTTCGAGGAGGCAGCAGGAATTACCAAGTCGAAAAAAGAGAAAAAGGACGCGCTTCGAAAGCTCGAATACACCGAAGGTAATTTACTTCGTGTTTCGGATGTCCTTGCTGAGCAAGAGCGCCGGATGAATTCGCTCAAGCGCCAAGTGTCAAAGGCTCGCCGTTATCAGGCTCTCGCGAAGGATGTTCGAATTCTCGATACTCACTTGAGTCATCGCGTTTGGGAGCGACTGACTGCCGAGAGAGCGGAACTCCTCACTTCTTTATCCTCACTGTTTAAGGGACGCGATTCCATCGAACAGGATCTTCCTAAATTTGAGTCGGCTGTTGTCGAAGCTCGAGACAAAGCCCAGGCACTCGATTCCCAACTCTCCGGTCTTCGCCAGCGACTCTCGGACAAGAAAAATGCCATCTCAGCAGCTGAGAACCGGGTTGCTTTCAATAATGAGCGTAAAGGTGAGCTCGCCGAGCGTCTTGAGCAGAATGAGAAGGATATCGAAGCCACTCAATCAAACCTCGCTGAGCAGGAGCAATCTCTACAAAAGAGTCAGGCTGATTTGCAGGGTCTTGAGAAGAGAATTCAAGATAAGGAAAGTCAGGCTCGTGAGCGTCAGAACTCTGCAAATGGTTTGGCTCAGGAGCGTCTGGAGATTGAAAATCAGCTGCGCCGGGCGCGGGCAGAGGCTAACTCGACTCAACAGATTATCGCTAGTTCACAAGCCAAGATCGAGAGTGCTCTGAGCCAGATGGAAGGCAATAAGGAACGCATGAAGCAGCTTGAGGAAGAGGCTGAGAGGCTTCGTATCGAGCAAATAAAGGCAGTCGCTGAGCGTGACCAGTTTGAGAAGCTTCTCGAAGAGCATCAGAAGACTTTGCCAGGACTCGAGGAAGCTAGGGAGAAAACCCAGCGTGAATTTGAAGAAGTGCGGGGGTCATTGGACCTCGCTAGGAAAGCGGCTTCCGAAGCTCACCGATTCTATTCTCAAAAAAGTTCTCGACTCGACGTTTTGATGCAGCTCGTTGAGAGTGGCGAGGGCCTTGAGAAGGGAACGCAGGCGGTTCTAAAGGGGCTTAATGATCCAGATCTGATCAAGCCTGGTTTAAGTGGATTGTTGGGCGCTCAACTCAAAGCTCCAGATGAGTATGCCGTAGCTGTAGAGTCGGCCTTGTCTCAGTTTTTGCAGGCCATTATCGTTCGTGATGAGGACTTAGCCGATTCGATCATCGATCGTCTTGTCGATGGGAAGAAAGGTAGCGCAGCGATTCTTCCTGAGAGTTTTCTGCCTGTTGCCGAGGGCAGCCAAATCGAAGCCTTGCCCGAAGGTGCTTCCTCGTGGGCTTTGGATGTCGTGACGGTTGATTCAAAGTTTGCTGGTCTTATGGAGAGGCTTCTTGCCCGAGTGCTTATCGTGCCGGATCGCAACACCGCGCTAAAGCTCCGCAAGGACTATCCTGATCTTTCATTCGTCACTCGGAATGGTGAAATACTTACGCCTGAGGGAGTGATCCGTGGCGGGTCAAGTGGCGGAAAAGATAGTTCGCTTCTCAAGCGTCGGAATGAAATCGAAGCGCTTGTTATTGAAGTGAAGAAGTTGGCTAACGAGGAAAAAGTGGCTGAACAAGAGATCCTCGATTGTGAGACGCGTACAAAGGAATTGCGTGAAGAGCTGGAGCAGGCGAAGGATCGGTTACAGCGGTATCGAGTTGAAGATTCTACTTTTCAGGGGCAATTGAAGCTTGCTAAGCGTGAGGCTGATACGATCGAGTCAAAAGTTGCCAATAACAAGTGGGAGCGTGAAGAATTAGGGGGTCGTGAAAAGACAGCGACAGACAGCCGCTCTGCACTTGAAAATGAGTTAACCCGTGCTCGTGAGCGATTGACCGCGCTGGAAGAGGATGCCCGTAAATTTTCCGTTCGGGCCGAGGAGGCAATTAAACGCGAAAATGAGGCCCGCGAACAATTGAGCGAAGCCCGAACGGCGCTTGCGGTCGAAAAACAGGCTCGTGACTCCGCGGCGCGGGAGCAGGATCCGATGAGTCGTAGGATACGCGAGCTGGCTGAGTTGAACGAGCGTCGCAAAAGCGAAATTTCTGCAGCCTGCGAGAGAATCACAAAGGGTGATGGTGAGAATGAAGCGCTCGATGCAGAGATGGAATCCTATCGGGGTGAAGTAGCCAACCTCAACGATGAACTCAGTCAAGCTGACGAGCAGAGAAAAGGATTTGCGAGGGGTATTGAGGAGGCCGAGGCGGGGTTCTCCGAGGTTCGCAGTAAGCAGAACAAGATCCTTAATCAAATCAGCAAAGAAGAGGTCTCTTGCACTAAGTTAGATCTGCGACTTGAGAATCTCGTCGAGTCTACGATGGAGCGTCACCAGGTTGACCTTGCTCATTTCCGGCCCGATGCACACATCTTGATTACATGTATCAATGATCGTAAGGAGGCTGAAAAGAAGGGGCGGTCTCGCAAATCCCTTGATGTTCAGTCGCAGTGTGATGGAGAAGAAGTTTTGGATGAAAGAATCGAAGGCAATACGAAGAATAATTCAGACGAGGGAGCCGATGATAAAGCTGTCATGGAGATTCTGGAAGGTGTAGGACCGGACTGGGAATTCGTTGAAGCAATTGTAGCCGACTTAAAACGTCGCCTTGATTCGATGGGACCGGTTAATCTTGATGCTATCGAAGAGTTTGATGAACTTGAGGAACGTCATAACTTTACCAAGAACCAGCATGACGACTTAGTAAATTCAAAGGAGAAGCTGCTGGAAATTATAGAGCGGATCAATATCGAGTCTGAGCGCTTGTTTGCGGAAACCTTCCATGCGGTGAGCAAGAACTTTAAATCCATGTTTAAGCGTCTCTTTGGTGATAAGGCGACTGCAGATTTAATACTTCAGGATGAGAGTGACCCGCTTGAGTGTGGCATCGAAGTGATTGCCAAACCACCAGGTAAAAAATTACAATCGATTTCGCTAATGTCAGGTGGAGAACGCTCCATGACGGCAGTTGCACTGCTCTTCTCCATCTACATGGTGAAGCCAAGTCCTTTTTGTGTATTGGACGAGCTGGATGCTCCACTAGACGAGTCGAATATCGGACGATTCCTGAAAGTTCTCGATGCATTCATCGATCAGAGTCAGTTCATTATCGTAACTCATTCCAAAAGAACTATGGAGCGCGCCGACGTAATGTATGGCGTTACAATGGAAGAGTTTGGTGTTTCCAAGCCGGTGGGCATGCGTCTAACCAATAGCGTCGAAAAATCAAGTGATGCTAGGTCTGCGGCACAGAAAGCAGCACTAAGATTGGACTCCTAGAGGAATGGTTCCGCCGCCCATCCCTGAAAATCTCTGAGACACGGATTAACTCGGTGCTTTATTTCTTTGCAGCTCGGGCTATCAGTTAGCCGAGCGTGCGGGGGTTTTTGACAGTATTAGTAGGCTTTAATTGTTTCAGCTCCTTGCTTGGATCGCCTCCAAACGGTTATAAATAGCTATGGGCTAAAGGGCTGGTTAGTCCCGCTGATCATACCAATATTCGTCCGCGATTTTTTGGTCGGCACCATCGAAAACTCGCTTGAGAAAGTTGCGATCTCGAACTAGGTGCCAATCACCATATTGGTCAAATTTTCGGCAAGAGGTAACTAAAGGAGCACTCCAAACAGTTCCCCATTTTTTGGAAATAGTTTTACCATAATCTCGGAGCCGGACCGCAAAGTCCACGTCTTCGATAGTGACGAATTCCGGGTTGAAACCGTTGATGGCTTCAAAGGCTTTACGGGTGGTCCAGAAGGCGGCAAAGGAAAGGCGATATTTAGCAAGATAGGGAATGGCCATTAATGCACTACAAACGATGCCAAGTGACCAGCGCTCAGGGAGAACGAAAGCTCCTCCTCCAATGGTTTTTCGTTCCAGTTTTTCGACAACGATTCGGAGAAAGTGCGGATGTAATTGTGAATCAGCGTCGACCGTAACGATAATGTCGCCAGTAGATGCCTTAAAGCCGGCATTGCGAATAAGTGCTAAATTTTTCGCTTCTTCACGAGCGATAATAGCTCCGGCCTTCCGGGCAATCTCTTCCGTGCGGTCGTGACAGCGGTTAAGCACTACGATCACTTCAACCTCGCAAGGACAAATTTTGGCAGACTTTGAGACTGCGGCAAGCCCGATGGGGAGGTATTCCTCTTCATTATGAGCAGGTATGATGACGGAGATTTTCATTCGTGATTGAGCATTGCTTAAACTGAGGTTACCTCCGTCTCATGATTCGACAAATTGTAGTTCATCCGGGTGGAGCTCATAAAGATGATTTCTTAGCATGCGCACTTTTAATCGCAGAGCATGAGGTTGCTATTTTTCGGCGTGAACCAAGTGAGCAGGATCTTTCTGATGCTTCGATTGCAGTGGTAGATGTAGGTTTGGATTGGGATGAGTCGAAAATGAACTTTGATCATCATCAATTCCCCCGTGACGCTGAGCCTCTTTGTGCGTTGAGTTTGGTTTTAAAGCATCTGGGGCTTTATGAGGAGACTCGGAAATTTTGTGATTGGTTGGAGGTGGCCGAATATATCGATACCCGTGGCCCCAACGATACTGCTAAGTGGCTCGGTGTGGAACGCGAGGCTATGTCAAAACTAAATTCGCCTCTCGATATCACTTTACTTCGCCGCTTTGCAGCTTCGAAAGAACATCAGCCTGGGCAGCCGATTTACGAGGTCATGAAAATGGTCGGTGAGGATTTGATAAGCTTCGTTCGAGGGATGAAGGCACGGCTTGAGTTCATCGCTAAACACAGCGAAATCTGGGAGATGACGGGGGGAAAAAAGGCACTTTTTTTACCCCGTACCAATCCGCTTCCTGATGAGACTTCGATGGGAATGGGCCGTTATATCGAAGATATCGGATTGGAAGAGGAAGTAGTTGCATTAGTTTATCCGGATCGTCGGGGAGAGGGTTATGGTCTTTCTAGGTTTAACGATGACAAGCGCATGGAGTTCACAAAAGTCGGCGATGAGGTAGATGTTCATTTCGCGCATAACAAAGGCTTCATCGCTAAGACTTCATCTGCTGATACTGATCGTTTAAAAGTTCTAATTAATCAGTCTTGGATAGGGGCTTGATCGCATTGGCGGTTGGCTATTATGAATTCGCCAAAATTAAAACTATAGCTCAGGTTTTTTTCTTTACCCTTATATTAATTATTGGATTGGGTTTCGCGTTGCTATGGGCGGAATTGCCCGCAAACTTGGAGTGTGATTGAGAGTTTACGTCTTATGAATTTTCGATGCTTCGAGCAGGTGTCGCTTAAGCTCTCTGGGGCGGGAAAGATCTTTGTTGGGGAAAATGCCCAGGGAAAGACATCTCTGCTAGAAGCAGTTTGCCTGCTTCTTCGATTACAATCTCCAAGGGCTCGCCAAACTCGACAATTGATTCGCGAAGGAGCTAATGGGTTTGGAATTTCAGGTGATGCATGGGGTCGTAATTTGCAAGTGAGAGGAGACAGAAAAGGTCTTGGTCTCCGGATAGAAGGTGAAAAGATTATGGCGCGTCGCGATTATCTTTCTGAAAGTGGATTGGTGGTTTGGATGGGTAACGAGGACCTTGATCTTGTACGTGGAGGTGGGGAGAGTCGGCGGCGCTTTTTAGATTTCATCGCTACGCAGGTTGATCCGGATTATCGTCGTCATTGGAATCGTTATCGTAGAGCTCTTGCTGCTCGAAATAAGTATCTTAAGTCATATTCTGCCCGCGAAGGGGTCGTTGACGCATATACACAAATGCTGATTGAACACGGATCAGAAATGATTCGTTTGCGACAAGTGCTTTGTGAAAAGTTGAGTCCTTGTGCCATTGAGAATCAAAAGGCGATTAGTCGTCGAGATGAGGAACTTGGGGTTGTTTATAAGGACCGCTCCAACGGAGATCTTGAAGCGGCTTTTAAAGAGGTGCAAGATTCCGAAACACGCCGAGGCATTACGCTGGCAGGCCCACACCGGGATGATGTGAAACTTGAGATCGCTGGCCGGAATGCCAAGGCTTTTGGAAGCGAAGGACAACAGCGGACAGTTGCCCTCGCTCTAAAGTTAGCGCAAGGAGAGATTCTCCGTGAACTTGGAGGTCATCCACCGATTTACTTGATCGATGATGTTTTTGGTGAGCTCGATCCCTGTCGTCGAAATGCTCTGATGAATCTTTTGCCGGCTGATACGCAAAAGCTTGTCACTACCACTAATCTAGATTGGTGGGATAGAGGGGGGTTGGAACTTGGGGTGACGACCGTTAAAGATGGTGAGCTTTCGGAAGAATGATTTGTGTCATTGTCTTTGAACTCCAAAAGCTCAAATTCTCTTTAAGCGAGTTACACGTCCGGTCGAAACCCATTCAGCAACTAAGATATTCCCTTCCTTATCAAAGCAGGCGTCGTGCGGGTGAATGAATTTCCCATCTATCCATTTATTGGGCTGACTGCGGAGTTTGTTCCCATTCGCAGTCACTTGCTTGCGCCAGTTGTCATCGTTGGCGAGGTGGATGATTTGGTCATTTTTATCGAGCAAAGTTAGGCGTGCCGAAAGATCTGGAACTAACATGAGGTCATTGTGAACATCGACGTTGGCAGGCAGGATGAATGGCTCTGCTAAGGTCTTGATATGTTTCCCATTGAGAGTGAACCATTGCAGTCGGCTGTTCGCGCGATCAGCGACACAGAGGGTCGGGTCTTCGGGGTCGCGGCTGTCGATCCATAGCCCATGGGGGAGATTGAATTCTCCATCATTTTTACCGGGCTTCCCGATGGTCGACAGATATTTGCCGGTGTCGTCATAATGATGCACGCAGTGGGCGCCATATCCATCAGCGAGGTAAATGCTTCCATCAGTTGGGTGGAAAGCTGTGTTGGTCGGCATGAATTTGTTTCGTCCCCAATCGCGTTTGGTAGTAGTGTCTTCGCCCTCAGCATAACGACCAGAATTCATGGGGGCTCGCTGATACCAAACGATATCACCAGTCAAGGTAAGTTTGGCGAAGGATTTCACATTTTGATAAGCAGTAATGTAGAGAAATTGTTCTTTGCCTTCGGTTCTCACCTCTATCCCGTGGCCTCCTCCTTGAAACTGGCTACCAAATGCTCGAATGAATTTTCCGACTGGGTCAAAAACAAAAATACTCGGATGGTCTTTTTGATTGGGCCGCCCCTCGTGCATTACATAGAGGTTTTGTTCTGCATCGATAGCGACATTGTGGGTGGTTTGCCAGGAGAATTTGTCAGGCAGCTTGGCGAAGTTATGATCTACTTCATATTGGTAGTTTCCTTCTCCAATAATGACGGGACCTCCGCTTTTCTTGCCAGTCGCAATGTTTGGGAAAGCGGCGATAGCTCCAGCGAAGAGCGAAGATTTTTCGATAAAGTGGCGACGTGATGATTCGAGCATTGAGAAAGCATGAAATCTTTTAGGCCGATTTGTCGAGGTTTGATCTTTGGATGAGGAGGGAAAGGGATTGCCAAAATGGTATCGCAGGACTACAGCCACCCCGCCTGAGGGTTGGTGGACAGCTTTTCAGTGTTTTAAAACTTCTCGGCCCTATGATTTTTGACCTCATTCGCAAGCGCAACGGTAATTGGAAAGATGACATGCTTTCAGGCCTAACAGTCGCTTTAGCACTCGTTCCGGAAGCGATTGCATTTTCGTTTATCGCTGGAGTTGGTCCACTAGTTGGGCTTTGGGCAGCCGTTTTTATGGGCTTAATTACTTCGGCCTTTGGAGGTCGGCCGGGAATGATTTCTGGATCTACTGGCGCAATCGCGATCGTTGTTGCGGTTGTAGTCAGGGTCGGCAATGAGCATGGAATGGCAATTGGTGTCCGAGATTTGGGAATTCAGTATTTGTTTGCTGTCATGATGATTGCGGGATTGATTCAATTTCTTTTTGGGGTTTTGAGGCTTGGTCGATTTATTCGATTAGTGCCTCATCCGGTAATGATGGGGTTCGTGAACGGGCTCGCAATCGTAATTCTGATCGGACAATTTGGTTTTTTTAAGATGCCGTTAATGGAGGATGGGGTGGCTGTGATGGAAAATGGCCGAAAGGTTATGACTTGGATGGATCAAGACAGGATCATGGTTATGGGAACCCTGGCGTTTTTAACGATGGCAATCATCCATTTTCTTCCCAAATTGACCAATGCAGTTCCTTCAATTTTGGTTGCTATTCTTGTCGTTGGAGGAATTAGCTACTCGGGGGTAGTTGACACGAAAACGATTTCTGACGTTCTTTACGAGGGCTGGGATTCTCGTGAATTATCAGCTAGCTTGCCAGTGATATCTCTACCCACCGACATTCCTTGGCAAAAAGAAGGAGTATTGTTTTTAATCATAGGAACAGCCTTTTCTGCAGCGATGGTCGGCATCATTGAATCCCTCATGACTTTGCAATTAATCGACGATATGACTGAGACTCGTGGCTCTGGAAACCGAGAATGCTTAGCTCAAGGAGGGGCGAATTTGTTGTCTGGATTATTCGGCGGAATGGGTGGATGTGCCATGATTGGGCAGTCTCTCATCAATATCAAATCGGGGGGGCGTGGCCGTTGGTCGGGTATCGTCGCGGCGTTGACCCTAGCGCTCTTTATTCTGATTGGAGCTGATCTTATCGTAGAGATTCCCGTAGCGGCTTTGGTCGGAGTAATGTTCATGGTAGTGATTGGAACTTTTGAGTGGTCGACCCTAAAAACCTGGGGAAAGGTCCCTTTCCACGATATTTTTGTTATAGTGGCTGTCACTTTGATTACGGTGTTTTTGCACAATCTTGCCTTGGCTGTTTTGACTGGGGTGGTTCTTTCTGCGCTTGTATTTGCTTGGGAGAGTGCAAAGCACGTTCGTCTGCGGCGCGATGATAGTCAGGAAGGGATTCGGATTTATAACCTTCATGGTGTCCTCTATTTTGGCTCGGTTCGGGAGTTTTCCGAGCGCTTGGTTCCATCCAATGATCCTGATGAGGTGATCATTGACTTTAAAGAGGCCAGGGTAGCCGATTTTTCAAGTCTCGAAGCTTTGAATGCTCTTACCGAGCGTTATAAGACAGCAGGCAAAAGGATTCGACTTCGTCATCTGAGCCCATCTTGCGCAAAGTTAATTGATAGTGCCAGTGCACTAGTTTCGGTTGAGATGGCCGATGATGATCCTCACTACGAGCCTGCAAATTTTTAACCGGACTTAATCTTCAGTTTTTGAGTTTTCGAGACTTGGCGTGGTATCGTTAACAAAGGTTTTGATAAGTTCTAGTGACTCTGGGGCTTTCTCAGAATCGGGGATGTGGTCTGCAAATTTGACCTGATCCGAAAGATGGGCAAAAGACTCAAGTTGTCCGAGATGCTGCTTGGGAATCAATGAGTGATTTTTGAGGATCTGGAGGAATTCAGCAGAGGTCTTGGAGCGTCCTCTGAATGAAAAACGTTCCGAAGTATATTTTTTTAGAATATCAGTGAGCTTCGAATAGAAAGATACTGGAGAATCTTGAGGATCCAGCTTTGAGAGATTGGCGAGTGCCTTTTCCCATGGTGGCGTAGTTTTGATAATACCAGATCTCTTGAGTAAAAAGACTACGAATATGATTAGAGCGAATATTCCGAGTGCCCAGATCCAACGGCTTATATGATTTTTAGGAGGACCGGGCTCCTCTAATAAAATTTTCTTTGGTTCCTGCTCTGTGAGGAAGCCCTCCGGAATTCTCGGGTTTTCAGGAATTTTTTCAGGAGTTATGATCCTCAGGGGAGGGAGGTTAAGATTGATGGTAGTAGGTGAAATTCGTTTTGTTTTTTTGAGCGGGAATGAAGCTGTCGCGCTTTCAAGATCGGTGGTATTGGTTGCAACGAAAGGGATGCGAATGGTCCAATTCTTTGTGCCAAGCGGGTTGAGGCTGCCCTCGACAAGCTCGGCTTGATCTAAAACTGGAACCAACGATTCGGGGTGGGTTTGAGGAAAAGGTATCACTTTTCGATGCCACGGCGTTTCGATTTCGAGGGTAAGTGTTGAAGCGTGGCCAAGGAGAATTTCGGTCTTCGTCCAAGAGCTTGATACGACTTTTGGCCGCTCATTTTTCTGCCATACTCGGAAGAAGAGGTATCCCAAAGTCATTCCAAGAAGGAAAACTGCAAGAAGTGCTATTTTCAGGACGGTGAACCAGGATTTCATCGGCGGGAAATACGCTTTTGGAAGAGCTCGATGATGGCAGGAAGATAGTCGGTGGCTGTATCAAGCGGCACGTAATCGATGCCGGCCCGTCTGCAAGTCGACGCAGCATTTTCGGAAGCTGCAGCGGTGCGTGACGCTAGCTCTTGCGCGTCTTTTTTTGTGAGGCGTGTGACTTGGCCTGTCTCGAGATCACTAATTGATAGGGCCGGGATATCTGGGAGCGAGCGCTCAATAGGATCGGAAATATGAATCAGGATGACCTCGTGTTTGCGTGCAAGAGCGCGAAGAGGTTTGTCGAAAGTCGGGGTGATGAGGTCGCTGAGAATAAAGACGATGGACTTTTTGAGGGTAGTTTTGAGAAGATGTTCGATCCCTCCGGCAAGATCAGTGCGGGGCGATTTTGGTTCAAAGGCGAGGAGTTCACGAATCATGCGGAGGACATGACGGTGGCCGCGCCCGGGATCGAGTTGCAGTTCCTCCTGATCAGAATAGAGAAGTAAGCCGACCTTGTCTTTATTGAGAGTTGCCGAGAAGGCTAAGACGGCGGCAACTTCGGCGGTGTATTCTGCCTTGGTGGTTAAACCCGACCCGAATTGGCCTGAGGCAGAGCGATCGACGAGAAAAAAAACATTTTGTTCGCGCTCTTCGGTAAAGAGCTTGATGAATGGTGAACCGAGACGGGCTGAGACGTTCCAATCAATGGCTCGCATTTCGTCACCTTCCTGATATTCTCGGATCTCCGCGAATTCGATACCGCGGCCTTTAAAAGAAGCATGCCACGCACCTGCAGTCATGTTCTTGACGATTCGACGGCTCCGGATTTCAATCCGTCGCACTTTTTCCATTAACTCTGAAGCTAGCATGGAATTTTAAGGAGTCCGAAGAATGTCCAAAAGTTGGTTGATGATCGTGTCGGCACTCATATCCTCGGCTTGGGCTTCATAACTCGGAATAATACGATGGCGAAGAATGTCAGCAGTAATGGATTTGACATCCTCGGGCAAAACGTGGGCACGGCCCTCCAGAAAGGCTAGACAACGGGCTCCACGCACCAATTGGATTGTGGCACGAGGCGATGCTCCAGCAGTAATGAGAGGATCAAAGGATGAGAGGTCCAGATCAGCTTGACGCTCAGAAAGCTCGAGACGGCCTTCGGCTCGGGTGGCAAAGACGATATCTAGGATGTAGTCTTCAATTTTTGGGTCGACATGAATCTCATTTATGAGCCCACGTGCCGAAGTGATCGAGTCAAGGTTTGTGACGACTGAGGCAGTTGGAGCCGTTATGGTAGAGGACATACGGCGAAGAACTTCCCTTTCCTCGTCGCGCTGGGGGTAACCGACTATGACCTTCATCATGAAACGGTCCATTTGAGCTTCGGGCAATGGATAGGTGCCCTCTTGGTCAAGAGGGTTTTGTGTTGCCATCACGAGAAAAGGATCTGGGAGAACACGCGTTTGTCCGCCAAGCGTAACTTGTTTTTCCTGCATCGCTTCAAGAAGGGCTGATTGGACCTTAGCGGGGGCACGATTTATTTCATCAGCGAGAAGAAGATTCGTGAAAACAGGACCTTCTTTCGCTTTAAATTCCTGCGTGCCGGGATTATAAATGTGGGTTCCAATTACGTCGGCTGGAAGAAGGTCAGGCGTGAACTGAATCCGGCCAAATTGAGCCTGAAGAGTTTGCGCTAGAGTATTCACAGCGAGGGTTTTGGCTAGTCCTGGCAATCCTTCTACAAGAAGATGGTTCCCCGTAAGAAGGCATATAAGCATGCGGTCAACGAGATTCTCTTGACCAATTAGTACGCGGCCAATCTCGTGACGGAGAGGAGCTATAAATTGGGAATGCTCTTGGATGGCGGCTGAAAATTCTTCGGAAGTCATAAATGAATCGTTTAGATCTGTATTTATCTTGGGAAATGCTAGCACTGTTCAAGGAAAGATCGACCCCACTTTTAATACATCTCGGAAAATTTTGGAGGGAGGCGCTGTCTTACGTAAATGAAACGACATGGTTAGGGAGTTCTTTTTAGGAAAGATGGTTTTTTGAGGCTTGGAGGGATGCGAAAGTAACGGCCAAGGTTGATGGTCGTCAGCGCCTTAGTATGGGAGTAGCCCCACAAGCGCAATGGTAAGAGTGACCTAGCTCGAATCGTTCACGATTTTATCGTCAGACGATAATGATTATCGAAAAGGGGTGTTTCGCCGGCAATTGGAGATCGGAAAATCTGTCCTTTGTCTGAACAGCATTATTTCTAAGTTACCTCAAGATGGGGTAAGATTTTGCCAATAGCAGCTTCCGATGTTATTCCGTGTTTTTTACGAAGAATTTCGGGCTTGCCGTGCTCAATAAATTCGTCGGGCCAGCCAATTCGCTCTACCGGGGTGTCGATTACTTCATCATGAAGCAATTCAATAATCGAGAGGCCAAAACCATTGTAGAGCACGTGATCCTCAAAAGTACACACGACCTTTGAGTTTGCGGATAACCTCTTGATTGTTGATGCGTCGAGAGGTTTGATCCAGCGCGGATTAATTAAGGTGACGCTGTATCCTTTGCCTTCAAGCTGCTCTTTAGTTTCAAGAGCAACTTCCATCATCGTACCCAGTGGAATGAGGCAGACATCTGTTCCTTCCTGAATGACCTCTGCTTCGCCGATAGTGAGGAGCTCTGGACGATCCTTGATAGAGACACCAGGGCCGTTACCTCTCGGATAGCGGATGGCAATTGGACCGTCCTCGTATTTTGCCATGGTCCAAAGCATATCGATGAACTCATCTTCATCTTTCGGTTGCATGTGAACTAAGCCTGGCACATGCCGGAGGTAACCAATATCGAAAAGCCCATGATGAGTCGGTCCGTCATCACCGGAAAGTCCACCACGATCCATGCACAAACGAATCGGAAGGTTCTGAAGGGCCATGTCATGAACAATCATGTCATACGCCCGCTGCATGAAGGTGGAGTAAATTGCAAGGAAAGGCTTAAGGCCTTGGGTGGCGTGTCCGCAAGCGAAGAGAGCGGCATGCTCCTCGGCAATGCCCACGTCAAAGTAGCGCTCGGGCAGCTCGGCTTTGAAGGTTTCTAGTTTTGTCCCACCAGGCATGGCCGCGGTGATTGCGGTAATGGATTTATCTTCCTTTGCAAAGTCAGTGACGGCGCGGCCGAAAAGTTCGGAGAAAGTAGGAGCGCCTGATGTGGTCGAGCCATCTTCGATATTGTAAGGCCCTAGACCGTGGAATTTGCCCGGCTTATCGAGAGCGGGCTGGTAGCCACGACCTTTTTCAGTGATGATGTGGAGAATAACTGGCTCATCTTGTTCCTTTAGATATTCAAAGCTTTTGATGAGAGAGGGAAGGTCGTGACCGTCAATAGGGCCGTAGTAGCGCATGCCAAATTTTTCGAAGAGAACGTTGGGCAAGATCATATTCTTGGCGTTACGTTCGACCTTCTGAGCAAACTTACGGGCACTTGGACCTGCCACCTTTTCCACGAGTGAAGCAGCTTTAGCTCGAATATCGTTGTAGGCTGGATGTGATTGGAGAGCGTTGAAATACTTTGCTAGGGCACCAACGTTTTTATCAATCGACCACTCGTTGTCGTTGAGCACTACGATGCAGCGATCGGTTGCTTCGGCAATATTATTGAGAGCTTCAAGGGTTGGACCGCAAGTGAAAGCTGCATCACCGGCGACAGCGATAACATGATTATCTTCACCTTTTAGATCTCTGGCCGAAGCCATTCCAAGAGCAGCCGAAAGTGCAGTGCCAGCATGGCCAGCGCCATAGCAGTCATGCTCTGATTCGGTGCGAAGTAGGAAGCCGTTAAGACCCTCATATTGTCTGATGCTACCGATTTGCTTGGCTCGTCCGGTCAGCATCTTGTGAACGTATCCCTGATGAGAGACATCGAAGAGAAACTTGTCTGTTGGGGTGTCAAAGACACGGTGCATCGCAATCGTTAATTCAACTACACCAAGGTTAGGTCCAAGGTGCCCTCCTGTATTCGAAAGAGAAGTAATGAGCCTGTTACGAATCTCTTCCGCGAGTTCGGTCAGCCTTTCCGGTTCGATTTTTTTGAGATCGTCCGGGCCTTGGATTGTGTCGAGAAGGTTTGTGCTAGAAGAGTCTGACATCGTCATCGAGTGTGTCGGAAGACTGTTCAGAAGATTCATCTGAACCCTCGTTGTTATCTTCCGTCTGAAGTTTCGCCTCAATCATGTTGAGCCGTTTCCTTGCTGACTTTAAGGTCTTTTGGCAATAGCTCAAGAGTGCTTGACCCCTTTCGAAGTCTTCGATCAGCTTTGCAAGCGACGATGGTTCATCCTCGAGTCGCCTTGTGATCTCTTCAAGTTCGTCCGTCGCCTCCTCGAAGGAGCCGGACACACGTTTTACAGAGGTTTTTTTCTTAGCAGCCATTTAGGATGAGATGCACGCGTCTGGACCTACCTATTATAAAGGCGCTGCTTAGAATAATAGTATATTCTATTACTGAAGAGGTCGGTAACCTCCGGGTATTTGTTCATTATCGGTCTTAAATTCTGGGATTGTTTTGCAAGGAGCCCTGGACTCACCATTCCACTCCGAGGATCGGTTTTTGCCCGGCTTAATGCTCCACGGGTTGGCCCATCGAGCATGAGTGGGGCAAAGTCCTCACTGTATCCAAACGGAACCTGGCTAAATAAGACATCACCCTTAAATGACATGGGTGTTATGACAATGCCCGCAACCGAAAGTTCTTGATCCGTCGCTAGCTTTTCGAGGTCTTCAAATTCCCCAACTTTTCGGGGTAACCAAATTGAAATTCTATCGGCATACCATGCAACGGCCCAAGGTTGGTCAGAGAAAATGACATCATCGTCACCGGTAGCATTATGAAGAGTTCTACTGAAGACTGGTGGCCAATAAGGTGGCCAAACAGATTTTCTTGCGCCCGACGATGCCAAAGCATTGATCGTTTCTCTTGGGAATTTCAAAATTAAAGGTCCAGCACTAATAAGAATGACAATAGCGAAGTGGCCATATCGCATGAGTATTCCTCCGGCCGGTAGTTCGATTCTTGCCCATAGAATTGAGACGAAGGCCAATCCATAAGCGGTCATGATTGGCGAGAAAAGGATATGGAGTTGATTTGGATCTAGATTGCTTTCTGAAAGTCCGAAGATAGCCATTCCAAGAGTTCCCATGACCCACATTAAAAGGACAATCCAACGGAATTTGGCAATAGCTTCGCGCTTGAAAGGATGCAGAAGCGCAAAGAAGAAGAGTGGAGCTACAAGGATAGAACCAAGATTGTTGTAAAGCTCATTTACCTGCCTCAGCATACTACTGGTCGTATTAATGAGAAACGAGTTTAGATTGTAAACAATAGTATAGGTTTGTTCAGCGGGATCGCTCGTCCGCATGATTACGGATTCTGATTGAGTTAGTCCTCCGTAGAGGCTTAGAAAAGCAGTTCCTCCAGGATTTCCTGTCCACTCCATGTTCTTAACTAAAAAGTAACCGCTAAACATCAGAAGAATTCCGAGGATCATAAAGCCGGAGATGCCTTTGGGGTGGAAAAAGAAGGCGGCGTAGATGACAAAACCCAAGATGATCCAAATAGTCAGCCAATGAGAAAGAGCGAGAAGTGAGAGAAAAACGGCAGCTATTATAAGAGAGCTGATATCGCCTCGATTTTCAATTGATGCTTCGAGTGTCCGGTAAATAAAGAAAAGCGCACAAGAAAAAAGCAGGAGCATCAGCATCTGTGGAAGTCCCGTCTGGGTGAACTTCCACATCAGATCACTTAAGATCATTAGGATAGCAGTGGCTCCCGCTATTCTTACATCGAAAATCCGGGAGATGAGGAGGTAGTTGATGCCGACTGCAATAAGAAATAGAATGACTGCAACTGCTGAGATTACGCGATCAAGAGCGTAAACAGTTTTCATGTCTTCATTCATTTGAAATTTTTCAAAATCGTCGCCACCCACAGCCTTCAAAACAGCTGCGTAAATGTAGGGATTTAGAGGTGAGTGGTAGGTGTCATGGAAGGCGGTGAGATCGATGTCTTTTCCGGCTTCTTTGGCCTGCCAATACGCAGCGCCACGGATGACTTTGGTCGTATTATTATTACCCCGCGCTATTTCACGGCCAATTTGAGCCTGTTCAATTCCCTTTTCTGATGTGAGGCCCTTAAAGCTCAGGATCAAGTAAAAGCTTACCAATCCAAAAAGGACGAGGAAAAAGAGGATGCGACTTATTAGAGTGGCGTTGTCGAAGCCGCCGACTTTAGTGGAACTAGTCATGATGTTTATGGATCAATAAGCGGAACGTCGCGAAGTTTTCGTTGAAGAGTGCGTCGGCTAATTCCAAGTAGCTCCGCGGCTTTCGTCCGATTTCCGGCCGTAACCCGAAGCGCGCCTTGTACAGCCCGTTGCTCAAGGGCATGCAAGTTGAATTCCTCCTCGGGAGCAAGGGTGTTTTTTGCCGAAGATGATTCAAAGTGGTGTCCCAAGCCGGAGACGAAGTCTGGAAGGTGCTGAATATCTAGCTCGGATTGGTTTGACATAACCACTGCATGCTCGATGGCAGTTCGCAATTCTCGGACATTTCCGGGCCAACCGTAACTGAGTAGAGAGTTCATTGCAGCCTCGGTGAGAGGTTTCTCGGGGCGGCCATTTTCTTGGGCGAATTCGGATAGGAAGGAGTTTGCAAGTAACACAATGTCCTCTCTTCTCGCGCGCAAAGGTGGCATAACTATGCCTAGAACATTAAGTCTAAAGTAAAGATCTTCGCGGAATGTTCCTTCTTCCACCATTACAGCAAGACTGCGGTTTGTGGCGGCAATAATGCGAACATCGACTTGAATCGGGGTGTTTGAACCGACCCGTTCAATGGTTCGTTCGGAAAGAGCTCGGAGCAGTTTCACTTGTGTTTGAGCGTCAATCTCTCCTATTTCATCGAGAAAAAGAGTCCCGCCATGAGCCTGCTCGAATCTTCCTACTCGGCGCTGGGAGGCTCCAGTGAAGGCGCCTTTTTCATGGCCAAATAGCTCACTTTCCAGAAGTTGAGAGGAAAGAGCAGCGCAATTTACACCCACGAATTTTTCGCCTGGACGTCCAGAAAGGTCGTGGAGGGCATGGGCAACCACTTCTTTGCCGGTTCCGGATTCTCCCTCAATGAGAACCGTCGCGCGGGTCGAGGCGATTTGTTCGATCTTGGCGGCAACCTTAGCCATCAAAGCAGACCGTCCGATCAGGCGGTTGAGGCCATGGGATGCAGTAGCTTTGCTTTCTTTGAGAGTTTCGTTCTCCGCAACAAGCTTAACGTTTTCTTTTTCTAGAGTTCGATTTCGAACGGCTCGTTTTAGAAGGAGCTCTACTTCATCCAGATTTAGAGGTTTGGTGACAAAGTGCCAGGCTCCGCGTCGCATCGCCTCTACTGCCGTGTCAACTGAGCCGTAGGCTGTCATCATGAGTGCAACTGGCGGGTGGGGAAGCGCTAGGGCCGCGTCGAGTACTTCCATCCCCGAATCGACTCCAAGTCGAAGATCTGTAAGGAGCAGATCGACATCTTCGGAACTCAGGACCTGTTTGGCTTGTTTGAGATCTGCCGCCACGTAACAGTCGAAGCTTTCCTCGAGAGCCATTCTCAGGCCATCGCGGGTCGCCTTTTCATCATCAACAATCAAGAGGGTTTTCACAAATATTTCTACACTTCGATTGGGGCGCTATCTTCGAGCAGACGCACCCGTTTATCAGTTCTCGGAAAGTAAAGAGTGACCTTTGTGCCAACCTCTTCCTCACTTTCGACTTCTAATTCTCCGCCATGTTCGCGGAGGATGCGACGGACAATGAGCATTCCAAGCCCGGTGCCCTCGGCTTTCGTAGTCCGAAATGGTTCGAACATTGCTCCCATCGCTTCCGGTGAAATGCCGCTGCCGTTGTCCGAAATCGAGAGGCGAACCTCGTAGTCGGTTACGCTGCTTTGAATCAGGATCTCGCCTGAATTTTGTTCGACGGCCTGATAAGCATTTCGGATGACGTTAAAACATGCCTGCTTAATTTGGGTTGGATCAAGCTCGAGAGAGGGAAGATTCTCGACTAGATCAAGTTTCACAGGAATTTTTCGGCTTTCAAGTTCTGGGCTGAGAGCGAGTAAACTTTCCTCGAGCAACTGGTGGAGTTCTGTGGGCTCCCGTTCGGGCTTAGTAGGACGCATCGCCTCAAGAAACTGCTTCAAGATGGTGTCAAGCCGCCCGATTTCTGTGCGGGCCGTGCCGAGGTGTTTTTGAAGTGGTTCTTGATCGCCTTCGGGAAGGTCGGAGATGCGGCGCTCAAGAAGTTGGAGGTGAAGTGAAAGGGAATTAAGTGGATTTCCAATCTCATGGGCTACCCCAGCGGCCAGCAGGGTGAGTGCATTGAGTTTTTCGGATTCCATCTCCTTTTCCGCTTCTTCGCGAGAGCGGGTGACATCTCGGACTAACATAACATGTCCAAGATCAGCCTCGCCTTCTTCGGCGACCGGGGAGAGATAAAAATTCAAGTATCGGTTTTCGGGATAAAAAACTTCAAGATCTCGGCTTACCGTCCGGCGATTGGAGTGCATCAAGTTAGTCCAATCGACGCCACGGACGACTTCGTCCAAGGGCTTTCCCTGGGCCTCCTCTGGGGTAGTGCCAAAAAAACGACACCCAGCATGATTGATAAAGCTAATTCCCCCCGAAGTATCGAGGAGAAGAACGCCTTCCTGGAGTGCTTCGAAGACCTTCTGGAGGAAGCCCTTTTCACGAACTAGCCTAGAAAGAAGCGCCTGCACTTCTCCTGGCTCGATTTGGTCGAGCCGAGAGAGAATTTTGTCGAGAACCGCAGATTTCAAAGCTGCGACAGATTGGCACAATTAGATGGGAGACGCAATCCTCGGGCTTACTCAATTATTGCTGCCCTGATCTGGGTCGAGACCCGTCTATTGATCTAGAATGATATCTCTTGGTCAAAAGCTGCTCGACAGGAGCCCAGGCCCATAGATCGTTGATTCCGCTGTAAATCGCCCAGCGAGGAGTAATCTACAGCCTTTCGGGGTGAAATCAGCTTCAAAGAGACTATTCGTTCTCTTCGGATAAGGCTAGGACCTTGTCGTTACTTGCACCGGTTTTGATGATTTTACCGTTCACTTTCAAGTGCACGACGAGACCAAGAAGCTTATCGCGATATTTGCTCTTAGCCCCCTTGACCATGATTGGGCGCTGATTGAATGTTCCCCACAGACCGTAGGGATCTTCGGTGAAACATCATCCACCGCCTCCGCCTGTTGGCATTACTGGGTTATCACTCCAAGATTCCAGATGGGCGCTCTTTGTAGCGATAGTTTCAATTCCGTTTGAGAGGACGAGGTCGATCGTGTCTGAACTAGAGATCTTCTCAATCTTGTTTTGATACTGGCGGCGATTCTTCTCTACAAAAAAGAGATATTCGACCGTCACATCTCTGAGCATCTCATCACGGTTATTTTCCACGGTGATGATGTAGTTATGAGCGTATTTTTCAAAGTGCCACTGCCCCTGTGCTGGCTTATTTTTTTCAATCCTTTTGCTGTAATGTTTGGTGTCGATAGAAAGGGCTTTTTTGGCCTGAACAATCGGGCCTTGTTCTTCTAAATACTTTTGATCTTGCTTCGAAAGGATCTCGATTGGAAAGGTGAGGACTTTTCCGCGGGTGATACGCATCTTCGCTTTTTTTGTTGAGGACTCATACTCAATGAGCTCACCGCGGAAGGTTTTTTTGCCATCCTTGCTGAGATAGGTGCGCATCTCTCCGAACATCGCGGTGAGCGGGAAGAATGTGATAAGAATTAACTGACTCATTCTCATGGTGTTAGGGTTTCCTCTTTGATCTTATCTAACAAGATGAAAATTTGCGGTTTCCCGATCATCTGAATCCCTATTTCTGGAATAAAGGATCATCCTCGTTTCCTCTCGATAAGATGTAGGCGAGTAGATCTAGAATGTCGTCATCTTCTAGCATGTTAAGGAGACCCGGAGGCATCATCGAGAACTTGGTAGGCTCCGATGATTTGATATCGCTGGTCTTAATAATAGTCATGGCGCTGGGAGCCATGAGATCCGTGATGATCCTGTAATCATCTCCTTTGAGGTTTGCGATACGGCCGATGACTTGTTTTCCATTCTTAAGGGTAAATGTGATTGATCCATATTGATCACTGATTTCATTACTTGGCTCGATAATAGATTCAAGTAGGTCGTGGGGGCTAACTTGCCGCCCGCACTGGTCAAGTCGGGCCCGATCCCGCCCCCTTCCTCGTTGAAACGGTGACACGCGTAGCAGGTCGCAGCAGCGAACATTTCGCGGCCGTTTTTGAAGTCCCGGTTGCCCTCAAGTCCAGCGCCAAGAAGGGGAGTGAGATCCTTCATCTGCCAATTTTTGACGAACTTAAGCTGGCGATTGCTGCTCAGGGGGTTTTTTGTGACGGGCTTGGCATTTATGGTAGACGCGAGCACTTTCTTTCGCTTCGAAGAGAGACGGGCGAGGTGGTCTTTTTTGATTTCGTTGATGAATTTGCTGAAGCTTGCACCACCCTTGTAGCCGGCGGCTCGGGTGAACCAGATGAAAAGTTTTTTCTCGGAATCGTCTGTCCATCCCTCCTGCACAAAGCGAATGTTTTTAGCGATGGCAATTTGCTCTTCTTGGGTCAGTGCGTTGGTTATCAACTCAACCGAGCGTGCGATCATGTCGGGGGCCTGAAGGTAGGCCAGAACATTTGAGAGCTCGATGTTTTCGGAAGCTGAATCCCCTGGAAAGTGGGGATCGAGTTGGGCGATGACTTGGGCTCTTTGTTTTTCGATTGGGGCGCCGATACGGACGAAAGTGAGTCCATAGGCGCGAAGAAGGTCAAAACGTTCCTGCTGATTGAGTGACTTGTAGTCGAACGTGAGAAGTGATTCCACGAGTGCTCCTTGGATCTTTTCGTTTCCAAGACGGGCTAGAGAAATAAGGGCTCCAAGTTTGGTGAAAGGGTCTTTCTCATCGAGGGCTTTTTTGGCCCAGTACTTCGTGGGCACTTTTTCGATGGCGGTGCGAGCGGTGAAGCGGAGGGCTCGGTCTTCGCTGCCAAGATGCTTCCAAAATTTATCAACAACAGAGGCGTCGCTTTTGAGGTGGTATTCTGCGATCGCTTGACGCTCAGTGCGCTCCTCGGCTCCTTCGATACGTGGCTTGGCGGGAGCGGTGTTTTCTTTGCCTGTGTAGGTCACACGGTAGATTCCCGACTGAACCTTGCGGCCTCCAACGGTGATGTACATTGCGCCATCTTTCTTGCTGATACAAATATCGGTGAGGGGGAAGGGTTGCCCGCCGATGAATTCCTCGACCTCTCCAGTGTAGCTGGAGCCGTTTGGCGTGAGGTGGATAGCGTAGAGTGTTCCAAAAGACCAGTCGCAGGCGAAGAAAGCCTTCTGATACTTGGTCGGAAATTTTGCTCCGGTCCCAAAGGTTACGCCCGTGGGTGATCCGGGGCCGACGTTCACGACGGCTCCAAAGCTATCGCTGTAATATTCAGGCCACTTTGCCGAACCATTTCGCCAGCCGAATTCGGCTCCGCTGATGACGTGGTTAATCCGAGTGGGTCGATACCAAGGCGTGTTGATGTCCCACTCCATATCCGCATCGTAAGTGAACATCTCCCCTTCAAGGTTAAAGTCGATATCGTATTGGTTTCGAAACCCAGTCGCGATGACCTACTAATTTTTTCCTTCTGGATCCGTCTTGCAAATCCATCCACGGGGAGCTTCAACCCCTTTCATAAAGCCGCGGCCGTAAACCCGCGGCTGAAGTGTGTCTTCGCCCCAGCATTCAGTCACGCGGGAGCTTTGGTAAGTGGGAAGAGCGGTTTGGTTCCCACAGGCTACGTAAAGGGACTTTCTGTCAGGCGATAGGACAACTGCGTGTGGGCCATGTTCTCCGCCCACTTCTTGAAATTTTTTGAGTAAGGTGACCTTATCAAATTTGTCGTCTTTGTTGGTGTCCTCTACTCGGTAAAGACCGCGCCCTTCGTGTTTCTTGTCGTTTACGACCACGTAAAGAGAGTCAAAAGCGTAGCAAAGTCCCCAGGCATGTCCGATATCGAGATCAATCTTTTCGAGGTTCTCGTCGGTGAGAGTTTCTCCTCGGGCAGGGCGATCAAAGCGGTAAAGCGATCCGTATTGATCACCCGCGATAAGACGACCTTTATCGTCTTCACAAAGGACGACCCAGGAACCGAAATCTTCTTTAGGAACTGAGTAGAGCCGCTCAACTTCAAATCCTTCTTTTACGACTAAGCGTTCTGGGCGGGTGACTTGGGAGATGAAGTCTTCGGCAAAAGTGACTTGAGCCATGAGAATGGCTCCGATGAGAAAGATGTGTTGGAAGCAATTGTTCACGATAGCTGCAAAGATTCTATTCAAGCAGCAATCATAACGCTATTTCAAAAACCAACCTTGAACAAAGATTGCCTATTCTAAAGCAATCGATATCGATAAATGGCTCGTTGATCTCTTG
This sequence comes from Akkermansiaceae bacterium UBA5688, assembly GCA_002420315.1. Taxonomy (GTDB): domain Bacteria; phylum Verrucomicrobiota; class Verrucomicrobiia; order Verrucomicrobiales; family Akkermansiaceae; genus SW10. Next base: position 33,801 of record DIHU01000237.1, read on the forward strand.
CTTTATTTGTGTCCCTCATCCGTCTTGTCCTTCTTGCAGGAAACGAGGAATGCCACTAGGTTGCGAGCTTCTTGTTTGCTAAGTAGCCCGTTCATTGGGGGCATTGCCGAGACTGGTTTGCTCTTTTTGGCAATATCTGATTTTTTAATCACCTTTTTCGTTTCGGCAAATTTTATGATGGCGTTACCGTCTGCGTCATCAGGCATGAAGTTGCCGCTGATCTCAGTGCCGTCCTTCAGAGTGATTGTGCCAAGGCCGTAACCGGCAGCAACTTCGGCTCCTGGATTGACGAGTGAACGCAGTAGGTAGGCGGAATCGTGATTTTTCCCGATGGCTCCAAGCTCGGGGCCAACGTCCCCGCCAACTCCATGCATGGTATGGCAGCGTTGACATTGAGCAGCTCCGTGTTCGTAAAAGACCTTTTTCCCTAAGTTGACGTCTCCGCCATCGCGACAGAGGAGATTCCACTCAGCGTTAGGGTCGTTCTTGGCGAGGGAACCACGGAATTTGTCGAGTGAGAGAGCCACTGTTTCGGCAGCGGTGACAATGTCGAGGGCGAGTCCTGATTCGGCTTCGCCGGCAGTCAGTTGGTCGAGAGCAACCTTGATGATCTCTTTAGCTTTTGGTGTTTTGAGCTTAGTCAGAGTTTGCAGAGTGAGCTGCTTTTCTTTCAAGGTGGCGTCTTCGCTCGTGAGAAGGTTTCCAAGTTGGGCGGTGGCGCGATTGGGGTCGTTCTTGAAGAGAAGCTCTCTCGCCATGCTTCGGACTTTTTCGCTCTTGTCTGCGAAAAGTTTTTGAAGTGTTAACGGCCAAGTGGGATTTGATTCTTTAAGAGACGCAAGAAGCTTCATTGATTTAACGCGGGCTTCTTCTGGAAAGTTTTCATTCTTTAGGTATCGAGTGAGTCGAAGTTCACCGAGTGGAATCTGATCTTGTTCGGAGAGAATGAGGGCGCGGGGAATCAGGTCGATCGAGTTTTTGTCAACTCCATCAATGAGACCCTTGAGGTCTTTAATGATGCTAATATCTAGCTTAATCCGATTCTTAGGAAGGGTTCGTGCGAATCCAGTGACAGGATCAGGGACGGGTGGGTTGTTCCATTCGAGAAGCGCGATTAACGCATCCTTACGAACCCGAAAATCAATTTTCGGGTTCGCTGCGATATTTGCGATTACCTCGGCGTCTTTTGCTTGGCCCAAAACCCAAGCTGCAAAAATTGCTCTTCGGGCGGTCAGAGGATGCCATTTAACTTCAGGAGAAACTTTTAGAGCAATACTGTGTGCTTGGTTTGAAAGAGCCTGATAGGTTTTACGAACATCCATTTCGTAAGCAGCGCGAATCGCTTCCTGACGGACTGATTGATCGCGGTCTGTGAAGTAGGTTTCGAGAAGATGAGATTTTTGGCGACGAAGGGCAATGACGATGGCGCGGCGGACTGCTGTCGAACGATGATCGTAGTATTTCCACTCGGGTGCAAACTGGGCACATTTAGTAAGAACCATGATCCCCGCATGGCGGACAATAACGTCATTATCGTCGTTTTTCTCCAACATCTTAATCGCTGGTTCGACTGCATCTTTATGACCATGATTGGAAAGAGCAATGGCTGCGAGGGAGGCAACACGTGGCGATGAATCCTCTAGCATTGCGATCAGAGCCTTTCGAAATGGGGCAAGGTGCTTGCCGTGATTGCCAAGTGTACGAGCAAGGTTGGCCCTAATTTCCATTTCCTTGTCGCCAATGAGCCTAGCAAGTGAGTTAAGTGCGGAAGGGTTTTTCTGACCAAGCTGACCAATCCCCCAAATACCGTGGATTCTGCGCATGAGTGGTTGGTTGGGCTGGATTGCTTTTTCGAATAGAGAAAGCGACTCGAGGTCGTGATCAGCGAGAGCGAATTGAGCACGCTGACGAACCCGCTGGTCGGGATGGGCCAGAAGCTCGAAGAGTTTGTCTGACTTAAGGGAGGGGATGCCGTTTGCGAAAAGATTTTTGACTTCTGCAATCTTTTTTGACTTGAGTTTCGAGTCGTCGGCGAGGGTGTATACGTTGCCTTTTCCAGACTTGGTCCAGCCACCACCGTAGTCGGCAATATAGAGCTTGCCATCATATCCCCAGTCGAGGTCGGTAAGGGCAATTCCCTTGAGGAAGGTTGTTTGCTCGCCGAGTTTGAAGTTGGCTCCGTCAGGATTTAAAGTGAAGCGTTCAATGAGGCAGCGACCGGGGCCGGCAACGTAGCTAGCAACGAAGAAGTTATGGTCGAATTTTTTAGGTAGTCCGACGATGCCAGGATTGTAGGCCAACCCACAAGGGCCGTTCGAGCTGTATGCAATCGGTGGATTGATGTAAGCGGGTTGGCGGTCGTGGCGGGTATTCCAAAGACCTTCGTTCATCCAAGCATCGATCTGATCCTCTTTGCGCGAAGGCTTTCCGCCAATATGATTGTAGACTGAGCCGCCGAAGGAGACCATGGTTTGGTGGCCCATTTTCCAGCCGGAGTCTCCATGTTCGACGAGATAGACGATCCGCTCACGATCTCCTTGGTCGTAGTCGTTATCGACGGTAAATAAGTTGCCAAATTCATCAAAAACAATCTCTTTTGGATTACGAAGATTGACGTAGAACTCCTCAAATTCAGACCCGTCGGGGTTAGCCCTGAAGACCCCGCCGGAGTCGGGACGAGCAAAGGTCTTACCATCCTGCTCTACATGATAACCACGGTCGCCAATCGACCAGTATAATTTGCCGTCGGGACCCCAGGCGAATCCATTGAGGTCATGACCGGAAAAGCTGACGCGGACGCCAAAACCATTAACGAGCGTTTTAACCTCTTCAGCTTTTCCATCATTATTGGTATCTTGCAAGCTGTAGACCCCAGGAATCATTGCGAAGTATACGGTGCCGTCTTTTTCGATGAGCCCACCGGATGGACCAGCGAGAGGGTCATTGAAATCACCGCGGTAGACAGTGGTCTTATCTGAGACACCATCGCCATCGGTGTCTTCGAGAAGCTTGATGACCTCGGAATCTTTCGTGAATTCATCCCACTTCAGGAAGTCCTTCTGCTTGCCGGCCCATTTCTTGTGGTAGGCGGTACGGTCCTCAAGAGTCATATTGGAAATATCCCCGTTTACGCGGTCGCGCAGGAATCTGCCCCCGTGACGGATATCTTGGACTTGAACACGCCAGCGATTAGTTTCGGCGATATAGACGCGGTTTTGAGAATCGATGCAGATTGCGGTGGCGTTTTGAACCTGATTTTGATCTGCGAAGCGATTCAGCGTTAAACCTTTGGGAATCGTAATCCTTTTATCGAGATTGGAAGGAATGAGCTGAGCGCTAAGTGGCAGAGAGGCTAAGAGAGAGAGAAGAAGAGTGCGGGGCATAACTTTTTTAAGCGCCTAGGCTACGCGGGATCAATCTGAAAAATTTCAAGAGGCCTCAGTAAGACCACGGAAAAAAGTGACGGGATTTTAAGCTGTCGCTGGAATTGATAACTTTAAGTTGAGAAGGAATCGGTGGTTTTCAGAGTGAAAGGATGTGAATGGCAATCCTCGGCTTCTTTTCTTGAGCTCGTGACGTGCCGCGGCAGGGTCAGGAGAAGGTTGTTAAGAGGTCTTGCCTGTTGAAGGTGTCTGGAATTACGGGATTACTCGAAAGATCTAGCGATTTTCAACCGAAAGTAAGAAATGAAGACAGCAGGTTTTATTTTGGCGGGGATGTTTTTCGTGAGTTGTGATCGCCAAGAATCTATGTCTAGTGAAAAAACGGGGGATATTCCATGGATTGAGGCGAAAGAAAGCGATTGGAATGAAATCCAATTTGGTGGAGAAGGATCGGCGCAATGGTCTGATGGAGTGCTTCATCTTGAAGCCGGAGTTGAGCTCACCGGTTCAAGATTTAGTGGGGAACTCCCCGAGATGCCCTATGAACTTGAGTTGGAGGCCCTTAAGGAGGTAGGGTCAGATTTTTTCTGTGGATTGACTTTTCCGGTTTCTTCAAAAGAGGAGTGTCTTACCTTTATTGTTGGTGGTTGGGGGGGAGGGACGGTGGGGGTCTCTTCAATTGACGGGATGGATGCTTCGGAGAACGAAACAACGACTTACGGGAATTTTGAAGAAGGTCGGTGGTATGCTATACGTCTGCTCGTGGAAGAAGGCAGACTCTCAGCTTTTATTGACGGGAAGCAGGTGGTGGATGTCGCGACCGAGGGCCGTAAACTTGGACTCCGCCCAGGGGTCATCGAATATTGCGCTCCGATGGGCATTGCAGCATGGCAAACCGAGGCCAAAGTGCGGAAATTGAGATGGCGCTCTGTTGCTGATTAGGGCTTGTTTTTTTTAGCTGGGCACGTTAATGATTCTCCCAACAACTTCTGACGATCGTTTGGAGTGGGTTTTTAAACCCGCTCTTTTTGGTCTCAGGGAACCACGAATCTGGAAATGACCACCGACATTGTTGCCCTCATCGAGTTTTATGAGAAAGAAAAGGCTATCGAACGCGAGCGCGTCGTCGAGGCCCTCGAATTTGCTTTTTGCTCCGCCTATCGCAAAATGGTTCCGGGCGCTGATGCTATCGAATCTCTCCGTGCCGAAATCAACGAAAAGAAAGGCGATACCCGCATTTTTGCTAGCCTCGAGGTAGTTGCAGATGACGACTACATCGACAAGTTTAACGAAGTGCCCGTGGGCATTGCCAAGAAGAAAGAGAACTCCTCTGAGATTGGATCGCGTCTTGATTTCGACGTTACTCCGAAAAACTTTGGGAGAATTGCGGTTCAGACTGCCAAGCAAACTATGATGCAACGTTTGCGTCAGGCTGAGAAAGAAAAGATCTATGACGAATTTAAGGATCGGGCTGGCGATATTGTGAGTGGCTCTGTTCGCCGTTTTGAAAAGAGTGATGTCATGGTCGATCTCGGGAAGTTTGAGGCTCGAATGCCCTCGAAAGAGCGTGTTGGGACAGAGGATTACTCTGTTGGAGATCGGATTCGCTGCTACGTTGTGTCTGTTGATAACGAGGGGCGTGGGCCAGAAATTATTCTTTCTCGCAGTCACCCCAACTTCGTCCGCCGACTCTTCGAATCAGAAGTTGCAGAAATTTCCGATCGCACGGTTGAACTTCGTGCAGTTGCGAGGGAAGCCGGATATCGCACGAAGGTCGCGGTCTACACTCACGATGACAAAGTCGATCCCGTTGGAGCCTGCGTAGGTCTCCGTGGTGCGCGCGTCAAAAACATCGTGCGTGAGCTAAACAACGAGCGGGTCGATATTATTCGCTGGAACGAAGACGTCACCGAATTTGTCACTGAAGCTCTTAAGCCCGCCATTGTACGTAGCCTCAGCCTCGATGATGAAAATCGCGTTGTAAATGTCACTGTTGACGAGGAGGACCTGTCAAAAGCGATCGGTCGCCGTGGTCAGAACGCACGGTTGACCTCTAAGCTAACTGGCTGGGATGTCCAAGTCCGCAAGGACGAGAGCCAGCACGAACAATTTGAAGCCCGTGTCGATGATGCTGCGACCCACCTTGCTGAAAATCTCAAGATCGATGATGCGACTGCTGGAAGGCTTTTCCGGGCTGGTGGCGTCACCGTTGATATGGTGGCTCAGATGCCTGCCTCGTATATTGCGAGCGCAATTGAAGTTGACCTGGAAGAGGCGACAAGGATTTTGAACGCGGCAAGAGGAGAAGAGGTTGAGCCAGATACCGCCGAGGTTACTGAAGCCCCCGTGGAGGAATCAGTAGAAACCGAAGTTCCTGCTGAAGAAGCCCCCGAAGGATAACGAAGGAAGATTTTCAACGTCTGATACAATATCATACCCGACCCACCGAAAGACCCGCATTAGCATGGCTAACGACAAAGAAAAAAAAGAGGAGGTCCTCGACCTCTTGAGCGAGAAGCCCAAGCCATCGCGTCGCGAGCGGCAGCGTCAGGAGGCCGCCAAGGTGCAGACGGTGGACGACAAGAAAAAAGCTGCTCTCGATCTGGGGATTGAGGAAGATCAGCCCAAGAAAAGTAGTATTCGTAAAACAGAAAATTCAGGGAAGGATGTTCTCCCTAGTATCTCAAATCGTCTAGAGGATAAGGGTGATCCGGATTTCGTTAAAATTCCGGCGCCAGCGGAAGAATCTGTCGCTGCCTCGGGAGATTTTTCCGATGACGGGGCGGATGAAAGTGAGATCGATGGGAATGTTATCAGTATAAAGCCCCCGATCATCGTAAGTGACCTGGCAGAAAAAATGGGTAAGATGGCCTTCGAGATCATGGCAGATCTCATCAAGCTAGAGATTTTTGTAGCTCCGACTCAGGCGATCGAACCGGAAATTGCTGAGAAAGTCTGTGAAGCTCACGGGTTTGTTTTTGAGCGTGAGAAACGAGCAAAAGGTGGTGGTGTTCACAAAGAGGAGGAAGTTTTTGAGGAGCCAGAGCCAGAGGTTGAAGAGCCCGAAGAAGAGCTTGCTTACCGCGCTCCCATCATCACTTTCATGGGACATGTTGATCATGGAA
>DIHU01000237.1:40614-47982 GCA_002420315.1 Akkermansiaceae bacterium UBA5688
CATGTTGATCATGGAAAAACCTCCTTGCTCGACTTTATTCGTGAAAGCCGTGTTGCCAAAGGCGAAGCCGGAGGCATCACCCAGCACGTGGGCGCATACAGTGTTAAACATGGTAATCGCAGCATTACCTTTCTCGATACTCCGGGTCATGCGATTTTTTCTAAAATGCGTTCGCGTGGTGCAGATGTCACCGATATTGTTGTGGTGGTTGTCGCCGCGGACGACGGTATTATGCCGCAGACCGAAGAGGCGATCAAACACGCCAAGGCTGCCGGTAAAACGATCATTGTTGCGATCAACAAGGTAGACCTCCCTGCTGCTGACCCAATGCGTGTCATGACGCAGCTGATGGAACACGAGCTTGTCCCTTCCGAAATGGGAGGAGATACCGAGTGTATTAAAGTTTCTGCCGAGACGGGTGACGGAATCGATGAATTGCTGGAACTTATGGCTTTGCAGGCTGAGGTTCTCGAGCTTCGAGCTAATCCCAAAGCCAACGTGCGTGCATCGGTCATCGAGGCAAGCGTCAAAGCCGGTCGCGGAGCAACTGCTACCGTTATCGTCGAAAGTGGGACTCTCAAGAAAGGGAAGCCGTTTATCTGTGGGCCTTTCGCTGGGAAGGTGAAGGACATGATCGACGACCAAGGCAATTCAGTAAAAGAAGCAGGCCCTTCGACTCCGGTTGAGGTGCTTGGGTTTGCCGAGTTGCCAAATGTGGGAGATTCGCTTGTCGAGATGGATTCTGATCGCGTGGCCAAAAAGCTTTCTGAAGAGCGTTTGGTCGAGCTTCGGAAAGATCGGCTCGTGCAGCCGAAGAAGAGTCGTCTAGAGGATATGCTCCAAGCTGTTTCTGGGACGGGTAAGGCTAAGCTTAATCTAATCCTACGGTCTGATGTGCAGGGAACTGCGGAGGCCATCAAGAACGCGATTATGGAGATTGAGTCCGAGAAGGTAGAGGCCAACTTCATCATTGCTGGGGCTGGAGCAGTTAATGAGTCCGACGTTCTTATGGCAAGTTCTGCCGATGCTATTATCCTCGGCTTTAATGTAAAGGTGGACGGTAAAGCTGTCAAAGCGGCTAAGGCAGAGGGCGTTCAAGTGAAGCTATATTCCATCGTTTACGAACTAATCGATCAGGTGAAGGAGTCGATGCTGGGCATGCTCGATCCTGAAGTTCGCGAGACCGTTATCGGGCGCGCTTCAGTTAAGCAGGTCTTCAAAGTCAATAAAGGCCGCGCCGCTGGTTGTGTCGTTAAGAGTGGTAAGGTCACCCGCTCCGCACATGCTCGAGTTCTCCGCGGTAAGCAACCGGTCTTTGATGGTAAGATGTCGACTCTCCGCCGCCACCAAGACGAGGTTGACGAGGTAAAACAAGGGATTGAGTGTGGAATCCGCCTTGGATCTTTCAATGAATACGAGGAAGGCGATGTGATCGAGTGCTACACTCTGGATAAAATCGACCAGACTCTTTAAGTTAGGCTGAAATGGCAAAGCGACAGGATCGGGTCAATGAGCTGCTACGCCGCGAAATTAGCGGGGTTTTGCAACGTGATTTTGAGTGGAAAAATGCTCTTGTTACCGTCAGTGATGTTGATGTTACCCAGGATCTTAAGGAGGCTAAGGTCTTCGTGAGTATTCTTGGAGGATCTGCCCCTGGGATTCTTGATCAACTCGAGCGAAAGCGTGGTTTTATCCAAGGCAAGGTTTCAAAGCGGGTGGTCCTCCGTAACACTCCGGTCTTGATGTTTCGTCAGGATAAATCTGCGGTTCGTGGGGTCGAGGTGGTCAACTTGCTGGATGAAGTATCTCAGCTCCCCACCGCTCCTTTGGAAGACGAAGAGTCCTCAGGATCAATTTAATTACAGCTTGATTTGGGGTGCGAGTTGGAGCTTTTCGAGGGCGTCGCTCTATGGTCTAAGAAGGTGTGGTTGTTAGTTACATGGTTCGGAATAATAAAAATTATTCTTCAAATCTAGGTCTAGGACTATCAATTTGATAGCCATGTTTAAAGGATTTCGAGGACACAAAAAAGCTGAAGGTAAACGCGAACGATTGGTGAAAGTCTCCAGGTCGTTACTGTTAACTGGAGTCTACGCCAGTGGTGTAGCTCTGGCCTCTTCATCCGCTGGGCAGACTTCAGTCATTTCATCAAAGGCAATTGGAGCTAAGCCAAGCCCTGAGCTTCCGAAGTATGTCTCTACTCTCTCTGACTGGAGTGATCGATATAATCTCTCCGGGGTTACCGAGGGTAATGATTGGCTACTTCTAGGACTTCAGCACCGAAGCAGAATAGAGAATTTCGACAACTTTTATCGGGTTTCTTCTCTTCCGTCTGATGGTGGGTATTTCAGTCGTCATTGGTTTTATTTTGGAGTGCGTGACGTTCTTGATCCTTTCAGATTTACTCTCGAATTAGAGGATTCACGACGCGAGGGTTTTAATTTCCCCCCGAGTGCGCGTCAGGACAACCATACCGATTTCCTGCAAGCTTACGTTGAGCTTTACTCTAAGAATGGTCTTTTTGGTCAAACCACTAGCCTACAGGCTGGAAGATTTACTATTGATGCCGTTGATCGTCGTCTCATCGCTCGGAATCGTTTTAGGAACTCCGCCAACACCTTCGATGGCGTGCGCCTGAGGGTTGGGGATGATAAGTCCCCATGGGTTACCAACTTTTTTGCAACCCGTCCGGTTGAAGCTCGTGAAGGATCATTTGACGATCGTTCACGAGAAGAAAGAGAGTTTTACGGTGCTTATGCAACCTTTCGGGGTAGTTCTCCTGCTTTTGTATTTGAGCCCTATTATTTCTATTTGGATGACCAGAGAAATCAAGCGAGAGAGCGCAAGTTACATACGGCAGGTGCTCATGCTTATGGTCTAATCTATAATAATTTCTTTGATTATGATGTCACCGTGTCCGCTCAGTGGGGTGATCTTAACGGGCTCGATCATTCAGCTTACTTTGTCCACGCTGAACTCGGTCATACTTTTAAACACCCCTGGAAGCCCCGTGTCTCGGCTTGGATAAATTATGGGACTGGTGATGACGATCCTGTTGATTGTGACAGCGGTCGATTCACTGAACTATTTGGGGCTCCGTTTGGGCTCTATGGATTCAGTCGGTTCTTTACTGCTGAGAATACGATTAACCCAACGCTTTCTCTTTCGTTTAAGCCAGTTGATGAAGTGAAAGTAGAGCTTTACCTTAGGAGTTATACGCTTGCCAGTGATACTGATGCTTGGGTGCGTGGCGGGGCTGCAGTTCCTGGAGGTCGGCGAGATCCTTTGGGAAGCAGTGGTCGGCATATTGGAGAAGAGATTGATCTCCGTGTTCGATGGCAGGCAAATGACCAATTACTTTTCAATACTGGTTTGGCCCACTTCATACCTGGTGGCTTCGTAGATGAGACCGGCCTCTCGGAAAATAGTACTCTAGCCTACCTTCAGGGGACATTTGATTTTTAGATTATCATTTTATAATGATGACCTTTCTTAATCTTTCGTTCGTTACTTCGCTCCTGCGTTATTTGAAAATGGAGATTGGATAGTCACATTATTAATAAGAAAAACGGCTCTGGTTCTACCGGAGCCGCTTTTTTTGTGTTGAGTCGTTGTATCGATTGATTAAATGAAAAGAGGCTTCATATGGCGCTCGAGGAGATTGTGTGTGACGCATTCAGAGATGACTTTCTCGTTTGCTTTTAGAGCGTCGAGGTAGCGATCTCCCATTTGAGCTGCAATCTTAAATCCAACGTGAAGGAGCTGGCGCACATTTGCATTGTAGTTAGGGTTGCTTTGGTCATGGGTGAGTGCGCTGACATATTGCGCGCTGGTCCAGCCGTTGACTTCGTCGGCGCTCGGAAGATTGGAATGGTCAATATCTATGACAGTGGCATACGGTTCGCATAGCGCTTCTTTTTTATCGAGTGCCTTGGCGTAGATTTCTTTGGCTAGCTTTAGAGCGTCTCCTCCAGCGGTGGCTAGGCCGATGACTTCTTCAAGCCAGTTAGTGCCAGCAGTTTTGATGTGAAGTCCCGCGCCAGTGCGGGTAATTGCTTTTTTGATAGGCTCGTATATCGAAAATTTATCTGAACCGGAGTGCACAGAAAGTTTGAGAGTTTGAGGCAGGCCGTATGCTTTCACGGCGTGGGAGAGGATCGCTAGGTCATCGTTAAACTCTTGCTCGAATTGCGCGACATCACCCACGTAATCGACTCCTTTGTTAAATCTGCCTGTGAATTTTGGGGCTATAGTTTGAATGGGAATTCCTTGGTCGGCGATGGCGGCGAGAATGATTAGCATCTCAGCTGGAACTTGTGGATTGTCCGTCTCGTCCATCGATACTTCGGTTACGAAGTCGTCAGTTCCGCCTTTAGCTTCTACGATGTAATCATAGATGGCTTTGGCTTTCTGGGTTGCTTTTAGAAACTGGTTAGCGGTTTTTTCAACAAGTTCGCGAGAAATTTCTAGAGGTCCTTCGATTCCTTCAACTGTGACGGAGCCAGTGAGTTCAGGATGCTTTTTGATAAAGTTTTCAACGTCAGCCGGATCGGCTGCTTCGCCAATGTCATCCGCAACGTCGAGAGTAAAAAAGTTACATGGAGCAATGAAGCGATCAACCGTGCCAAGGTTGATATGGTCTGCGTCGAGGAGGTATTCGCCAGGCCAGCCAAGTTCAGTAATCGCCATGTCAGCAGCGTCCCGGGTGGACTGTGGCTCGGATCCAATGATTTCGTGTTCACGATTGGACTTGTTCCAGGTTGGGCAAATGTCGACCCCGAGTTCTCTGGCGGAGATGAAGGCTTGAAGTTGAGCGTGTGCACCGTGCGCGAAACGATCGCCGACACCAAAAGTAAATTTAGGACAGATTTTCATAGTTTGTTATAATAGGAATTTAGAGGTTTTTTGACCGAATTAAGGATGGTCGACGCGGCCGGATTTCACAGTCGAATGTGGGGCGATGTGAGAGAGGGGACTTTAAGATTTAAATTTAGTTATTAACGGTAATAACGGCTTTTATAGCGCCAAGTTTTGGATCGGTAAATTTTTCGAACTCGGTAGGAACTTCCTCAATGTCAAGGCGGTGGGTGATCCATGCTTTCGTGTCAATATCTCCAGACTCTATGATCTTTATGATGTCGTCAAAATCGGCTGGGAGCGCATTGCGTGAGGCGAGTAAAGTTTGCTCGCGACGATGGAAGATGGGAGCGTGGGGAAAGGTGAGGTTTTCGGTCGTAATACCAACGTAGACTATGCGTGAGGTGAAGCCTCCGTATTCGAAACAGTTAGACATAGATTTGACCGAGCCAGTGGCATCGATGACAACATCGGCAAGCTTGCTGTCCGTCATTTCCTCTAGTCTTTTTAGGTGAGATCCGTCCATGCTGAATTGAACTCCATTTTCAATACCGAGGTTGTTGGCGCAGAAGTCTAACCGCCCTTGAACCATGTCCATCACAATAACATTGACCTCAGGCATAAGCTTTAGGAATTCGAGGCACGATAGTCCGATCGGTCCAGCTCCGATCACGATAACGGTTTCGCCTGCCTTGGGGTTGGCTCGGTGAACGGCGTGGTATCCAATGGCAAGGGTTTCAACGAGTGCGAGCTCGTCATAAGAGAGTTTGTTGCCGACATGAAGTTTTCGGGCTGGGACAGTCCAGTTTGCTTTTCGAAGCCCGCCGGGGCCGTGGACGCCGATGACCTGGACGCCTGGGCAGCAGTTAGTGTTTCCTTTTTGTGAAGTCGAGCTGTGCGGATCGTTGACGTATGGCTCAAGCGAGCATTTGTCACCCACTTTGACGTTGGTTACTCCTTTGCCGACGGCTACCACTTCGAGGCCGAGCTCGTGGCCAGGAGTGCGTGGATAGTCAAAAAAAGGAAATTTCCCGAGGTAGCAGGAAAGGTCGGTTCCGCAAATGCCCATACGATGAGTTTTGACGAGAGCTTCGCCTGGGCCGGGAGCTTGTTCGTCAGCGATTTCGATCGGGCTGATTTCATTTGGGTTGGTGAATTCGATTGCGTAAGACATTGAGAAGTTAGGTGAAATTGTTGTGTGAAGTTCAATGCGGAGGGTAATTGAAACGATAAATGAGAGGAGCTCCCTTCATAGGAATTTATCCGCGCTTAGTTGTTTTCAGGAAGGCCTTCAAGATGGCCGAGGTTTTTGACAGGAGCGAAGATGGCTTGAACTTGAGTCAGAAGGGACTGGTCGATTGGCTCGGCGAGCCAATTCGCCCATTTTTTGATATTTTGGGGATTTGCGGATCCTGCAACTGTCGAAGAAATGTCGGTATGTTCGCACGAGAATTGAAGAGCGAGCTGGGCAAGGTCTACACCATTGTCTTCGCAAAGTTTTGCAGCAGCACGAGCTGCGGCCTTAACCTCTTCGGGTTCCTTAAGCCAATCAGGGAGTGGCGCGTTTGTAAGTAGTCTGGCAGAAAATGGCCCGGCATTAATTGCTCCGATGTTTTGTGCCTTTAGCCGCGGAAGGAGATCCTTGGCGAAGGCCGTATTTTGGAGGGTATACTGATTGTAGGAAAGGACGCAGTCACAGGTGTCTTCGATGTGATTGAGGACAGTATTAAAGGTTTTCATCGGGTAACATGAAAAACCGATGGCACGAACCTTGCCTTGTTCTTTTGCCTTGAGCAGAGCAGGCCAGGTTTCCTCCCAGATCTGAGAAAGCTGAACAAACTCGACGTCGTGCATAAGCAGGACATCTAGGTGATCGGTGCCTAGGCGGTGAAGGGAGATATGAATGGATTCTTCGACGCGTTTTTCGGAGAAATCGAAATGAATGTCGGAGTAGCGACCGAGCTTGGTTCCGAGAAGGTAGCTATCACGTGGGATTCCCTTGAGCCCTTGGCCAAGCATTACTTCAGACATCCCACGACCATAAAACGGGGAAGTATCGATGAAATTCATACCTAATTCCAATGCCGTGATTGTAGATTTCATCACTTCATCGATATCGACCGAGCGAAATTCAGCTCCCAAAGACGATGCTCCGAAGGAAAGAATGGGAAGATCAAGATCGGTTTTTCCGAGAGGTCTGGTTTGCATGTTTTCAGGGAAATTGTCGGTCGTCTAAAGTCTTGAGAAAAGTTGTCTGACTGATTTATGTTGGCAAAGTAAATTTAGGATAATTTTTCTTTAGGATGTTTTTATATTTTTTGTGAATTTTTTGTGAATTTTTATCTATCTAAACTTATTTGATTTGTTAAGTGCTAGGGTGATGTCCAAAGAGGAGGTTTTACCCTGGGAAAAGGTAGGCGAAGAGTTTCGCCTTAATTACAAAAGGGCTGGTATGTTAGTCGACTTGGATCGCTGTATTGGCTGTCACTCATGCTCAGTGTCTTGCAAGAC
>DIHU01000070.1 GCA_002420315.1 Akkermansiaceae bacterium UBA5688
AGTTGGGACACCAATCGTAGTTGGGTTTGGGTTCAATTTTATTGGGGCCGAAGGAACTCAAGCTGGAGCCAAAACTCTCGCCGGGTGCCTTATCGGAGCTCTCCTCGGTTGTGTTCTTCTTGCACTTTTCATGTCCAATGCCGGTGGCGCCTGGGATAACGCCAAAAAGCACGTCGAAGACGGCAACAATGGCGGCAAAGGGTCCGACACGCACTCTGCTAGCGTCGTCGGTGACACCGTCGGTGACCCACTCAAGGACACCTCCGGTCCCTCAATGAACATCCTGATCAACGTTATGGCCATCGTCAGTCTCGTTATAGCAGGACTCCTCTAAAAAAACGCGAGCCCCTGATCACTCCAAATACAAAACGACGTTCGTAAAAACGTCGTTTTTCTTTTCTGCATACTGAGTTACTATCAATCACCCTTCTTTTCCACTACTCCATCAGAATCGCGCTATAAAAGATCCCGATAACGAAAAAAATCCCCAAATTTATCTAACAGCATAGCTTGATTTCTGGACTCATAAAATTTCTGCTACTTCTCTATTTCTTCACCCTCACCCTTTTTGGTAAAACCCAAATCTTGCTAAGCGATCATTCCATCACCCCCCAACAACCTCTCGATCTACCAGCTAAAATCAACCTTGGACGACCTCTATTTTTCAGTCACTATTACTCCCATGAAAATCATCGCAACCTTTCTCCTCACCGCGTCAATCCTCCTAGCCGCTCCCGAGATCAAAATCACTCAGACCTTCAAGGCCCAAAACATTAAACTTCCGGTCGCTCTTACCATACCACCCGATGGCACGGAACGCCTCTTCCTTGTCCAGCAGTTTGGAAAAATCACAATCCTACCCAAAGACCGTTCCTCGGACGAGGAAATCACCTTTCTTGACCTAACCGACCGACCACTTATCAAGCAACAATTCGAGGAAGGAATTCTTGGACTCGCGTTCCACCCCGATTATGCCAAAAATCGTAAGTTCTACATCTACTATTCACTTCAAGATCCCAAGCACACCCGCGTCAGCGAGATGCGAACCTTCGCCGATGACCCTGACCGGGCCGACATCTCGTCCGAGCGCGTTTTGTTAGAAATCCCTCAACCCTTCTGGAATCATAACTCCGGAAACATCATCTTTGGCCCTGACGGCTATCTTTACGTCGCAATCGGTGACGGCGGAAAAGCAAACGACCCACAGCGCTTTTCTCAAAACACCTTCGTTTACAACGGCAAGATCCTCCGTATCGACGTGAACACCCGCACCGGTAACCGTCCCTATGGTCTTCCTTCCGACAATCCCTTTCTCAAAAAACCCGGCCATCATCCCGAGATCTTTGCCCTCGGCCTCCGTAATCCTTGGGGCCTCACCTTTCACCCAGATACAAATCAGCTCTGGGCTGCCGACGTTGGCCAAAACGCTTGGGAAGAAATCAATATTATCACCAAAGGAGGGAACTACGGATGGTCCTACCGAGAAGGAGCCCATTCCGCTAATGCACGCACCGATGCTCCATCCAAAGCAACTGAATTCATCGACCCCATCCACGAATATGATCGCAGCAGCGGTCTCTCTATCACCGGAGGAATCCATTATCGTGGCAAAGCGGTTCCTGAACTCCAGGGGAAATATATCTATGGGGACTTTGTTCACGGTAATATTTGGGCTCTTGATTTCCAAAATGGAAGAAAGACCAGTAACACCAAAATCTTTAAACGCACAAAGAGCACCATCAAGCCAACCGCTTTTGTTCAGGATTCCGATGGGGAGCTCCTAATTCTTTCCCACGATCACAAAATTTACACTATATCGCCGAGGAAATGATGCGAGCTTTGCAGCTTCCCCCACCTTTTAAAGGTTAGGCGAGCCACATCTCAACTCCAGTTCACCACTCCGAAAACTCGACAACCGAGTTCTCCGCAGAGGAAATCTAGTTTCTCGTCCACCCTAGATAGCTAAGTAAGCCGATCCTCAGAGTGAGAAGAAGACTTTGATTAGGCTGAAACACCAAGTCACAGAACCTACTTCTTTTCCTTCTGTCCTCTTCGCTGTTCGTAGATCCACTCAAAGACATCTGGATTCGAATAACAAGGAGTCCAAGCATCATGTTTTACCCCAGAGGCCTCGTCATATTCGGTGTATATAATATTACCCTTCTCCTTCTCCAAAGCAGCCACCATTCGACGTGTAAACTCTACACTCACAACCGCGTCTGCAACTCCGTGGTGAGTCCAAATTGGGATGTCTTTAATCACCTTGGCCGTTCCCGGATCGCCTCCCCCACAAACCGGGACCGCTGCCGCAAAAAGATCAGGGGCCTCGGCTAGGGCAGACCAAGTTCCAAATCCTCCCATCGAGAGCCCGGTGATATAGACACGGTCCTCATCGACGGGTAAGTTCTTAATAGCCGCGCGAACGAGCCCAATGACATCGTCAAGATATTCGCCGCGCCAACCTTTCGAATCATCAGGACATTGGGGTGCAAAAATGAAGGAAGGGTTTTTTTCATGGAACCGTCCTTGAGCAAAATCACGAACGATCCCATTGAGCTGCTTCTCGTTATCACTTCCGCCAGACCCCTTTCCGTGCAAAAAAATCAAGAGTGGATGACGTTTCTTCGGGCTCATTCTTTTTTCGCTGTAAAAACGAAACTTGAGGCTCTCATAGTCCATCTTCTCCCATTCTTCTGTCAAACGGCCTTCGAAAATCCCGCTAGGCTCCTTCTCGCCGGGTCCATCTAAGTCCTCAAGCGTCTCTGCCACCCATTTCCGATCCGACTCTGAGATCTTATCAAGCGACAAAGTAAAACGTTTCCGGTCCGACTTGCGACGAAAGGTCACATTCCTTTCGTTCGCGGTAATAAATTCCGCCTCGAGCGTTCGCCCATCGGCAGCTGTCCAAGTCCGGACTTCTCCGGCCCCGGCAAACGGCCACACAATAGCCAGCATCAAAAAAAGAGCAGGAAAAAACCTCAAAGCTTTGGTTCTCATAGAGTTAGGTTACCCCATGCCCCGCATTTGGCGATTGCGAATTACACTTCTCAGTATCTCAGGGAAGGCTGGATTCAAAAAAATCAGAAGAAACCTCCGATCTCACAAAGAAAAACCTAATTCATCCAACGGCCTCAGCAGAGGTAGAAAACACATCTTCGAGCACTCTTTCGAACAAAATCCTCTCGCCCCAAAATATAATCCGGTCTTCCAATCAATGTGTAATTTTGAATGAAAACCGAATAAATTGGCGTAGAAACCTCGGGGGGATAAGTGTTTCTCTTATGGCAACCTCAACCA
>DIHU01000114.1:0-2604 GCA_002420315.1 Akkermansiaceae bacterium UBA5688
TCCGATGGGGTTAGATCATGGGCGGCGAAGAGGTGCTGATGATCTAGGCCGACGATATTACTGGGAGCTTCAAAATTTCTAAGCACCCGCTGTGAGACATCCTCGATGTCGATAGTTCTCTCACGGAGGTAGGGGTCTGAAATACGACGCATAGCCTCTAGGACCGTTTGCATTACCGCGTAAAAACAGTACTCGGCATTTTGTTTTCGATTTTCAATGGCGAGTTCAACTTTTGTTTGCAGGCTCGGATCGTCGAGAACCATGCCATGCGCTTCGAAAACCAAGCCCTCATCGCCACCAGCGACTTCATCAATCTTAGTTTTCAACCTGGCGAGCTGCTGTCTTGTAATTTCGAAGGCAGCTGCGAGCCTCTCCTTTTCAGATCTCAGTTCATCTTCCGGAATCTCGTAAACATTTGGGGCGGGAAAACCTCGTGCGGCGACATGAACTGGGCCAAAAGCGATTCCACGGGACGCTGGGGTGCCGCTAAAAACTTTTTCTTTTGGTGTTTCTTCCGCCATTTGTTTGACGAAAGCCTGACGATTGGAACCTGTTCGGTCAATCACAAGGAAATGGGAGGAAGATAGACCCTAAGCAGTTGCGCTTTCCTCAAAATCTTTTTCGATCAAATCACCGAGGGCGGCGAGAGCTTCGTTCTCTTGGTCACCTTCAGTGGTTACAGAGATCACCGAACCATGACCGGCTGCCAACATCATCAATCCAAGAATACTTTTGCCATCGACCTCATCGTCGTCTTTCTCCACGCGAATATCGCACGGAAAACTGTTCGCGATCTTAACGAATTGCGCAGCGGGCCGGGCATGGATTCCAAGTTGATTGGTGATAGTAAAATCTTTACGGGGCATAGATATGTCTGGTGAACGACTCATTCTGTATTCCGAAATCACCCTCGCAAAGATAAATATTTCACAATGAAATATCCTGATTCCGCTGGTTATTTTGAGGACTGGTGGGATTTTCCCGTAGGGAGTTCGGTGCTAAAACTGCTTGATAAGCCTGCTGATGGAAGTTGTGCCGGAGTTATTGAGAGATTCATTAGGGTCATGATTTTCTTTATGACAAGGCGTTGGATTAGAGGGGGTTATTGAAGAAGGGTGTCTTCTGTTGTTGGGTGTTTATTAGACATTGATCATTCCGGCCTCTTGACTTTCGCCTACGATATACAAAAATAATTTGTGGAGAAACCGAAGATTCCTGGAAAAACTATCTATCGACTCTCGATCTATCATCGATGTCTGCGACGATTAGAGGATAACTCGATCGAGACCGTGAGTTCATCGAGTTTAGCCAAGGCGGCTGGTGTGAATCCAGCCCAGCTCCGTCGCGATTTGGGATATCTCGGAACCTTCGGCACTCGAGGGCTTGGATATCCGGTCATTGAACTTGCCGACGCGATCCGTGAAGTTTTGGGTAGAGAGCACCTACAACCGGTGATTTTGGTTGGAGTTGGAAATCTTGGTGCAGCTTTACTTCGATATGATGGCTTTAAAAAGGAAGGGTTTGAGCCGGTTGCGGCATTTGACACTGTTCCTGAGGAAGTGATTCTTCGAGGGATTAGTGTGCCTGTCTATCATGTTGATGATATGCCAAGTTTTATTCGAAAGAATAAGGTCAAGTTGGCGGTGCTTTCGGTGCCGGCAGCGCACGCTCAAGAAGTTACCAACGAATTGGTCGATGCGGGAATTCAAGGAATTCTAAGCTTTTCCCCGACTGTTCTTGAAGTTCCTGCTTCTGTGACAGTGAATAGTGTCGATCTTGCTCTTGAGTTAGAGCAGGTCAGTCTTTTTACCTAAAAAGATGGGAGGTCCAGCGCAGATGCAACGGACGTTTTCAATATGTTATTTTTTTGAAGCCTGATATTTTAAGGCCAAATCGTCACATTTCCGTTGGAGTTCGACAATTTTAGATGCAACAGCTGGATCATCTTTGTCAATTGACGCTAGCTCTAACCGGGTCTGAATAAGCCTCGTATTGACAGCGGCAGCTTTCCACTTCTTGAGGCGTTCAGCAAATTTAGACCTTTTGTCCATTGTGTTGGTGAGCTCTTTCTGAGCGGCAATCAAAATCTTTTCTTGGTCTTGAGCTGCCTTTTTGAGCAATTGAACTTGTTTTTCAATTCTAAGAATCTTGCTCTGTGTGGCCTTCATTTTGGCAAGATTTGTATCTTTCTCTTCGGCTGCCTTGGCTCGCTGCGTAATCAGTTGTTGATGTTCGGTTGTGAGTTGCTCAGTTCGCGCATTTAGCTCCGGTATTTCAGTAATCAGACTTTCGATTAATGTAGCTTGGGTGGCTATGAGCTTATTGAGAGTTGCTAATTTCCCAGTATACCGCTGGGTAACCTGCCTTGCTAGGTCTTCGATTTGCTCGGCTACAATCAAAAGATTCTTAGTTTCGATATTTTCAGGGTCCCTGCTCGAGGCTTCCCGTTTGTTGGTTGTATCCTGAGCTGCTGCAATTAGGGTTCGGTCCGCTGCAATGCGCTCTTGTTCGAGTTTTTGTTTTTCTGCAGTGCTCTTTAAGTGTTCTTGTTCAGTTTTGATCTTTTGTTGGATCGTTTCTTTTATCTTTTTTGTGATTTGATCG
>DIHU01000114.1:2982-6045 GCA_002420315.1 Akkermansiaceae bacterium UBA5688
AGGGAATCAAATTCCTGCTGAAAATTTGAGGACTCTTTTTTAAGAACTGAAAGTTCTGTGCTAGCCTTGTCTGCAGCAGCAAGAGCGCCTTTTAAAGCGATGTCGGCAGTCGTATTTTTTTCTCGGTGCAGGACGATATCAGCTTCAATTGCATTCATTTCCTGAGAGACGGAAATGATACGGTTTTCGACTGAGGGTGGCGTCGTGCTTAATTCTCCGATCTTTTTAAAATCTAAAGTATTCCAAGCTTCAATTTTTCCATTCCAGTCAGCCGTGAAGTAGCGGGCACCATCATGGGAGAATGCGACCTCGGTTATCATCTCAGGGAATGGTTGAGATTGTTTCTCAAGAGTCAGGTCGGCCTTCCATAGTTGAACGCGGCCGTCACGAGTTGAAGATATTAATTTTCCATTTCGTGCGTAGTCGAGGGCAAGTATTCCGCCGCCAGAGGCTGTGCCTTTTTTCACCTCCTTGCCTTGATTCATATCCCAAAAACGAATTGTTCCGTCCCCTGAGGCGGTTGCCACGAGGTTTGAATCGGCTCTCCACTTGATGTCGACGATAGCTTTTTGGTGACCACGGAGACTATGGAATTCGTTTCCGCTTGCGGCTTCCCAAATTTGGACTCCGCTGCCACGACCGCCTGTCGCAAGAAGGACTCCGTCTGGGGAGTAGGCGAGTGCAGTAACCCAATCAGTGTGCTTTTTTATGCTTTTAATTTGTTCACCCTCTTGGGTGTCCCAAAATTTGACGAGCCGCGAAGGTCCGCCAAGTGCAATTCCCCCGAGATCTGCCCTAAGATCAGCAGCGAGCACAGAATCGAATTCATTGCCCATCGTCATCATTTCTCTACCGTTGGTGATATCCCAGGTGACAGTTGTCCCAGATTTTCCACCAATTCCTCCACCGGCAATTAAATATTTACCGCTCGGATGAAAGGAAATGGTCTCCGGGTTTCCTTTTGGAAACGGAAGAACTCCAATCAATTCAAAAGTATCGGAGTGATAGAGAAGTATTTGCCTTTGCCCGGTTATTGCGATCAGAGGAGCCCAAGGGCTGGCATCCATATCTGCTACGACAGTAGACCTTGTAGGTGTGACGACCGGTTCAAGTAGCAGATCCTGAGGCATTGGCGGCGGCCCCTTTGGCCGCTTCCCGGTCGGGATTGATCCCAGGGTGAAGGCTGGTTTTGGCCGTTTTTTTGCTTTTGAACCCTTGTTTTCAAGAATTCCTCCGTCGATCCATGTTCGGATGAGTTCGGCATCTTTCTTTGCAATTTTATCGCCCTCGGGAGGCATGACCGGTTCCTCAGTGTGGACGGTGACGGTGAATAGTTTTGAAGAACCACCATCTCCGGAAAGTGCAATTTTTCCACCGGAACTTCCAGCCATAGTCCCGGTGTAGGTAGAAAGGTCGAGGTCGCCTTTCTTCTTGTCGGGATTGTGACAATTTAGACACTTCGATTCGAAGATTGGGAAGATGTGATCATCATAAGTGATCTTGTCTGCCGCAACGGATAAGTTTACGGAGATAAAGAAAACTGAGAGCGATGATTTGAGCATCGGGAGCGGAGGTATCAGTGGTTGAAGAGATATTCCTTGGAGTTGAGGAGAGCCCAGAAAATGTCTTCGAGCACGACCGCTTTTTCTTTTGGATCCTTCGCGTTGGCGAGAGTGTGATTGAGTCTAGATACCTCAGTTTCGTTTGGATCGCGGCAGAGTGTCTTGCGGTAAAGAGACTTCACAATTTCTTCAGGTGGAAATTTATCGGTGATCATCTTATTGATAACTTTGCCGCGAATGATGCGATTGTGCACGGAGTCGCCATTGAGTAGGTGAAGCGCCTGAGAAAGATTGGGTTCCATTTTTACTTCGCATGAGCAAACGGTCTTGCGAGTGGCGCGGCCGAATGTTGTCAAAAAATAGGTGGATGTATTTCCATCCGCAATATTTACAGCACGCGCTCCAAGTGGGAGTCCGCGGAACTTGTTTGGGGTGTCCGTAACCTGTGCCAAGGTGTCTAGCAGGACTTCGGCGCGAAGTCTACGAATGCGGGATTTCGAGAAATTCGTTTCGTCGCTTTTGTTGGTTTTGTTAGCTTTAGTCGAAAGTTGATAAGTGCGTGAGGTGCAGATGTCACGGACTAGTCTTTTCATATCGAAGTTATATTCGGTGAATTTTTTTCCGAGTGCGTCCAGTAAAGCAGGGTTTGTTGCTGGATTTGAAATACGGACGTCATCGACAGGGTCTACAATGCCGATGCCGAAGAAGTGAGACCAAATAATGTTAGAAACGTTTTGAGCAAACCAAGTGTTTCCGGGCTTGGTCAACCACTCTGCCATCGCCTTGCGTCTTGTTGTTCCCTTGATCTCAGCCGGGCCATCGCCTAGATAAGTTGGGGTTGCATTCTGGTTGGTGACAGGATGCTTAATCTCGCCTCCACCGTCATAAATTATCATGTCAGTTGGATCCTCTCCACGTTTGCGCTTCACTTGAGTGAAAAAGGAGGCAAAGCCGTAATAGTCGTCCATGGTCCACCGATCAAATGGGTGATTGTGGCACTGAGCGCACTGGATCCGAGTCCCCATAAAGACTTGGGCGACGTTCTCAGTGAGTTTTTTGATGTCTTGCTCTGATTTAAAGAAGTTGGTCGCTGGGCTCTCGTAGGAACCACCCGTTGCGGAAAGCAGTTCACGAACAATTTCATTGAAAGGGCGGTTGTTGGCGATCTGGCCTCGGAGCCACTCATACCAAAGGAGTGCAGATTTGTATGTGACATCGTTGCTATTGTTTCCGGTGGTTCGAATTTGAAGAAGTTCGGCCCACTTCATAACCCAGAGTTCGGTGAAGTCCTTACGCTCCAATAGTTCATCCACCAATGTGTCACGCTTTTTAGGATTAGGATCGGAGACAAAGACCTTTAATTCTTCCTCGGTTGGAAGTAGGCCGACGATGTCCAGATATACACGGCGAATGAAAATTTCGTCAGTACAGATTTCTGATGGAATAATTCGCAGCTTGTGAAGTTTGTTGTGAACGTGTTGATCGATGTAGTTTAACGGCT
>DIHU01000051.1 GCA_002420315.1 Akkermansiaceae bacterium UBA5688
AGCGAGAATACCATGATTGTTTTTATCAGTGATAATGGGCGTCCTTTTCCGGGAGATAAGACGACCCTCTATGATGGTGGTATTCGGACTCCGTGGATCGTAAAGTGGCCTGCTCAAATCAAGCCGGGACAGAAAACGAAAAGCCTCGTGTCATCGGTCGATATCGCTCCCTCGTTTCTTGAAATCACCGGCTTAAAGTCGCCGGACTCATTCGAAGGGACGAGCTTTCTGCCTATTCTTAAAGACGCTCAGAAGACCACCCGCGAGTATGCTTTCTCAGAGGATCACTGGCACGATTTTGAGGATCATGGTCGGTCGGTTGCAAACCAACGCTGGAAGCTCATTCACAATACCTACCCCGATCTTCCTAACACTCCATCGGCGGATGCCGGGAGGAGTCCTACTTGGACTACCATCCAGAGGTTAAGAAAGGAAAATAAACTTACTCCTGCTCAAGGTCGTTGTCTCAGCAAGCCTCGTGCTGAGTTCGAACTTTATGATCTCAAAAACGATCCCTTTGAACTTGTCAACTTGGCCTCGAACGAAGCACATGAGAATATCCTCTCAGATTTGAAAGCGGTTCTTAAAACGCAATTCAAAAGGACAAACGACTACCTACCTTCAAAGCGAACTCCCGATGAATTTGATCGGATTACTGGAGCTCCAGACCACTCAGTGCGTCGGCGTCCTCGCGCTTCTAAGGAAAAGATGTTTGGGACTAATGGTTCTTATTAAAGAAGCAAAAAAACTAGCCTCTAGACCATGATCTTTTCAAGGACCCCGGTGCTGTCACCATGCTTCTTTGTCACGACGTCGAGTTGATTGAGTAGGGACAACCAAAGATTATTCAATGGAGTCTCAGTCTTCATAACATGGTTGTGTCCAAGTTTGATTCCAGATGCGCCACCTGCAACTAGGGTAGGGCAGTTGTCCACCGAATGACTGGTCCTGAGGTTACTCCCGTAAACTAGGCAGAGGTGGTCGAAGAGGCTCGAACCATCGGCTTCTTTTGTTTTTTTCAGCCGATCGATAAAACCGGCGAGCAGTTCACTTTGAACAAGGTCACGCTGTTGAGAGGCATGCATTTTCTCAGAATTCCCGTGGTAGTGACTGATATCATGACCACCGACGGCGATATTTTCGCTGTTGAGCAGACTTTGAACTGGTTGACGGAAGGTCATAATCCGGGTGCTGTCTGTTTGCATAGCTAGAACCATCAAATCATAGGTGGCTTCGACAAGTTCACGCCCATTGTTCACTTTTGGTTCGAAGATGGGTGCTTTAGGCCGAGGAACATTGAGCCAGGCTTCTTCCTTAGCGATCCGGTTTTCAAGTTTTCGGATACTTTCAAAATACTCGTCCAATTTATCTTTATCGGTGTGGCCTAATTTTTTCTCGAGTTGTTTGGCGTTCCCCATCATCGTGTCTAGAACGCTGCGTTTCTCAGATAATCGCCGCTGCACCTGTTCAAGTGGGATTTTACTACCAGAAAACAAATGGCGATATACTTGAACCGGATGATTTTGGCCTCCCAATGGTTTTCCTTTCGAGTCCCATGACATAGATAGCCCTGGACCGTGACCATCTCCATTGACGTTTCCTCCGCCATTGATCTGGATTGAATTAAAGCGCGTGTGTTTGCCAAATTCTTGGGCTGCGACCTGATCGACAGAAATGGTATTGGCGAAACTTACGCCCGGTTGCGCGAATCGATTGGCGCCAGTGAGCCAGAATGTGCTGCCAGAATGTCCTGCGTCGTTAAAGAGACTATACTTGTGCCAAAGGCCTTGGACGATGGAGAAGTCTTGACGATGACGCTCAAGGGGAGCGAGTCCGGTTGGCATTTTGTAGGTGTCACCTGGTTGGGTGATATCCGGATACCAACTTTCCTCGGTAACGCCCCAACCAAAGCTCAGAAAGACCATGCGCTTGGCCGGAGCCTTCGTTTGGCGAGGGCGATTTTCAGCAAAAAGATTCAATGCAGGAAGAGCCAGAAATCCAGTTGCAGATCGTAGGAAAGGGCGTCTGCCCATCGTGTTGCTCATAAAATTATTTTTGTTTGAAATTCTCGTGTTGTATCAAGGCGTGGAAAAAGGAACGCAAGGTGTAGTTCTTGTCTTTTGATTGTTTAACGATCTCATTGATAAGTGTTTGGTCACTAAAACCGATGGGTCGTCCCATTCCATATTCGATTACAGCTGAAGTAAAGCTGTTGGCAAAGGCATCCCTTTGGCTGGCGATGTGATCACGCAAACCAAAGTAATTTGAAAAGAACGGACCTCTGTGAATTTGACCGCTTGAATCAATCTTCCAAGTTTTCTTTTCTTGGTCTTTACCTGGATTTTCGTAGCTGTTTTCGGTTCTCCATAAACCAACCGCGTCAAAATTCTCCAAACCAAAACCAATTGGATCAATTTTGCGATGACAGCTGGCGCATTGCGGGAGTTCTTGATGAGCTTTTAAGCGGTCACGTGTCGTGAGAACTTTATCTGAAAGTCTGGCTAAATTGGGAACATTGGCAGGAGCAGGTGGAGGTGGTTGATGAAGTAGTTTTCGTAGGACCCAAGCCCCGCGTTCAACCGGACTTGATTCGTCGCCATTTCCGCCCATCAGATGAATTGCCGCCATGCCTAGTAAGCCGCCGCGTGGCGAGTTTTTAGGAAGAGCCACTCTTCGGAAGTGGTCGCCTTCAACATCAGGAATCCCGTAGAATTGTGCCAGAAGGCTGTTGATCACCACATAGTCAGCCGACAACAATTCCGTAATACTTCGATTTTCTTTGAGAAGAAACGATGAGGTTTCGTATACTTCATCACGAACTGCCATCTTTACGCTATTATCGTAGGTCCGATGCTTGATCAGATTTACGTTAAAGAAATCGAGCCGTTCCATATCTAGCCACTGATGAACAAGGCCGTGGATCATTGCAGTGGACCGTGGGTCATCAATGAGTCGGTCGGTCTGTTGGCGGAGAACTTTGGAGTCCGATAGTTTTCCGGCGTTTGCAAGATTGATGAGTGTGGCGTCGGCTGATGCGCTCCACAGAAAATAAGACAGTCGTTGAGCGAGTTCTTGTTGGCTGATTATCTGTTGGTCCTTTAAAGAGAATTCGGATTTGTAGAGAAACATTGGGGAACTCAAGACGATCGCCAAGGTGCTGGTAAGGGCCTCCCGATGTTTGAGCCCGTCGACCTTCCGTTTGTTGTGGTAATAGTTAAGGAGGCGATCAATGAAGCTTTGGTCTACCGCTTGTCCCCTAAATGCTTGGGTTAAGAATTTTTGGAAGCAATCAACAAGCTCTGTGGTTCTTGGATAGTTTTCTCCTTGAGGATTTCCTTTCGAGTCTAAGATTTCTAAGATATAATTTTTCAGGCGAGATTCCGTCGTTGGGCTATCGTTTCGGTTGTAAATTCGGACTTCATCGATCAAAACTTCGCGTCCAAGGTCTACTTCCCACCATTCTCCGGATTCAGCCATGTTTGAGGTATGATTGATACTTGTCATGTCTCCATCGATGGCACTTTTTGCGCCCCGTTCATTTTCATTACCGTGGGTGGAGCTCTGAGAGGCAGTCCCCCGGAGGGCGATATTCTTGCCCCCACTCATTACTTGCACTTCGCGAAGGTGGAGAAAGTCGTTGTTTCCGGCATCTGGATTAATAATACGGATTTTTTGTGCCTTAATTCCGTCGGTTTGGTGGACGAATAGTCCTTCATCGGATCGTTCTTCAACCAACTTTTCACTATTTAATAACTGGACTACAGCTTGCATGCCTTCGGGAAGGGGCTGGTCTTCTGTAGTGACACGCTCAACCTCTAGCCAGTCGATCCAAAAGACATATTCGGGGCCATATCCGTTTCGCTTTTTAGTCTCCGCGAATACTTTACGCGGGTAGTGGAATTGATGATGCATCCCTTTTTCGCGGAGATAAATTTGCCTCTCGTCCCGGTTTTCGCCCAGAGAATGCTTACGTGTGATTTCCAATGAAGTCTCGATGATTTGGGGATCCTCCATGGTTCCGGTCACTTCATGGGCACTTAATAAATCGACGTTGCGCACGCGTAGTCCGAATTCCAGAAATCGACGGTCCTCAGGTGCATTGTCCGCGCGGGCAACTCGAAATCTCACTTTATACTTCCCGGGTGGCCAACCTGGGGGGAGATGGTATTCGACATATCCTGTCGGCAACTGATTGGGATGAATGGTCGGGATTGTGATGAAAGCACCTTGTTCAATCTCTGGAAGATTAAGGTATCTCTTGAGATAAGAATGATTTGGTGCAGAAGCGCTAATAAATTGATCGACCCGAGTTGGGTTGTCGAAAAAACGAAAGGCGCTCTCATTGGGGACAGCTGGCGCTCCCGATATCTCATCAAAGTGGAGATAGAAGGGAAGGTGTTTATCTTGCCGGGATGGATGTTTCGTTTTTAGCGACTTATAGATTTTTTCATTCACGGTTTGCACTCCTGCCTTGGCGAGTTCACTACGCCATTTTGTAGACGCATCCCATTTTTTAAAATGAGCTCGGTATTTTTTGGTTAACTCTTCGCCTTCGTGGCGGTGTTTGGCGGTGACTCCGCGTGCAAGGTAGCGGTCGATTGCTTCCTCCACGGCCTCCCGTCCTAATTCCAAGTATGATTCAATTTGGTTGCTCGAAATGTAGAGGCTGCTGCCGGAAGTATCGTAGTTGCCTAGGCCATGATCTGGGGGCAATTGACTGACATTGATTTCGACGCCAAGTAATTCGCGAAGAGTGTTGCGGTATTCGCGTCGATTAAGGCGGCTCATGGCGATTGCTCCATGGCGGTCGCTCATTTTTTTTCGCAAGGTGACCATCGCTAGACCTAGGTCGTCTACTAGATCTGCTTTCTCCAAAGGAGGGACTTGTTCCTCATCTTCTGGTGGCATCTCGCCGGCATTAAGCGCATTGAGCACCTTTTGCCATCGTTCCGCATCGTTGGTCGTTTGAATGGTGAGGCTAAGCTCGTCGATTCGGAATTTTCCTTTGCTCTTCTTCTCGTTGTGGCAAGACGCGCAGTAGGTGTTTAAAAGATCAAGGTGGCGGCTGTTGATGCCCGATAGCGCATGACTTGTCTCGCTCGCTCCGACCATTGCTGTCATATAAATCAGAGTAAGGAGACTTGATAAGAAAGCAGCCTCCAAAGAGGCCCTAAACCTTGAAACCGAAAAATACAGTCTGGCCATTTTTTTGGATTAGATCTGGAGGCGGTGAGGAGTCAGAACTACTGACGAAATAGGTCTCCAATCCCGGAGACGATGGTTATCTTACGAAAATGAACAGGAGATCCTTTCTCGTCATTTGACAACTTCAATCAGTGAGCTCGGGACCGCGCCATTTCTGGTTTTTTGGCCGCCAAGGATCCAAGCTAAATTAAACCGGGAGATATGAGCGCCCTTAAATGGGTCGTGTTCATAATGTAGATAAATCCACCCGGCACTTGGAGTATTAGGGCGGCCCACTGCGAGCGACGAATAGCCGCTGCGGCCAGCGTCGATTAATCGCTTGATGGGCCAGGTGTTGCCGCCATCGAAACTCGCCCAAACGGTGACTCGTTCGCGGTGTTGGGCGTCGGTGTCGAGGTTGCTGAAGATTAGGATGTCGCGATCTTTCGAGGGCAGCCGAGTCAGTCCCCCCATGCAGCCGTAGGTCCTTCCCTGATCACCATCTGGCAAGGCATCGATAATCTTCCACTTTTTCCACGTGACTCCGCCATCGTCGCTCCATGCTTCTCGCCGACGTTTGTTGCGCGGTCGTTTGGACCAGTGAACACGTGAGTTGTAATAGATACGCCCGTCGGCAAGTTCAATCAGGGCAGCTTCACCTGTTCCGTTTTCGGGGAATGGTTTACTGGTCTTCCAGCTTCTTCCACCATCGTCACTATAAATAGCATTAGTGTATTGCAGGGGCCATTCTGCTTCCCCGCCCTTGGGGCCATAGTAGCGTGACGGTCGGATGAGCCGTCCACGGTAGCGTCCGTGGCGGAGCGTGATACCGTGTTCATTCATGTGCATGGAGGGGATATTCCCATTATGGTCTTTCTCAATTTTTGTTTTTTGGATTTGCCACGACTTGCCATCGTCTTGACTGCGGTAGATCTTGAGTGGGGCTGGTGGCTGCCGTTCCTCTACAAAGATGAGAACGTCGCCGGAGGTCGTATCGACCGTAGTTCCTCCACCATGGTATCCCTTTTTTGAAACTGAAATAGCGGAACCCCAAGTCTTACCGCCGTCCTCGCTTCTGCGTACGACCACTCCGTCATTGCCCCAAACCGCCAGCACTGTTCCCTGGATTGTGACGACCACATTTGGGTAGCGTTGATCTTTGAATAGGCGCTGAGTTTCAAGGGCCGGGGCATTCAGAAATGGGGCAAGGGGATCCTTACCTAGGCATGAAGTCGACAACCCGAGCAGGGATAACAAGATACTGAGATAAGAGCGCATCACGTTCATTGATACGAAGATACACTTTTATAGCAGAAATGTCCGGCAATTTCGGCTGCCTTAAGATTACTTTTAACTGAGAAATGTTAGGGACGCTATTTTTGGTAACCCACAATTCCATCAATTTTCCCCGTCTGGGATTTTGATATTTCGAGTCCAAGTTGTGTGCCAGTCGTGGCTCTTCCAGTTATCACGTGTTGCATAGCTCCTTACGATCATACGATCGTTCTTGGTGCCCTTCTTATCGATTAATTCGACATACAGGAAACCATGTAATAATCCAACTCCCTGCTCGGGGTTCTTACGATCCGTTTTTGCGGCACCGATATCATCGGGATTGAACACATCAATCCCTTCCGCCAGCTTTCCTGAGAATTTCTGGCCATTCCACATCATTTTGTTGGGTGGCGAACCGTGAGTGTGTCCGTGGAATAAGGCCAATACGTTAAAGGGTTTGATTACTTTCCAAAAAGCTTCGAGGTCTTCCTTCGGCCAATCGTATTCGGGGCAATTTGGGTGCAAGTGAAACGAAATGATAACTGGTCGGCGGCTCTTGCCAACCTCATCAGCAAGATCTTCACGCAGAAATTCCAAGCTGGAGCGCGGGGCATAGTGGTGGTCATTTCGGCGCTTATCGCCTTTGCCAACGAATATTCCAAGGTTGATACAGTGGAGCGGCCCCCAATTCCATGAGTAGTGCAATCCGTTTTCGGAGCGGTTGACGATGCCCGGACGTTTCCGGTTTCGCTCGATGATGTTTTTTACGATAAAAGTATCTCCCTGAGGGCCGTCATGGTTACCATGGACCTCATAGACAGGAAACGGAATCAAGCCATCTTTGCCCGTGAGGCCGTAGTCAGTCTTGTAGCGCTTCCACTCAAATTCTTGCATGGCTGGGTAATTCCCGCCGGTTTTGTCTGCGCTATCAATGAGGTCTCCGGTGTTGATAAGTCCGAGAATTTTTTCACTGACTTTTCCACCTCCATGATCCTCTGGAATCGACCGGCCGGAAAAACTTTTCAGGAGGGTGATTGCGCGATTGTTAGCTTTCTCTGAATATGGATCCAGCTGCTTTGGAGATTTTGATTTTTCAGCGAGGTATTGTGGATCTCCTGCCACCAAAAAGCTGTATTTTTCAGCTGCTGATAAACCTGAAATAACTTGCAGAATAGCAAAAACGATATAGAAAGTTTGCCCCTTCATTTTTTCTTTTTCGGAGGAGCTATACGTTTTGCTCTGGGGAGTTTGAAGAAGGGTTTTAACTGAGAAGACAGCTCAGCCACCAAATTTTGATGTTCTGGTTTTTCTGCTAGATTTGTCTTCTCCTCTCGATCAACGCTGTGATCATATAATTCGCACCCAGCTTTACCTTGAAGCCATTCTGTATATCG
>DIHU01000003.1 GCA_002420315.1 Akkermansiaceae bacterium UBA5688
TGATCACTTTATTCTCGCCGAGAACTCGCGTGGCTTGGATGCGTAAGTTGAGATCACCACTTTCAAGCGCAATCCTTAGGATCTCAGCATGATTGGCATTCCGATCTTTCTCGATGTGGCCAAGAGCCCATAGACTCCAAGTCGCTTGCGTTTCGGTCAGAGTGTTGGATTCAATCGTTTTAATCAGTTCCGAGCGCACCGAACCTCCACGCCGAACTAACTCGTCCTGCGCGTTCACCCGCCAAACGTGTACTTGGTGACCAATGTCCTCCATCAACTCTTCGAAGCTCCATGTCTTAATCTCCTTTTTCCGTTTTGCAGTGTTCCATTTCGACTGCGCAATCAATGGACTCTCATGGCGCAGGCGAAACACCCGCCCCTGATACTTTGCACTCTCTTCCGGAGTCCACTTTTCCTTGGGAACATACTCGGTGCCGTAAACCGAACCCCAACCAGCGATATACAGCGCACCATCAGGACCGACTTCGATATCAGTCGGACGGAATAAGCTCCGACCTTTCGCCCCCTTGTAGCCCAAATCCCCAGCTTGGGTCACCCCGCCATCAATGATTTTCCTCTTTTCCTCGGCAGGAACTTGCAAGGCCCCCTTCCATTTCGGTTTGTAGAGAAAGATGCAATTATTCGTCCAATCAGCGATCAGATGGCGGTTACGATATTCCTCTGGAAAGTGCTCTGAAGTGTAAAACACAACCCCAGTCCCCGAACCACTGACACTGGGGAAAAGATCAGATGATGGGGCAACAGCTGGATGCTTACCCATCCAGTCAAACTTCCATGGATGACGCATTGAGTAGTGGCCATGACGAATCGGCATAAAAATACGGTCAGCCGGCGGCCCCGGATCGTTGTCGGTGGCCAGCCAGTTGAACCCACTGTCCATGCCCATGTCCCACGGATTACGCATACCCCGCGCATAGAGTTCGAGGTTGTGGCCACCAGGTCGACAACGGAAGATTCCACCCTCTTTTTCATCCTTATTAATGGGGTGGTAGCTCTTCTTGTATGAGTCCTTAGTGTAAACCTTGCGAAGCGGATACTCCGTCTTGTCGTCGGACTTGATTCCCATCAGGTCTCGGATTGGTTTAGGCGCGTTCGGCTTCACCCAGGTGTTACCCATCGTAAAATAAAGCCAACCATCGGGCCCCCAGTTCAACCCGTGCACGCTATGGCGGAGGTTGTTGAGACCCGTATAAATAATTGTATACTCATCGGCGACATCATCGCCATCGGTATCACGCAACACCGTAATCTCAGGCGCATTAGCAACCCACAATTCGTCACCTTTCCAAGCCATCGACTGGACACAATTCAGTCCCTCGGCAAAAGTCTTCACTTTCTCTGCAACACCATCGCCATCGTCATCAATGAGGATTTTGATATAGTCGGTTGGAGAATCTTCCTTCGGCTGCCGGTATTGTGGTCCAGCACCAACATAGAGTCGTCCATGTTTGTCAAAACACAGAGAAGACGGATTGATGATGTGAGGCTCTCGGACGAAAAAATCGACTTCAAAGCCATCTTCCACATCGGGAAGCGCGTCTTTATCGACTTCGGCGAAGAGGGCTGTCGCCAAAAAAATGGGGAGAATACAAAAGAGCGTTTTCATTACGATAAAAGGACTACGATTGGAAACAGGCATTTCACTCATCAACATAGAAAACATCGGAATCATCAATATCCGGGATTCCCACCACAAGCACCCGCATTTTCCCAACAGCACCATGCACCACGCCCGGAGGGATATGGACCATCGTTCCTGGCCTTACTTCTTGTTCCTCCCCATCAAGCAAGACTTTCCCCTCGCCCTCAAGAACGTAGTAGAGCTCGGTTGAGATTTTGTGATAGTGAGTTTTAGCACCGTCAATATCAACCGCGTGGGCCCAAGCTGCCACGTCATTATCGCCCTGACTGAGGAGGCGATAGCGATGTCCACAGGCACTCCGTTCCTTGGCCACCTCGTCTTGGTGACGGATAATGAGATTGTTAGGGTTCTTTGCCATTTCGAATACTATACTCAACGAGCCGAGTATAATCTTCAAGCTAGGCGATTTTTTCTTGGGCGATTGAAGACCGAACCCCTAACACGCTCCTTCAAGGTTCCTAATCCTACGGTCCAATTCTACCATAACGGACACGAAAGCTTTGCTTTCTCGGCGAGCTTCCTAACGGGCGATAAAACAGATTTAGTTTAGGCCGGTTCTCAATATTTGGATTTTCGGCCGCCGTAACCGCATAACGCTGATCATTCACACCAATATCGGCTGTAGAATTTACCCGCAGAAAAAGATATTTCCCACCCGCATAGCTTGAATTCTCTTCATAAAAATTTTGAAGATATTGGGTGATTCCACTCAACGGATTTGAGGTCACGGTCTCACCGCTATTACTTGTCGAGTAGTCGAAGATTGCGTCTTCCAATTTCAAAACAGCTGGATTGCCCGTCGGAGTCTCGCTGTATTCAAGAATGGGAGTTGTATCATCCTTAATCCCAAGCACCCACAAATCAGCATCCCACTGGGCGAAAGTGCGGACGACATGTAATTCTAATTCGGCAAGTGCAATCTCCATTCCATTTCCAAGAACCGGCAATTCAAAAATCAGCACTGCATCTCTTCCACCAGCGGAGGGAATTGAACCCACTCTTAAAGTTTCAAAGCCACGAATCGCTGTAACCGGAGAGCCTTCGGCGAGCACATAGTCACTGGCATTGCCTTCAATCACCTCGCTACTGGAAAACCCGGGAATGGGAAGACTCAACCTCGTCGGCGTCCCTCCTCCTTCAAAGGTTCCTACCACCTTCCAATCGATAAGATCCGAAGAAGTCTCGATCTTAAAAAGCGAAGCGTCAGCACCTTGGACACTCCAAGATGCACCCTGCGGTTTCATCGAAAATCCAGATGCTTTCATGAAGCCCAAGCGCTCCGTCGTTTGCACCAACTCTCTCTTCATAGCTGCCAAATCATCTGCTCGCTCCGGCAAAGAATAGAGATTGTTGATCTCATAAGGATCTCCATCACGACTCGCATCATAAAGCTCATTCCAACTGCTATCGTCGGAATAGTTGACCAACTTGAGCCCATCGGCCCGCCGCAATCCAAGATGAGGAACAACCGCCGCAGCTGGAAACTCCGGATCGATATTGTATGAAAAGATAAAAGAATCCCGCCAATCACTTGGGGTGGATCCAGTCATTAAGGGGACAAGGCTACGACCCTGCATACTCTCCGGAACCGGCACTCCAGCCAGCTCAAGGATTGTCGGTGCAATATCAACATTTAGGGCAATTGGATCCACGGCAAGTGGTTTCGATTGACCGGCGGGATAGCGAATCATCAAAGGAATTCTCAAACTTTCTTCATAGGCCGAACGTTTGTCACCTAACCGATGCTCTCCTCTAAAAAATCCATTATCGCTGATAAAGATCACGGCCGTATTATCCGCGATTTGCAAATCATCAAGGTGCGCCAGAATATCACCTACATTTTGATCAATCCCCACTACTGTTCGCATGTAGTCACGGAGTTGACTCTGACTGGATCCCCCGTTCGCTCTTGGGGCAAATGGCGGAGGAACCGAGAGATTCGGAACCGCTACCGCAGTATCAGAGGAAAACAGTCCACGATTACGTGCCGGCGGGGTCCAAGGTTGATGAGGCGTTTTGAAGCCAAGGACTGTCAACGACGGACGCCCAGCCGCATGTTGGGCCGTAATAAATTTTTTGGCCTGCTCTGTCGAAACATCATCGACCCAATCACTCTCCGATGAAGTGAAAAGCGAGCGACCCGACTCATCGAAGAATTCTGTATTAAAATAAGTTCCTTGACCTTCGAATGACACGGCGGTGTCGAACCCCGGACGATTTTTTTGAGTGCCCATATGCCATTTACCAAAATATCCCGTGGCATAACCGGTCTCCTGCAACAAGGTAGCGTAAGTAGTGGCAGTTGCCGGAAAATGAGTGTGATTATCGGTGACGCGATGAAGATGGGGATATTGCCCTGTCAGCATTGTTGCTCGCGATGGTGAGCAGATCGAATAGACCACAAATGCATTATTAAAGTGGATCCCTTCGCTAGAAAGCCGATCCATATTCGGTGTTTGTTTTACCGGGTTGGACAACCAAGGAAAACGAGCAACTCTTCCTCTAGACTCGATGGAATCTTGCATGAAACTTGTAGCGTCCCAGCGCTGGTCGTCAGGAATCATCACGATGATATTTGGTCCCTCCGGGATAGGCCGTGGGTCAGCTGTCGGGTCGATCGAAACAAAACCATTATTCTGATCTTTGAAAACACCCGAGAAGGCAACGTTGTCGATCTGCACATTTCCTCCCCCTGTATTTCCCGACCAGACAAAGCGAAATGAAGCCTTTTCACCCGGAGGAATTCGACTCACCGAACCAATTATCGGCTCCAGGACCAAGGAAATATTTTCAACTCCTCGAGCAGTCCAAGTGTTGGTGTAAAGCAAGGTTAGATCAGCTACCTCAGAGTCGCTTGTCGCATTGATCAACTCACCAGGCGCTGCCAAATAACGGAGCTCCAATGTATTCGGAGAGGTCGTAGGATTAGCAAGTCCCCGCGCGTCAAAATGAATGGCGCCTAATTCAAAATGATAATCACTATGATTTGTGATGGAGAAATCTCCTTTTAACTGATTCACATTACCGGAATCCACAAATTTCCAAGAACTCGTTCCCCCATTTGCTTCGCCATTGGGCGGTGGATTCCCAAAAGGACCGATGCGAACCCCGGGAGATCCATCCGCCAGAGTGGCGCTAGTGATGGCCAGAGACGCTCCAAATGTCCCTCCATTCAAAAAGTCTCTATTTGTGGCCTGCCCTAGTCCTCCCCATCCCTCTCCTGAGGCATTTACTCCAATACTCCCAGTTAAATAGAGATTCCCAAAACTCGACCCCATCGGAGTTGGATCATATGTGGAGTTCGAATCAGGAGTATCGTCCTGAATTCCGGAATTATTATTTCCAGGCCTACTATTTTCAAAAGTCTGCCACCCGATGATATGCTGCTGCGCGACCGAATCTTGAACACTCAATAAACCGATGAGGCCAAGGATATAGATTTTAAAGATGTGCCTCTTTTGACGAATGGAAAACATGGGATTGTTAGCGTGTGATTTTTAAAATTCCTTTTAGCTAAAAGAATCTACGGGAGAATTAAGAAATAAAGATGAATCCCAAATGAACCGCTTGGCGAAACTACAAGTAAGACTGGCACCGAATAAGTCAAAAAGAACTCAGTGGTCGAATCCCTACTTTTTGGACGGATCCCTTATTTTCTAGTCAAAGAAGACGCTCATCCCGCCCTATTACCCGCTCTTCGGTCACGCAATCAGATCATGGACCACGTGGCCATGAACGTCAGTGAGACGATAATCACGCCCAGAATAGCGGTAGGTGAGCTTCTCGTGATCGAGGCCCATGAGGTGGAGAATCGTCGCATTCATATCGTGGACGTGGACGCGGTCCTCGACGGCTGATAATCCAAACTCATCGGTGGCACCGTAGCTAAAGCCTTTCTTGACTCCCCCGCCTGCCATCCAAGTCGTATAGCCGTAATGATCGTGGTCGCGGCCTTTCTTTCCTTCGGAAGTGGGCGCACGCCCAAACTCACCACCCCAAACGACAAGCGTCTCATCGAGTAAACCACGTCCCTCAAGATCTTTAAGCAAAGCTGCAATTCCCTGATCACAAGCTTTCGCAAGCTTCGCATGACCGCCCACGATATCGCCGTGGCCGGTGTCCCAAGCAATATCGTATCCGTCGATAGAATGTGAGAGCTGAACGACGCGCACGCCCTCCTCGACTAGGCGTCGAGCAATGAGACAGCCTTTGGCAAATTCGCTTTCCCCATAAAGTTTCCGGGTTTCCTCACTCTCCTTTGCAATGTCGAAGACTTCTGGCACCGAGAACTGCATCCGGAAAGCCATCTCCATAGCCTGGATCCCAGCTTCGAGATTTTGGTCCTGCTCGAGACGCTCAAGATGCAGCTTGTTGATCTTCGTCAAGAGATCAGCCTGCTTTCGCTGCTCCTCTCGTGAAAGATTCGAGTTTTTCAAATCACGAATCACGGCATCCGGCTTCATGTTCTGAATGTTGACGTATGAACCTGCGTAAGCCCCTGGCAAGAATGCATTCCCCCAATTGGCCAGCTTCCCCCGCGGCTGGGCCCGCGGAGACATCGCCACAAATCCCGGAAGATTTTCGGTTTCCGCACCAAGTCCATAGGTCAGCCAAGATCCCATACTAGGGCGGTTAGGTTGCAGGGCCCCAAGGTTGGTCATAAGAATGCCACCGGCATGCTCGGGGATATCGGTATGCATCGAGTGGACGAAAGTGATGTCGTCAACACACTTTGCGACCTCCGGAAAAATATCGCTGACCCACTTGCCACATTCACCGTATTGTTTGAATCCAAACGGCGAGGGCATGAGCCCCATTTTGGTATTACGAAGAGATTTCCGATCGACACTTTCGGGACGTTCCCCAGCATGTTTCGCAAGTAACGGCTTGTAGTCAAAGGTATCGACCTGCGACGGTCCTCCGGGCATGAAAAGCTGGATGAGCCGCTTTGCCTTTGGCGCGAAATGAGGTTTCTTTGGAGCGAGGGGATTCGCTGAATTTTCAGCGCCAAAAGCGTTGTTTCCAAACATGCTCGCCAATCCGATACTACCAATTCCCGCCCCCATTTTTGCGAGCGCCTCCCGACGGGTGATTTGAGATTGCATCGCCCGGCGATACGCCAGTTCATGTTCGAGGAATTTCATAATACTACTGGATCTGGATGAGTTCGTGGGCGCTTAACAAAACTTGTGCATATTGATGCCAACTTTTGGCACTTAGATTATCGCCAATCCATTGCTTCCCAAGCTCAATTTCGGCAGGATCCGGGAAACGAGAATAAAGTTGTTGATAGGCTCTTTTAATTCGCTCGGAAATTGGCTCCTTTAAGCCGTTAAGATGATCGCCCAAGGTTCTCGCTCGCTCGTTCATAAAAGGACTATTCATCATAAAGAGATATTGCTGAGGGACAGTGCTGGTTGGGCGGGACGCACTTGTGGAAACCGCCGCCGGAAAATCGAAAAGACGCAGGAAGGCATCGGACTCAAAACGGTCGCCGGTGCGGCTGATGGTCGCGTAGAGAGTACGGCGCTTACTCCGTAGAATCTCCCCATCAGGTTTCCCCCCAACTCTTTGATCAAGTTCGCCAGTGACAGCGAGCAAGGAATCACGCCAAGATTCAACCTCGAGCCGGCGAGGGTTCATTCGCCACAGAAAATTATTATCTCCATCCACCGTGAATTTTTCTTTGTCAAATCGGCTGCTCATTTGCCATGTCGACGAAAGCATGATCTGGCGATGAAGCCGTTTCAGCGACCACCCATGTTCGACAAAATCGTGGGCGAGCCAGTCGAGTAGTTGGGGATGGGTCGGTTTTTCACCGAGAACCCCAAAGTTACTAGGAGTTCTCACAAGAGCTTTGCCAAAATGCCATTGCCAGACCCGGTTGACGATGACCCGAGCGGTGAGGGGATTGTCTGGAGCGGTGACAGATTGGGCCAGTTCGCGGCGCCCGCTGCCCTCAGTATAGGGTGATGGCGATTCTCCAGCGAGGATTTGGATGAATCGGCGAGGAACCAATTCTCCCTTCTTTCGTAAATCACCCCTCAAGGCAACGTGCATGTTGTTCTTGCCAGCCTCTTGAAGAACATGAGCCGTCTCATATTTTTTGGGAGCTACTTTCTTCAAACGATCCAACTCGGCACGCATCGTAGCGACCTTCTTCTTAGCTTCTTCCCCCATCAATTTCTCGATGTCTTTCCGCTCGATCTTCAGCCGTTTACTCTCGTCGTTAAGGAACTGATTGACCGCATTATTCTGGTTTTTGATTGCGTCCTGACCTTGCCTGTATGCGTCAACGACACCTTGGGGCGCGAGAGGGTGCTCGCCAATTCGGGTGTTTCTGAAAATACCAGCAATTGCGTAGTAGTCCTGCGTCGTAATAGGATCAAATTTATGATCATGACATCGTGCACAAGCGGTGGTTAAGCCAAGGAAGGCCCGGGAAAAGGTATCAACCCGGTCTGAAAGCGTCTCGGCTTGGGCCTGTGCTTTGGCCTCCGGGTCACCCCCATCAGAGGTATAATTTGGGCCAACCACAAAGAAGCCAGTCGCAACTGGGTCCGGATGATCATCGATGACATCCCCCGAAATTTGACGGGAAACAAACTCGTTATACGGCATGTCAGAATTCAAGGCATTGACAACCCAGTCACGATATCGCCAGGCATCTGGCAGCGCCCTATTATCACCAAATCCACCCAGGCCATCGCTGTAACGCGCAACGTCGAGCCAATGTCTTGCCCAACGTTCGCCGTAATGATCCGAGGCTAAAAGTCGGTCGACAACTTTCTCGAAAGCATTTGCCGCTGCGTCCTCGAGAAACCCCTCGACTTGTTCCGGTGTCGGCGGAAGCCCTGTCAAATCAAGATAGGCCCGGCGTATGAGAATCCGCTTTTCAGCAG
The DNA here is from genome assembly GCA_002420315.1 of Akkermansiaceae bacterium UBA5688. GTDB lineage: Bacteria > Verrucomicrobiota > Verrucomicrobiia > Verrucomicrobiales > Akkermansiaceae > SW10. Next base: position 8,566 of record DIHU01000003.1, read on the forward strand.
ACGCATTCGGCTCGAGGTTCTTTGCTTCAAGTTTTGAAAGTGTATAGTAATCAATCGGCGACCGAGGCCAGGAGCGGTTTTCGACTGGCGGCAAGTCGGATTTTTTAACTGGTTTGAATGACCAATGCTCCCGACGAAAACGATCCCAATCGTAGGCTTCCTTAGGTTGAGCTTGGGCGATTTCGGAGGTCGACTCCGCCCGAGGCCAGGGAGCACCCATTTTCACCCAGTCGGTCAAGATTTTGATTTGTTCATCCTTTAATTTTCCCTTCGGGGGCATCTCCATGTCTTCGTTGCGGTAATTCACCGCTTCGACGAGAAAGCTTTTAGAAGGATCTCCCGGTGTAAGAGCAGATCCTGAATCTCCTCCCTTCAGGAGCCCAGCCCGTGAATCGAGAAAAAGCCCTGCTTTCAATTTTCCTTTTTCCTCTGCCTTGGCCGAGTGACACCGATAGCATTTGTCGGCAAGAAGCGGCCGCACTTTATTCTCGAAAAATTCAAGCTGTTCGGCGTTCGGAGTTGCCGTGTCGACCGCAACTGCCGAAAAAACCCCAAAAAAGTTGGCGATTAAAACGATCGAACCCACTTTCATTAGGAAATTTTACGCTTAGAGAGCGTCAATCTTTCTGAAAGGAATATTTTTTAGAGCCAATTTCTCTATTTGGAGGGGCTCAGAGCCCGAAATTCGGTGAGAAGGGTATTTCCAACAGCAACAAACTATCCTGCCCGCAAGGGGGTATGGCTGAGGAAAGTTTTTTAAAATGCATCTTGTCAAATTTTATTTGAAGTGTTTTTCTAACAGAACGCCTGTAGGCAAATCGTCTCTGGGCAACCCAATTAACAAAGAACCCCTCATTAGTAATGATTAATAAAAAATCCGCTTTTTTTGCCCTTAGCGCCCTCGGACTTTTGACCAACGCCAACGCCGCTACAATAGGATTTGGCACTGATTTACCTAATCCAGCTCAGGATACAGCGTCAAATGGCACCAACAACCAGATGCGCCAAAATATCAATACCACTGACACCGTGGTCCTCGGCGCGGGAACCTATCAAGCAGTATCTTGGTCCTACAATGCTGCTGCCGATGCGACAAATGGAGCGACTCAGCCCGTTTTTCCATTTCTCACAATCGTCAATGGGGTCGCAAATCACACTGTTGTGGCATATGGTCTCACAATCGACACCGAACCTGGTGTTAACACTGATGTTCCCTTCGGTGGAGCCAACAATACCTTCACTATCGGAGAAGGTGGTGCAACGATCGCCGCTGGGGTGCAAAACCCGAGTGCAAACGGCCACCAGAATAGCATCCTGACCGATACCTCCTTTGGAATTACAGATCATGCGAATTCGGGGAATTTCGATGACGCTGGCAGCGTTGGAGCGACACTTGACAGCTTTGGGTTCGCAAATCTTCCCCGAACCTACGGGTTCTCGATTGAGGTCGTGGCTGTGCCCGAGCCATCAACTTCCCTTCTCTCATTAATCGCGGTCGCTGGATTCTGCGGAATGCGACGCCGCCGCTAGATCCCAATCTTATACTTTCAAGCAGAGCGCAGGTTCGGTTAATCCCAATCCTGCGTTTTTTTCACCCGCTAAAACGGTATAAAAAGATTCAAATAGATTCATTAATATGAACATACAGACCAGCACCAGAAATTTACTGGCCGCCTCCATCAGTTTCGCTCTGATGGCAGGAGCAAGTGCCGCTACCATCGGCTTTGGGCCGGACCTATTGGGCGTTCAAGACACCCAATCCAATGGCACGAACAACCAGATGCGCCAGAACATCAACATCACCGATACCGTATTCCTCGCTGCCGGAATCTACCGGGCGACGACCTGGGACTATCAAGCCGGAGAAGATGCTTCAAACGGCGCTACCCAGCCAGTATTCCCTTTCGTAACCCTTGTGAACGGTCCTGGGAACCATACCGTCCTCGCCTTCGGGGCCACTATCGACACTGAACCAGGAATCCAGAACCTAGTTCCCTTCGGTGGAACCGACGACACTTTCGTTGTTCCCGAAGGAGGTGCTACCATCGCAGCGGGCATTCAAAATACGAATGCCGATGCGGTCCAAAACAGCATCCTGACCGATACAAGCTTCGGCACAACCGACCACGCGAACGGATTAAATTTTGACGAAGCGGGCAGCGTTGGAGCCTCACTCACCTCGTTCGGACATGCAAACCTTCCTCGCACCTATGCCTTTTCGGTCGAAGTGGAACCGGTCGAACTCTCTAACCCAACACCCCCGGTCGTCACCGGTATAAAACCTAGCCTCAACTCAACCGAAGTCGCGATTAGCAGTGACCTGGTAGCGACATTCGACGAAATGATCGTGGCCGGTAACGGCAACATTACAATCAAGAACCTGACCGACTCGACTCAGATCGCGATTCCGGTTAGCGACGCCCAAGTCACCATCAAGGGTGTTTTCTTGACCATCAAACCAACTGAATCTCTCGAAGGAGGCAAAGCATACGCCATCCAGATCGATGCTACCGCGATCGATGACACAACAGGAGATAACTTTACTGGAATCGAAGATGACGTGACATGGGCCTTCACTACGGCTGCGCCCGACTTTGACGCCCCGAAGATAGAAACCATCTATCCCGCCATTGGCGGAATAGATGTCCCCCTTGTAAGTGATCTCGAAGCGACTTTTGACGAACGAATCGCGATCGGCAGTGGTGATATCGTTTTAAAGAATCTCACCGACGGAACAGAGGTTGCAATCCCGGTGGGCGATGCCCAAGTTTCAATCTCAGGTAGCGTCATGACAATCGACCCGATAGACGATCTCGAGCTTGGTAAAAACTATGCTGTCAAGATTGCTCCTACCGCAATCGATGACTTGGCAGGAAATAGCTTTGTGGGAATTAGCGATAACACAACTTGGAATTTTGCGACCCGGATCCCGGTGATTGGCGGTAGTATTATCGGTCCAGGTTCCGATATCACAGAAGCGATCCAATATGACACCGCCAATCAAGAGCGCCTCAACATTGATCGAACAGCCTTTACCACCCTTAATGCGGGCACCTACAACGTGACCGACTGGAAACTCAACGTCGTTAGGAGCAATGACGGCACCGGAGAAGTTACCCCAATGCTCCTGACCGGAACACCGCCATCCTATTCTATCTTGTGGCTCGGATCAGCATTCGATCCGGATCTCGATGGCATTCAAACCGTACTAGAGACAGGGAGCTTCACTCTCGAAGCTCCGACAGATATTTACGCTGGATTCTTCACAACCAACTTAGGTTCCGAAATCATTGGGACAGACATCGATAATTCAGGCTCCGGATTCAGTTCAACTGATCACGCCAACAATTTTATCGAGCCCACCGAGGTTGGAGAAACGATCGACAATTTCAGCCACTCCGGACTCGGTAGAACCTACGCTTTTGAGATTAACGTGGTAGAAGGCTCACAAAAGAGTCTTCAGATTACTAACATCAAATACCTCGATGAAGAAACCCCAAGAGTAGAATTCACCTTTAATTCCACTCCTGGACGTATCTATTTGATTGAGGCTTCCACCTCCCTGAAGCCCAATGGAGAACCCGGAGGATGGATCGAACTCGATGACGGTTTTGAAGCCGAAGGGGACGAGAGCACATACGTAGATTTTCTTTCATTCGTCACTGGTCCACGCGTCTTCTACCGTGTTAAATTGATGCCGCGTTAATCTGGCCAGACAAAGTATGGCATTTAGTGGGACTCCCCTTGCTTTCACGCTAGCCCTTGGCTTCCTCGGATTAGTATGTCACCCCGTGTCGGCATCTTCCGATGGAGTTGTCGTATTTAATGAGGTGCAATACAACCCGGCGGGGTCCGATGAAAGTGGCGAATGGATCGAATTGTTTAACCAAATGGGAATCATCACCGACATCTCAGGATGGCGGATCGATGGCATTGGGTATACTTTTCCAAAAGGCACCCTCGTAGACCCTGGCAGTTACATCGTGATCGCAAAGACGCCGAGTGCTGGCGAGTTTGGCCCGTTCACCGGGAATATCGATAATGGTGGTGAGCGCTTGAGACTTTATAACCAAAGCGACCGCCTCATGGACCAGCTCGACTTTGGAGATGATGGTCGATGGCCGGCCGCTGCAGACGGATCAGGAGCGACACTCGCCAAGCTTAAGGAGTATACCGCCAGTGGCAGATCAGACCTGTGGACTTATTCGGAGCAACTCGGAGGGACACGCCTAGCGGCCAACTTCCCTGATGCCGGAAGCTCTCCTCCCACGACGACCGTAGAGTTGATCTCTCTTGCTGACGTTTGGAGATATAAGGACACTTCGGCTGATCCAGGCGCAGGCTGGGCTGCGATCGCGCATCCAATTGGGGGTGATTGGAAGTCAGGGGCAGGCGGAATCGGCTTCGAAAGCGGTACTACCATTTCTCTGGGGACAGTGCTGAGCCACCCGAATGCCAACCCAAGCTATGTGTCCACTTATTACTATGAACGCGAGTTCGACTTAAGTGCCGCGCAGTTGTCGGGATTGCAGTCTCTCAAATTGCGGCACGGCTTTGATGACGGCGCGGTGGTCTATCTCAATGGAACGGAAGTTCTACGGGTGAATATGCCTGCCGGATTCATCGACGCTAGCACCTCAGCTCTCAGTGGTGTAGAAATCGACAACCTTTCAGCCGATATGACACTCGCGACCAGCTCCCTGGTTTCGGGAAGTAACCGGATTTCGGTTGAAGTCCATCAGGAAAGAATCGGCAGCAGTGACACCGTGTTCGGAGTCGAGCTGGATGTGGAATTTGCCGACGTGATTCCGAGTTCCGTTCCGATGCTTTCATTTAATGAAGTGCCGCCCGCGACTGAGGCCAGCTTTTGGGTAGAATTAATCAATCCCGGTCCAGCTAATATCGATCTCACGGGAATCGTCATCTCGGCTGGTAATGATCCATTGCGCCGGTATCAGCTCGAGGCCGGGCAGCTCGCCCCGGGAGCCCTACTTTTGATTGATGAAGCTACTCTCGGCTTCAAGCCTGCTGATGGAGAGAAACTTTTTCTTTTTGATGCCAACGACACAGTGGTTCTCGACGCCCGCGAGGCGACTGGGAGGCTCCGCGGCCGTGCCGAAGAAAGGAAGGGAGCTTGGTGCTATCCGAACATTGCCACGCCAGGTTTGCCGAATGTTTTTGTGTTCAATCAAGACATCGTGATTAGTGAAATCGCCTACAACCCGCCAGGTCTTGGCGGCAGTCCTGGGGTGCCTCCAACATTCGAGGTCATTCCACTCGTAGCGATGGAAGACAGCTGGAGGTATAATAGTAACGACGTCGATTTGACGTCTAGTTGGGCGACAGAGGATCATCCGTCTATCGGCGATTGGACCACTGCGAGAGGGCCAATTGGTTTTGAAAGTGGTGCTTTGCCGGTGCCGCTTTCAACGGTGCTTAGCAATTATACATCGTCGACCGTGACTTACTACTACGAGACGGACTTTGTTGTCTCAGCGGAGGTTTTCAACACCGCTGAATCGCTGGTAATGACCCATCAAATCGATGACGGAGCCGCGTTCTACATCAACGGGGTGCGCGTTGGCGAATTTAACTTATCATCGGGTACACTTAACCCAGAAACGCTTGCAAGTTCGAGCGTTGGCAACGCGGCTATTGAGACTTTGGAAATCCCAGTGTCTAGTCTCATCCTCGGCGTAAACCGACTCTCGGTGGAGGTGCATCAGAGTA
>DIHU01000120.1:0-4399 GCA_002420315.1 Akkermansiaceae bacterium UBA5688
GATCGTTGCATGGCTCATTGAGGCTGGTGTTAATTAGCTCTGTTAAGCCGGGCTACGATGCCGGCGGACTGTTTTTCACCCTCGAGGAGGGATTAAAAAGAGATCGCTAAACACAAAAATTTCTAGGGATTAGCTTCGTCTTGCCCCAAGGTTAAGCGGCCTTTTGTCTTCCGGAGTAAACCCTTTTTGGAGTAAGGCTATCCGACTGACAATCGTGAGGGAACGAATCTAATTTTATTTGACACTTTTTCGTGGTGGATCACGCTTATATGGCACGTTTACACAATCTATATTCACGATGGTCTCAAAACATACGAATTTATCCTTACTTCTTTGGCTTTCCTTTTCTTTTTTATCAGAAGCTGCCGTCTTAACAGACTTTGACGGAAATGGTCTCGACTACACTCAGGCAGCTTTCAGAGGTGCTCCAGTTGGTTCCGTTGTTGGAGGCGGTCCTGCCGGAAATTACTACAATCTGCTTAATAATGTAGGAGATGCAGGCAATAACATTGCATTCCCTGCTACGGGAACTGCTGGATGGCAAACTGCTACCTTGTCCATGGACATTCGCGCGCGCAATATTGAAGCTGACGGCTTTGGGATCGGTTTTGTTGATGTCGCAACTCACGGGAATGATCTCGTCCGCCCTGGGACGGGTGGTTTTGGGGATGTTGAAGAGCGTTATCTTCTCTCCAATTCCGTTGGAGTTGGTTTCCGGACCTTTAATGGCACCAACGCTACTGTGAGCTACGATGGACAGGAAAGTGCTGATGTTGCTTACAACTTGCCTTCTGGTGAGTGGGTTCCTGTTCAGATCTCAATGGTTCGCAGCGGGGGTGGAGCAATCCTCAATGCTACACTCGATGGACAAAGTGTTTTCACTGACTATGTTCTTGAAGGAGCACCTGATGACTTCCGCATCCAGATTGGTGGCCGTACCGGAGGGGCGTCTATGGACCTTGATATTGATAACGTATCATTGGAAGTTGAGATTGCCGAGCCCCCGGCTCCAATTGGCTTAGTCATCAATGAATTTGTCGCTTGCAACGAGAACAGTCTTGAGGATGAAGATCTCGATAATCCCGATTGGATTGAGCTCTACAATGGCCAGGATCAAGATCAAAATCTCAGTGGATACTATCTCACTAACGATCCCCAGCAAAAGACTCTTTGGCGAATGCCAAGAGTGATTCTTTCGCCTTTTGATCATTTTGTCATATTTGCCTCGGGAAAAGATCGGACTTTCACTGATAATTCGCTCCATACAAATTTTGTTCTCTCTAAAGAGGGCGGATACTTGGCCCTCATTGCACCTGATGGGGTAACGGTAGTTTCAGAGTTTAATTATTTGGAGCAGGCCCAGGATATTTCCTACGGAGCACTTGGTAACAATCGTTCCCTTGGTTATTTGGAGAATCCAACTCCTGAGGGAATCAATTCTGGCTTGCAGGCCGCTGGTCCACCTGCCGAGGGGGTCAAATTTGACCGTGCCGGTGGAACCTTCTCAGGCTCTACAAGCTTAGAGATTCTTCCCCCTTCTTCCCCGACAGCGCTGGTGCGATATACCACCGATGGCTCAATTCCAAATGCGACATCGCGCGTTTATTCGTCACGTTTCAATATCTCAGACACTACGACGATTCGCGCAAGAGTTTATGAACAAGGACGATTACCAGGTGAGGTCAAAAGCCGCACTTTCCTCGAGTTGGCTTCAAGTGTTAGAAATTTCACTTCTAATCTACCTATCGTGGTGGTTGATACAAATGGCGTAAATATCGATAGCTCCGGCCGTAGTTTTCAACCTGTTTATACAGTAGTCATCGACCGCGATGAGCTTACTGGAATCGCCCAAATAAATGATCCTGAGCCAGATTTCACGGGCAGGGGGGGAATGCATATTCGTGGGCAATCTTCCGCGGGATTTCCAAAAAAACAATATGCTTGGGAGACATGGAATAGTGAGAACGAGGATAAGAAAGTCTCGGTTTTAGGAATGCCAGCCGAGTCTGACTGGATTCTCTACGCTCCTTATTCGGACAAAACTCTCATGCGAAATGCGATCGTCTATGAGACTGCTCGAACGACCGGTGGTAGTTTTGGTGGCGTTAGAACTCAGTATGTCGAAGTCTTCATGAACCGTAACCGCGGAACTGTAACCCTTAATGACTATCGCGGTGTTTACGTTTTGATGGAAAAAATTAAACGTGGTAAGGAAAGGGTGGATATCGAAAGGCTTGGTGATCGAACCGTTGATCCGAAACTCATTACCGGCGGATATATTTTTAAGAAAGACAAGGGTCCCTACAGTAGGGCGTGGAGTACTTCAATCGAGAGGGTTCCACTTGATATGCATGAACCCGAGCGTCCAAACAGTGCTCAGTTCTTGTATCTTCGTAAATACGTTAATGAAATGGAGGCTGCTCTTCATGGTGATTCCTTTGATGATCCTGACGAGGGGTATCAAGCTTATATAGACCGTTTAAGTTTCATTGACTCGCACCTATATACCGAAGCGTTCAAGGATATCGACGGTTATCGCATCAGTACTTATTTTTCAAAATCTCGGAGCGGGAAAATCCGAGCCCTTCCTGTCTGGGATTTCAACTTAGGACTTGGGAATGCTAACTATCTCAATGGGCAGAATCCGCGTGGATGGTATTATCCACAAGTGGGAGGAAGTGATTACTATTGGTATGACACCCTCTTTACGGACAAAGAATTCACCTTGGCTTACTGGGATCGGTTTTGGTTTTTACGCCGGAGCTTACTCTCAACTCGTAACATGATGGCTATGATTGATCGTCATGATGCCGAACTTGATGGCAGTAGGGGAACTCCGAATGCTGTGACTAGAAATTTTCAGGAGTGGAATACGCTCGGGAGATATCTCTGGCCGAATGCTGATGGTTTCGCTTCCCGACGCACGCACCAAGCTGAGGTTAATTGGATGAAAAACTGGCTTACGACGAGGCTTGCTTGGATGGAAACTCAGTCCCGTGGTTCCAATGGAAACGCAAAGCCTCCTGTTTTCAATAGCTATGGAGGGGAGGTTCAATCTGGATTCGATCTTGCAATGGGAGAACCAAACAATTGGGCAGGCGCAAAGATTTACTACACTCTAGACGGCTCTGATCCCCGTCTCGGTAAAAGTCCATCAATCGCACTCATTGAAGAGAATGCCCCGTGCGAGGTTCTTGTCCCTTCTGCCACTAATGGAGGTAGCAATTTGACAATTGGTGAGTGGACTAACGTTACTCCCCCTCCCAATCCTACCAGCTGGATTTCCGGGAACCAAGGCGTCGGCTACGAGAAAAGTTCAAGCAATCTTTATGATGACTACTTTAATTTAGATGTCGAAAGTCAGATGGCTTCAAAAAATGGCAGTTGTTATATTCGAATTCCCTTCACGATTTCATCACAAGCTGAACTTGATTCTTTGGAAAGCCTTACTTTGAAGATGCGCTACGACGACAGTTTCGTGGCCTTCATAAATGGTGCTGAAGTTGCCAAGGATTCTAATGCGCCTTCTGATCTTGCTTGGGATTCAATTGCTGAGGGTTCTCACGATGATGATGAAGCTATTGAATACGTTCCCTATTCAATATCAGGGGGAGGTAACCTTTTAAGAGTAGGTGAAAACATTCTCGCAATCCAAGGGCTCAATCGAGGGCGGGGCAGCAACGATGCCCTTTGGTCATGCCTGCTATCTGCGAGCCGAGGAGGAGGCGATGCGGTCAGTGCAAACGCCCTCGTCTACTCTTCTGCAATTAACTTAGACAAATCTGTTGATGTTCGTGCTCGAAGCTTTGACGGGTTTAAGTGGAGTCCTCTAAGTCAAGCCGGCTTCGTAGTCAGTGCAGTCCCAGCCTCTGTTGAGAACCTAGTGATCTCTGAAATTCATTATCGTCCAGCTTCACCTTCCTCGGGCGAAACTAGTGTCGGATTTGATAGTCGAGGGGATTTCGAATTCATTGAGCTCCTCAATATAGATCCTGATCAGGCGATTAATTTAGAGGGGATCTCATTCGTTGATGGGATCGACTTCGCCGGCTTTGATAACTCTCTTCCATTGAGAGCACGCATTCTTGGTCCTGGAGAGCGTGTCCTCCTTGTAGGTAATCAAGCTGGCTTTGAATTGCGCTATGGTTCCGCAAATATTGCAGGTGAATACGATGGGTCTTTAAGAAACGAGGGGGAACAGATTGTTTTATTGGATGCAGGCGGTTTCTCGATTCGCGACTTTACCTATGGTGTTGAATTTCCTTGGCCCGAGGCAGCGGGTGATGGTTCTGGCTTTTCACTTGTTCTAAATGACGCTGTATCAAATCCGGATCACAGTCAGCCAACGAGCTGGCGTGCAAGTGTTGACTTCAATGGGACTCCAGGTGGTGATGATTCA
>DIHU01000120.1:4791-12693 GCA_002420315.1 Akkermansiaceae bacterium UBA5688
TCTGACGACGGATCTAGTAGTTCGTTACCTTCTTTGAGTCTAGATCGGGAGGCGAGTGATGGATTGGACGACTTCTTTACAGTGTCTTTCAGGATAAATCTTGCAGCTGTCGGGCTTCAGTATTCACTGCAGGGAAGTAATGACTTAATTAGCTGGACGAGCGAAAAAGAAATGACTCACGTCGCGACTGACCATAATGGGGATGGCACCGCTACCATGAAATTCAGATCCACCAGTCCAGTTAATGCGGTCTTCGCTGAGAGATTTTATCGGATTCATGTGGAGGGCCGAGAATAATTAAGATTTTGAGGTAGCCAGACCGGAATTGCTCCTGGCTATGTAAGAACTAAATAGATCTAAATTTTTATATCTGTTGGCGCCTGAATTGCCTATTTCTCGAGAAGGATTTTTCTTGTCAAGGCGCGCGGGCTATCGTTTCATCAGACTCATGAAGATTATTTCTATCATCATCGCATGCGCCAGTCTGGCTCTTTTCTCGAGCTGCACCTGCACTAAAGCCGCCTCTTGCTGTGGCGAAGGTGGAGAGTGTTGCAAAGATGATTCGAATCACTCGCACAAGTAATTGCGGCTCCGCCAGCGGCGAGGTTCCCATCACTTTCAAACGTGTCTAGGATCACCTCGGCACGTTTTTTTTGGTCGTCATTGAAGAAATAAAGGCTTGTAGTAATTTTCTTCGGATAGTTTTCTTCAACTCATGAAGTTTATCCTTTTGCTGCCGATCATTGCGACGTGTTTTGTCAATGTCTCCTGTGTCACTTTCAAACTAGAGTTAGGATGGAGTCACCAGAAAGATACAGAAAAGGCAGATCAAGCAACCGCAGAGGTTCTTGATAAGTGAATTTTGAGTCGCTTTGAACTACAAGGAGGGAACGACAGGACGGATCATTATTCGCCCCAATCTTGGCCTTAATTGCCGTTCACTTGTCCAACAATGAAGGAAAACTCAGGCATGCTAAGATCTTTTCTTAAATCTTCCACCAGAGTTGTAAGTTGTTTGAAATAAGCTTCGGGATTCTCCTTGTTGCTCTCCCCCAGGTGTCAAAGAGACCTTATTACGCGAAAGATTTACGGCCCAAGACTTTCATAGACCGCCGTCCTGAAAATCTGTAAACTTTCGCTTGGTGTGGGATACAAACGAGTCAAAAAAATAGCGTAGAGTTCGTTAACTGGATCAATCCAAAAGTGGGTAGTGTGATATCCCCCCCAGCCATAAATCCCCTTTGGCGCTCCATTAACACCTAGTTCAGGATTTTCTAAAACATAAAATCCTAAACCCAATTTGTTTGGGGAACGCTCTCCACCAAAACCGGGAGTTTCCCCCATTTGGTCACTCAGCATAATTGATAGCGTCTCTTCAGAAATGATTTTATTGCCATCACGAGTCCGCCCCCGATCAACTAACATTTGGCAAAATCGGCCATAATCACGAAGATTTGAAATCAAACCTTCGCCTCCTAAAGCTAAAGCGCTTCCGGGCTGATAATATAATTCATCTTCTGCTTTGGTTCCTCGACGAAAATTCTCTTTCTCTTTAACAAATAGCGGCTGAAATCTTTGTTCTCGATCTATCTTATTAAGATGAAAGCTGGTTTCTTCCATCCCTAGAGGATGAAAGATTTCTTTCTCGAGAAAAGATGCGAAGTCCTGCCCCGATATTATTTCGATCGCTCTCCCAAGAATAGCGGTGCTCATGCCATATGTATAACGCTCTCCAGGATGATGTTTAAGTGGTTGTTTTACCAGAAGGTCGATCATCTCAGCGAGATTTTTCAATTCTATGATCTCTTTCCATGTTCCCTCTTCATGAAAGGATCCGTCGTAACCATAAACCCCCGAAGTGTGTCGTAAAAGGTCCCGGAATGTGATCTCCCTCCTAATCGGTTCCACGGTGCCTTTCTGATTGTGAACTTTCAGCTGAGAAAGTTGGGGGATTACTTTAGAAACCGGATCATCTAGTCCAAATGAACCGCGCTCATGCAAAATCATTGCGGCCACGCTGGTGATCGGTTTTGTCATCGACCAAATAGGAAATAAAGTATCATCAGTGATGGGGCGATCTCCGGGGAAGGTGGAATTCACAGCCCCATGGTAAATGACCTTTCCTTGTTGGACGACCTTAGCCACGTTCGATAAGCAGTGTTGATTTTTGATCAGGTTTTCTTGGGCTGCCCTGACTTTCGGCATTCCAGTCTGCCCTTCAAAGATTGTAAGCTCGCTATCATAGAACCTTGTAAAATCAGGAGCGCTTGGATGTCCGTGATACGGGCCAAAATGATGGCCACGGGATTTGTTACGCCACAATAATGCCCAAGCTGTTTTGCGAGACCATTTATCGTGGTTGAGTGCTGGCAGGAGGCGCTCCGTCCACCAATTTGAAATAGGAACTTTGTCAATTCCAGTTTCGGTCAGAGCTGATATTTTACCGTGAGAGTGAGCCAGTTTTGCAACCATCGAAAGAGCCTCGCCCATTTTATGGACATCTCGATGCTTCCAGATTTTGTAATAATCGAGTCCAAAGATATCGACATAATCGTCGCCAGGATAGCCTTCCATATAGTCTTTTTCGTCGACTACATCTTGAGGAGAGATGGCATAAAGAATATGATGGAGCTGCTTTGTAAGGCGTAAATAATTCACGGTCATACGCCATAAAGCTATGAATTCGCCATCCTCACAGTGGCTCAGGCCCCACCAAGGCCATTGTTCACTGTGTTCATGAAAGGGTCGCAGGATAACAGGAATGAAACTGCCATCTTCACGCTTCAAATCAGCTAAAAAAGAAGCAACCAAATCTAAGGTTGTTAAAAATTTCTTATTTGCGGTTCCTCCTGGAAGGAGTTTGCCCACCACCTTTGTGTTATCCCAAGCATTGCGCCCACTTATCGGGTGATCGAGATGCATCGAAATCGTATTGATTCCGCCACGGGTATCAGCTTCGCGAATCAGACGTTTCATTTTACTAAAGGAAACGCCATCAAGATTTTGATCTAGATGAATATCCCCGAGGTCCCAGCCATAAACTGCCGGATAGTCCCCACAAACTTCTTTAATATCGCTTTTACCGATTCCAGATTTCCAGCCCACTCCATATGCTGTGGCGTCTTGGTGTCCGATCATTATCCCCTTTTCTGACTGATCGTGTAGGCGCTTTAGTAGAATTTTGACTTCTTCAGTTGCCTGAGGATCAGAGGGAGAGGGATGAGTCTTTGCTTGTAAAATACTTAAAGAACAAATAATTGAAACGAGCATTTTCATGGCAGTTTTAAAACAACGGTCTTGATTTAAGGTCTTAATGAATCGTTGGAGAAAAGATCGTTCCTTTTAGAAGCTTAGCTTAGTGTTAAAGCGTTAGAATTAGGAACTAGGAAGATTATAATGGCTTAGTTAGAGGAGGATTTTCTTCCCGTTATTTTGTGCGCTCTCATAAATTGCAGTGATTACTTCAACTGATTTTCGAGCTTCGGTTGCTGAAGTTGATGGCTGCCGGCCTTCGTTGATGGCCGCGACTACTTCTTCGAAGTTTCGTTGGTGCTGGTGGAAGTTGATGGCGGTGGGATCATTTGCCCCAAGGCCGGCTTCCTGTCCCTTCATAAGGGTGCTTCTAATTTCTATATCCTCAGGCTTCTCTTCACGGAAGTCCCAAATTTCAAACGCTTCGTCGGCAAGAAAGGCCGATCCGTCGGTTCCAGCGAGTTGGACTCGGGCAGGGTGCCCGTCCTTTGACCAGGTACAGGTTGAGGCTTCGATGACTCCTCGCGCGCCATTCTCGAATTCAATAATGGCGACGCAGTGGTCCTCGACTTCGATTCGCTCATGAGCAAGGCAAACTGTTGTAGCTTGAACGCTTTTAACTGGTCCTGCGAGGTAGATGAGAGCGTCGACAGTATGAATCGATTGGTTCATGAGGGCTCCACCTCCGTCGAGAGCCCAGGTTCCGCGCCATCCAGCTGAATCGTAGTAAGCTTGTTCGCGATACCACTTAATATACGCTGAAGCTGAGGCGAGGGTCCCGAAGCGACCTTCGTCGGCTGCTTTTTTGAAAGCGTCCATTCCGGGGTGGAATCTTCGATTTAGGACTGCTGCAAGGGTTTTGCCATTTTCTTTGGCGGCCGACATTAACTCGTCAATCCGGGGGATGGTAATCTCAAGTGGTTTTTCGACGATGGCGTGTTTCCCCGCTTTGAGTGCGGCCAAGGTTGGGTCGAGATGAGCACCGCTGGGGGTGCCGACGGTAACGATTTCCAGTTCGGATTCGGCTAGGAATTCTGCGATGTTGGAGAAGGCCTTAGCTCCATATTCGTGAGCGAGTTTATCTGCTGCCTCCTGGCGAAGATCAAAAACCGAGTGGAGAGTTCCCCCGGTCATGGCAGTAATTGCTTTGGCGTGGAAATGTCCGATCATCCCAGCTCCAATAATTCCAAATTTCATAACGTTATTTTGAGAAGTTGAAACCATGGATTCATGTCTGGCAAGAGCGGCTTTAATTAACCTTCTCTTTAAAAAATGGCTACTAGTTAGGCGTTCTCTAATCCGTCGCTATTTGAATCCAAAAATGTTTTTATTCAAAGGATAGAGAATGGGGGAAAATCTAGATAATTTGGTTGAGAGGACTCCTTTTAATTCGCTTATAGGGCAAGAGCTCGAAGACGCCAGAAGGTCTTGCTAGTCTCCGAAAGATTTAAGGTGAATTTCCTTGTTTGGATCGATCCCGATAATTCGCTAACAACAGTCTCCCTTGTTGCCCACGTCTTTAGATCGGTAGACGTCTGGAATTCAAGGGTTACTCCGCTGTGGTTAATATGTCTGGTGAAACTAACTGTTCCGTCGGGGTCGATGCGGAAGAGAGAAGCGAATTCATCGGGAGAATTTGGATCGGTTCCAAGTGAAAATTCGAGAAGGTTTGAGAGTGAATCGCCGTCGGGATCTAGATCTTCGAGGCCAATACCATTTTTTGAAGCCCAGCTTTGGTAGCTTTCGGTTTTAAGCATTCTCCCAGGTGTAGGAGGTGCCGCATTCCAAGAGCTCGAGAAATTTCCAAAGTCAATTGCTCCATTACGTGTTAGGGATAAACCCCCTGTAACAATAGGCCAAGGAAGAGTCGATTGATAGCGAACGTCATCGGCTGTAACTTGGTCCGAACCATCTTCGTCCAGGCCTTTTTGAAGTCGCACTGTCCCGTTTAGGTTATTGAGCGGACCGTCGGTTGCGGGTCCGATCAGAGGCACTGAGGTCGTAATCCCAAAGGTGTCTCGGAAATCAAGAGTTTGGGCGATATTGATTTGAGGATCAAAAGTGACAACGACGATTGATGCACCTGCGGCGATGCGGTGAGAAGAATTAAAGTTGAAATCGAGTCCCCCCCGGAGTTTCCAGAATTCGAGTGAGACCGCGGTATCCCCGATGTTAGTGAGCTCGACAAATTCGTGCGAATCAGAACTTGTTGGAGCGTAGTGAATTTCGGAGATAAAGACTGGTCCGAGGGAAGGCCCACTATTTGGAGCCTCCGGTGTGCGAGCTGTCATTGTGAAGAGCGTGTTCATCCCCATGCCATCCGGCCAACGTCCGAGAGTGGTTCCTGGAGCTGCTGCTGCGAATTCCACCTGGTCGACAAAGTTGATGGGGTGACCCGAGCTGTCGGTTTCGACGAGCCAGAGGTTGTCGCCATTTCCTCCACTATTGAGCCCAAAGGGGCGGCCAGTCTGCCAATTCCCTTTGATGGAGGAATTGTCGAGGAATGTCGCGTCGATGATGAAGCTGTTTCGATCGATGACAATCACTTCGAAGCTATCATTAAAATTTGAAAAGCCGTTGTAACCATCAATCGTGATAAGATCTCCGGTAGATAATCCATGAGCAGTGCTCTTTACAGTAGTTGGACTTGATCCCGCGACTCCCGCATAGTTGGTAATAAGGTTTGTTGGAGCGGGATGAAATTGGCTTTCCCCAATTACAAAATAGCCAAGCCCACCAAGAGTTGTTTGGGCGAGTTCGTATGAGCGATAAACACTCTTGGAGTCGGTAAGAAGCCAGCCCCCGATTTCGAGGGGGGAGGCAGTTGTGTTGTGAAGTTCGATGAAGTCTAAGCCGGTGTCAGCTGATCTGACTTCGTTGATTACCACTCTGCGATCGGCAATGGGGCCGTAAGTCCCCGGGGAACCATGGAAGGCAACGCTGGGAACCCAATTATCGGAATGAGAAAGATTGCCGGTAAGGTCACGGAGCTCTAATGACGATCCATCACCGTCGGGGCGGGCTGGCCAGGAACCTGAATCATTGAAGGTGAAAGAGCTGATCAGGTTTCCAGCGCTATCGACGAGAGTTAGGGTTTCACCATCGTTATCTAGACCTCCAGCAAAAGTTCCCGCGATCAGGCTGGAAAGATCCTGTCCATATCGTTCGAGAAAAGCGTTTGGATTCCGCACGACGAGTGCCCGTTC
Source organism: Akkermansiaceae bacterium UBA5688 (assembly GCA_002420315.1). GTDB lineage: Bacteria > Verrucomicrobiota > Verrucomicrobiia > Verrucomicrobiales > Akkermansiaceae > SW10. The sequence goes on from DIHU01000120.1 coordinate 11,250, forward strand.
ACCGGGAGCAATCGGGTAAGGGGAGAGCGAAAGTGAGATTCCTTCCGTGAAAGAGAGATTGGCAAGATTGATTGCAGTAGCCCCGGTATTGGTGAGCTCTAGAAATTCAAAGAGATCCTTGTTTTCTAGATCAAGGGGCGCAGCGTCAGTTTTCTCTAGTAAGGTGGCTTCCCGCGGGTGGTAGTTGACCTCGCTGATTACGAGGTTTGAAGCGTTTGCCGGTTGTTCCAAGAGAAACGTCCCGGATATGGCGGCAGACCACTCATCTTCAAGTTTTAAACGTGCTGTGATTAGCGCTGATTCTGGAAGATTAATAATAGGCTCCCCGGCGGGGCGCGAAAGAAAAAGGGCGACATCGATTCCTAAGTCGCTGCTATTGGCGCTAGAATTATGAAGTTCAATCGAGAGCGTATTTGTTCCCTCGATAAGATCGCCTGGAGCAAGAGGGATTTCTGTTTCAAAACTTTCGGTTTCGTTAGAACTGCGGAGTGCAAAGTCGTTGTAGGTTACAGTCCCGGCTTTCATGTTTTCCCGGAACATTTCTTTCCCATTAAGATAAACAATAAGTCCATCGTCCATGATTGTTGAGAAAGTGAGTGAGGTGACATCAGCAGCATCAATCACCTCGAACTTTTTTCGGAAGTAGACGGAGGGGTAGCCACTCCCGAAGGAACCGATATCTAGAATTGTGTTTGCGCGAGCGGCATTGATTGAGGTGGCGGTGCGCCCTCCGATTAAGCCCTGCCCTTCGTCCCACGAGCTGTCGTCAAATTGAGGGTGTTTCCAATCGTTGGAATTGTATTCCGAAGCGGGATTTGTCCTTACAACATTGCTTGAGGAAAGTGCAACCGAGGAGGCTTGGTAACGCCATTGGTCTGATTCAAATGGAAAGACTGATTCTATCGCCACGCCGGAGAAGATTGGAATAGCTTGTGGAGAAATTGTCCCATCTGACCTGAGGGGGTCTGTTCCATCAAGGGTGTAGTAGATGGTTCCGGTTTCACCATTGAGGGTTAGTTGATTGTTTTCTCCTACAAATCCGCCTCTCGATATTTGTCCGTTAATGGCAAAACTAGGAGATTCTAGCGCAGGGTATAAATTAGAGTTTTTAAGTTGCCTAATGACGTTGTTGGTTCTGAAAGGGAAATAGGCTTTGTAGAGCCGGTCTTGTTCCGTCAACCATTCGTCACGATCGTATGCCGCTGAGCGGCGGTGGTCGCCCCAGCGGGCTGCTTCGGCAATGACAGCTTTGTCGATGGTTGTCGCATATTTTTCCCAACGAGCCCTTGTTTTTGCAGGAGTAAGAGCTCCGTCTCCGGTAAGGTGCATGAATGCGCGGTCAGCAAAGCGTTGGCGATACTCCGGAATTGCTTTAAGGCTTGATTGAATACCAACTATATCGCGCGGATTTGAGTTGGTAGAGGGGTTCTCAAGAACCCGTTCA
>DIHU01000248.1:0-2105 GCA_002420315.1 Akkermansiaceae bacterium UBA5688
GTGCGCATGAAGGCCTGGGATCAACATGTGAAGCTGAGGGAATCCTCAATATTCAGGGATATCGAATGGACGGCCGTTGGTCCCAGAATCCAGGGTGGGAAGATCGAGAGCGTTTGGTCGGTCAAAAAGCGTAAGTCGACCCTCTACTGTGGCTCCGGGTCGGGTAATCTATGGAAATCCCTCAACAATGGCACGACTTGGAAACCGATCTTTGAGAACGAGTCGACTTCCTCTATCTCGGTCGTCACGGTATCGGACAAGGACCCGAACCTGGTCTGGGTCGGCACTGGTGAACCGCACATGGCACGTAGTTCTTTTGCCGGGACGGGGGTATTTAAATCTATCGACGCGGGTGGCACATGGCAGAACATGGGACTCAACGACACTCACCACATCGGCCGCGTCATCATCGATCCTAAGAATGATGACGTCGTGTATGTTGCTGCCCTTGGCCATCAATACACCTACAACAAGCAGCGCGGCGTTTTTAAAACCACCGACGGTGGCAAGACATGGAAAAAGATCCTCTACATTTCCGAGAAGGTAGGTGTTGTGGAAGTTGCCATCGACCCGTCCGATAATAAGATCTTGTATGCCGTTGCCTGGGAGCGCGATAGGAAGGCTTGGAACAATGTTATCGCTGGTCCTGGCAGCGGAATTTACAAGTCCACTGACGCGGGCGAGACTTGGAAACTTTTGACCAAGGGGCTTCCCACTGGTGAGAAGGTCGGTAGAATGGGAATCACGATCGCGCCCTCCAATCCGAATGTTGTTTACCTCATCTGTGACCACCGCGGCGTCGGGGGCGAAGTCTATCGATCCGATAACAAAGGCGAAAGCTGGCGCAAAACCCATGAGGGTAGGGTTAAGACCGGAATTGGTTATGATTTCTGCCTCATCAGGGTCATGCCAGACAACGAAGACGAGATCTTTATCGTGGGTTTCAATCTTCTCTATTCTCCCGATGCAGGTAAGACCCAGTCTATTATCTCCGAGCGGACCGTTCCAATGCTTTCATACAAAGCTCGGCGCACCACTCCTCATTGCGACAATCACGACATGTTCATTGATCCCGATGACCCGGATCGGGTTATGCTGGCTACCGATGGCGGGCTCTATGTTTCGCACGATCGGGCCAAGACTTGGCTCCACGTCAATACGCTACCCATCGCCGAATTCTATGCGATCTCGGTGGATGCGCGCGAGCCTTACAAGATATGGGGTGGCACCCAAGATAACGGTATACTTGGTGGTGAGGCGAAGCCCATGGTCCTTGGCGAGGAGCACTGGGAGTGGGATCACGGCGGTGACAACTACGTGACGCTGATTGACCCTAACGATCTTGATACGATGTATCTCGAGGGCATGTTTGGCTCAATGGCGCGAAAAGATCTGAAGACAGGGAAGAGTCGTGGTATCCGACCTGGCCCAGCGCCGGAGGGGAAGAAATTACGATTCAACTGGATGACTCCCTTCATCTTGTCGCATTACGATTCCAAGACTCTCTACGCTGGTGCCAACATGCTTTTCAAGAGCGAGAACCGCGGCGACAGTTGGAAATGTATCAGCCCCGAACTGTCAGGGAATATGGGCCCAGAAAGGCAGGGAGATGTTCCATTTGGAACAATCACTGACATCTCCGAATCCGCTCTTAAGAAGGGCTTGCTCTATGCTGGTACGGATGATGGACAAGTGCATGTGACGTTGGATGATGGCGCGACTTGGTCAAAGATCAACGATGGCTTACCGCACAAATGGGTCAGTCGTGTCGTCGCATCGAAGTATAATGAAAGTAAGGTGTTTATTTCACTGACGGGATATCGTGAGGACGATTTTGAGGCTTATCTATATGTCTCTAACGACTTCGGGAAGACATGGAAATCTCTCGTAAATAACATGCCCTCAGAATCAATCAATGTGATACGCGAAGATCCGAATGATCAGGATATCCTGTATGTTGGGACCGAACTGGGTGCCTATTGTTCCATCGACAATGGAAAGACCTGGCACTCGCTCTGCAAAACACTGCCAACCTGTGCAGTGCATGATTTAGCGCTTCATGCGGGCACCGGCGACCTTGTCGCGGGGACTCATGGCCGAAGCGC
>DIHU01000248.1:2491-4091 GCA_002420315.1 Akkermansiaceae bacterium UBA5688
TTATGAAACTCTCCAGGCAAAGTCGTGTGTTTCATCGGTGGGGATCTATCATCGCTCTACTGCCAATCACGGTAATTATCTTCTCCGGCATTGTCCTGCAACTGAAGAAGGTGTCATCCTACGTCCAGCCGCCGACCCAGAGCGGTGCTGGGACAGAGCCGGCAATCGGCTTTGACCGCATTCTTGAGGTGGCGAGGACCGTCCCCGAGGCAGAAATTGAGACTTGGGAGGATGTTGACCGATTGGACGTTAGGCCTGGCAAGGGCGTGGTCAAAGTGCGGTGTAAAAACCGCTATGAAGTCCAGATCGATGCCGAGACGGCTGAGATCCTTCAGGTGGCCTTTCGCCGTTCCGATCTAATTGAGAGTATTCATGACGGGTCCTTCTTTAACGAACATTTCAAGCTTTGGGTTTTTCTTCCCGCTGGCATCGTGCTCGCCCTATTGTTGGTCACTGGGGTCCACCTCTTTTTTTTACCATATCTCGCTCGGCGTAAACGAGTTGGCCGTGTCTGTGACTGAGTAACGGAGCTGACTGAGTCGTCCGGAATTTAATACTTTGTTTTTTTTAACAAATTGTATGTCCAAATTGTTAAAATTGTTCGATAATGATAGCCATATAGTATGAAAACGCGCCAAGAAGGGAAACGTAGCCATATGAATAGGCGAGATGTGTTGAAGTCGGCAGGTTGCTTATTAACCTTGCCGGCATTGGAAAGCTTCGGTCAAGAAGCGAAGGGCCATGATGCCGTGAAGGCGAATCGATTATTCTGCATGAATATCGGCAATGGCATGTGTTCTGACAACTTCCCGACATCGACGGGTAGAGGTTACCAGAGCTCTTCTACTTTCCAGCCGCTGGAAAAATTAAAGGATGATTTTACTCTCTGTACAAATTTAAGAAATTACGGGAATCACGAAAGCACGATGTATGCTTTTGCTGAATATGCTGATCACACAAATCCTCAGTTGATTAAAGATTCAGTTGATGAGGTTGCGGCTTCTCATATAGGCAATGACACGCGCATTAGAAATTTGGTTGTTGAACAGAGGAATTCCTATGGCATTTCCTGGAAGGGTGGATTGCCCGTTTCCCCAATCGCTGACGTCCAGATTTTGTTCGAAACCATATTCGGTAAGGTCGATAAAACGAAACGGGCCGAATTGCTGGCGCTCAAAAAATCGATGCTCGATGCCAGTAGAGATGATGCCAAGAGTATGATGAATAAACTTTCTCGGGAAGACCGCGCCAAATTGGATGAATACTTTTCTAGTTTGCGCGAATCTGAAAAGTCGATTCAACGATCTGAACGTTGGTTGAATCAAAAACACGTAGATGTGCCATTCCCTGAAAACGTGAAGTTCAAAACGGATGGCCTCAGTGACTATTCGCAAAAGATCTTAGTGTGCCCGCACTTCAATCAACGTTCAACATATTTGGATTTGCTCTTTTTGGCATTCAAATATGACGTCACCCGGGTGGCCAACGTGTATTCGGAATGGAATTGGCTTGGGCATCATACTGATTCTCACCAAGTCGCTACCAAAGAGGGCTTGCTAAAAAATATCGAGGCTGACCAAGGCTACATGATGCAGACGGC
>DIHU01000248.1:4470-12819 GCA_002420315.1 Akkermansiaceae bacterium UBA5688
CAGACGGTTTGTTTGATCACTAGTTCCCTGAGCATTAGTAAAGAAGAAGGCCCTCACGGTATGAAGAACAATCCTGTGGTTGTCGCTGGTGGTGGCTTTGAGCATGGTAAACACATTAAATTTAACGGCACAGACAACCGGAACAACGTTTACCTTGCAGCCTTGCAACATCTTGGGGTTGAAATTGACAGCTTTGCCACCAGCAGTGAAAGTGCCAAGTTGTAGAGTCGGTTTAACAACAACTGACCTAGTGGGATTCTCCAGAATTCTTCTGCGGGTGGGCTCTTATCTGCCGATCGTCTGCAGAAAGATTAGCTTTATGAGATCCCGTTCCCTTCTCGTATTTCTGGTGTTCGTAGCTTTAGGGAGTGCTACTTCGGGAGGCGCTGAAAAGCACCTTGCGGAGATCGACCGAAGCAGAGCTTTCTTGAACTCTTATTGTGTGAGTTGTCATGGCAATGAAAAGAGTAAGGGGGATTATAATTTTGAAATGTTTAATAGTAAAGATTGGGCCAATCACAAATTGCTCAATGAACTCTTGACGGTTTTGAGAGAAAAGGAAATGCCGCCCAAGAAAGCTAGGAAGCAGCCCTCGGTGAAGGAGTTGGAAGCCTTTGAGAAGCTTTTGGCCAAGCAGTATTTCTCAATCAAAAAAAAGTTGCCCGGTGTGCTCACACGTTTGAATCGCATGGAATATGAGAACACAATTAATGATGCTTTTTTCACAGACTTAGAAGTCAAAAACCACTTACCTGTCGATAACACTAGGGATGGCTTTGATAATGAAGGCGATAAATTGGTGATGTCACCCTATGCGATGGATAGCTACTTCCGAGTTGCCTCTGAAATAGCAGGGAAGGTCGTGGGAGGCATGCCCGAGCCTTCTACAACCAATCATAGTTATGATAACGGTCTAGGCCGCAGATTAGGTAGCGATGGAGTCGCGGGTTATGAATTTTTTAATGACGGTATGACGACCGAAGGGTATCGTTATAATGATGCATCCCGTGGGTTTGGATTGAAGTATGGTGACACAGTACCCGGCCATTATGATGTGAAGGTCAATGGGCACTTTACGTTTATTGACCCAACCGTTACTGGTGCTTTTCTTAGGGAACGTGATCTATATTTTAAGGTTGATTTGGGTAAAGAAAATGAACGATTGAGGATCACAACTAATATAGATCCTAAACTCAGCAAAAAAGCACTGAGCACGCAGGATTTTTTATTAAGCGACAAAGTGCGGATCTATTTGGAACCAGGACAGAATGCAGTTATTTATAGTTATAATTACTTGTATCCATTGCCCAAGGATCTCAGTAAGCTCAAGACGATACCCCCGCGGCCGGCCGGGAAGGCGTTCTCCAAAATGCCAAAAGCGTTATTGCACTTCATTTCGGCTGATGTGACCGGCCCCTATTATGAAAGTTGGCCTCCAAAAAATGAATTTTACGACACCTATTATGAAGATCTAAAGGATTACGGCCCCCATAAGCAATATCAACAATTCATTAGAAAGTTGGCCGTTAAACTCTTCCGCCGACCGGTGAGTGACGGCGAGTTGACGCGATTTTTCGATCTCGCCAAAGAGCGATATGAAACAAATGAAAACGTCCTCGATGCTGTGCAGTCGGCCTTGACGATAATGCTCTGCTCACCCAAGTTTTTGTATAAGGACGAAGGTGATTCTCTTGATCTCGATGAGTATGCGATTGCCTCTAGATTGTCTTACTTTTTGTGGAATACACTGCCAGACGATCGTCTAATCAAATTGGCTTTCGAAGGGAGGTTGAAGGATCCAAGGGTTCGTTCTGCGGAAGCCTTAAGGATGCTGAAAGACCCTAGATCTCAGCGTTTTGTTACTGATTTCACCGAACAGTGGCTCGAACTTCATAAAATAGACGTCGTTAATCCCCAAGCTGAGATCCTCAAATATACCTTTAAAGGATTTGCTGGTCTTCGACCCTTCATGAGGCGAGAAAGTATTGAGTTTTTCAAGGTGATTTTGAATGAGAATCTAAGCCTTCTCAATTTTATTGAATCTGATTTTGTAGTGATCAACCAACCCTTGAATCAGATCTATAAGGTGACTATTCCTGAAGAAATGGAATTGCCAGATATGGTAAACAAAAAAACCCCGAAGCTCATAACGAACGATGAGAAGAAGCGGCGGGGTGAGGTGTTCCGAAAAGTCATGCTAGATAAAGAGTCCCGGCGGGGTGGCCTGATGACGCAGGCGGGTATTTTGATGATGAACACCAATGGTGAGTTCACCAACCCGTTTTATCGGGGTGCCTGGTTGGCTAAAAATATTTATGGTTTGGAGTTGAAACTTCCTGCCAATCTTGAAGTAGGAGCCTTGAAAGCACCTACGGAAACCTTCACCATCAAAGACACGATCAATGAGCATCGAAATAATCCGCAATGTGCTTCCTGCCATAGCAAGATGGACCCTTTTGGTTTGGCCATGGAAAATTTTGATGTTTTGGGTCGTTATCGCGAGACCTATCAGAAATTTGTTGTCACTAAGACAACGATTGAGGTCACCACTGAAGGAAAAACGAAGAAGACCGAGAAGACTTCGAGGAAGTTTGAACCCACCACAAAGGTCGATGCTTCTACCTCTCACCGAGACGGGCGGCCTATCGCGGGTATTAAAGGGTTAAAGAACCTGATGCTGGAGGACCAAGATAAAATTGCCAGGAACTTGCTTACAAAGCTTTCGGAATATGCGATGGGGAGAAAGATAAATTATTCAGACGCTGGAATGATTCATCGCCTTTTGGAAGCGTCAAAGAGTAATGATTATAGGTTGCGCGATTTGATTGTTAGCGTCGTTGCCGACGACTCGTTTACAAAACGATAGATATAGGGCCGTGTCGTCCACTGTAAAGGAACCAGTTATGACTTACCTACAGATTTTAAGATTGAACCTGTTTTCGGCTATTCTGCTAAGAGTAATCTTCGTAACCGCTGTGCAGGTAGCCTTGGTGTCAACTGCCTTTGGGCAGAAAACGGGAAAGGTCGACTATTCGAGCGAAGAGTCCGGGGACTCGGCGATTGTGAGGGCGCTCACGCTGGACCTTGGTAAAGAGGTATCGATGAAGCTCGTGCTCATTCCTGCCGGTAAGTTCATGATGGGCAACCACGACACTCCGGCGGAAACGGTCAAGAAATTCGGGGGCTTCGAGAGAAACCTGATCGATGAGTATCCTGCCCATGAGGTGACGATCAGCAAGCCATTCTATATGGGTATCTACGAGGTAACGCAGGCTCAGTGGAAGGCTGTGATGGATACTGAACCATGGAAGGCAGAGCGGGCCTTGGGATACATGCGTCTGCAGCCGAGACCAGAGGGCTTCGATGACTATCCTGTCGCCTTTGTCGACTCTTATGATGCCATCGAGTTTTGCCGCAAGCTTTCTAAAAAGACCGGCAGGAACGTATCCCTCCCGACCGAGGCGCAATGGGAGTATGCCTGCCGTGCCGGAACTACCACGGCTTTTTCCTTCGGAGATGACCTTTCGAAACTCATCGACTACGGCTGGTACGGTGGAAAAAATGCGGGGCAGAAGGAGGATTACGCCCACCGGGTTGGCCAACTGAAGCCCAACCCCTGGGGGTTGTTTGATATGCACGGTAACGTCTGGGAATTCTGCCGCGACTGGTATGATAAGGACTTTTACAGCAGGTCACCGAGTGTTGATCCGGAGAATACTACGAAAACCGATAAGCCATCTCTGCGGAGTGGGGCTTTTCATAGCGTTCCAACCGTGTCCCGGTCCGCACAACGCAATAGTTGGACAAGTCCTACGACGGTCCGCTACAATTACGGTTTACGGGTCATCGTTGCTACCGACAAATAGGAAGAGATCTCGGAGACGCCGTATGTTTTACAGAGAAAAAATCATGGTTCGAATGTCTTACTCCCTGTTGCTTACTTTTGTGCTTTTGACTTTGGCTTGCCAGCTCAGCAAGGCCGAAGATCAGCCAGTCGAATATGACCGAACAGCGGTTCTCGCGAAATTGGATGAGGCGGCTGAAAGAACCGACGACCCCGAAGTGAAACGTGCTCTTAAAAAGATGATTGAATGCGTTGAGCGTGGGAATAAATTACTGGTTCTCAGTGGCCTCCGAGTTCTCCCCCCTGAGATTGGACAGCTCACAAACCTGACCGGTTTGACCCTCCATGATAACCAACTCACCAAGCTTCCGGCCGAGATTTCTCAGCTCACGAAGCTGACTTATTTAGGGCTCAAGCGAAACCAATTCACCAGGATCCCGCCGGAAATTTTTCAACTCACGAGTCTGAAGCATCTCGAACTGGGAGAAAATCAACTCACCAAGCTTCCGGCCGAGATTGGACAACTCACAACGCTAACACAGTTAAGCTTTAATAGGAACGGTCTCTCGACGCTTCCGGCCGAGATTGGACAGCTCACGAATCTGACGCATTTAAGGCTCTGGGACAACCAACTCACCAAGCTTCCGCCCGAAGTTGGAGATCTTGCGAAACTGACAAATTTAAGTCTTTGGGGCAACCAACTTTCGACGCTCCCGCCCGAGCTTGCAAAGCTCACGAAACTGATCGAGTTGTCTCTTCATGATAACCAATTCATAACTCTTCCACCTGTGATTGGGAAGCTCACGAAGCTAACGCATCTGGGGATCGGAGAAAACCAATTCACCAAACTTCCGCCTGAGATTGGCCAGCTCACTAATTTAATATGGTTATATCTTGAAGGCAACCAACTGACCACGCTCCCGCCTGAAATTGGCCAGCTCACGAACCTAATGGGATTAACCCTTCGTGGTATCCAATTTACCGCACTCCCGCCCGAGATTGGGCAACTCACGAAGCTAACTTATCTGGGGCTTGGACATAACCAATTCACCAAGCTCCCGCGTGAGATTGGCCAGCTCTCAAGTCTGACGTGGTTGTATCTCGAAGGTAATCAACTCACCACGCTTCCGCCCGAGATTGGGCAACTTATAAAGTTGACGGAGTTGCAAATTGAAAAAAATCCCCTGACTGACAAAGACCTAGAATATTTGAAGCCGCTAAAAAGTCTAAAACGACTTAACGTTAATGATACGAAATTTACTCCTGAAGGAATTCAAGCTTTAAGGGAAGCGCTCCCGAATTGTGTGATCGAGGAGCCAAGGTAATAACTGTGATTCCTTTTGGTCAACTAGCCTCGCGAATCTCAGGTCGTCTCGACACTGGAGAAACGCTGCGTCGGCTCTACGCCACCGATGCCTCGGAATATCAGGAGTTACCCGCCGGTGTGGTGTTCCCGGAGAGCGAGGAGGATCTGCGGGAAGTGATCCGTTTCGCCCGCCGCAATCGGCTTGGCTTAATTCCTCGTGCTGCCGGCACCTCACTTGCTGGTCAATGTGTTGGCGACGGTCTTGTGGTCGATATCTCGAAGCACTTCACCCGTATCCTCTCGGTGGATGAGAAGACCCGCCGCGTTCGTGTCCAACCGGGCGTGGTTCGCGATGAATTGAACCGATTCCTCGCGCCCCGCGAAATGCTCTTTGGCCCGGAAACCTCCACCGCCAATCGCGCCATGATGGGCGGGATGGTGGGCAATAATTCGTGCGGCTCAAACTCGATTGTCTATGGTAGCACCCGAGATCACCTTGTCTCTCTTAAGGGCTTCCTGAGTGATGGAAGCGAGGTCAGGATTGAGGCGCTCAGCCAACAGGAGTTCTTGGCGAAATGTGATGGGCCCGAATGTCTGGAAACGCAGATTTACCAGGGAGTAAGAGCGATGCTAAGTGATCCGGAAAATCGGGGCACAATTACTGAAAATTTCCCTCTCGCCTCTATTTCCCGTCGCAACACTGGTTATGCCCTTGATCTTTTGATGGATACTGAAGTTTTTGATCCGGCATCCGAGAAACCGTTCAATCTTTGCAAGCTCATTGCCGGTTCGGAAGGAACGCTGCTTTTTGCGACCGAGATTGAACTCGCGTGTTCACCTCTCCCTCCTTCACATGCCGCCCTCGTTTGTGGTCATTTTGAGAGTGTGAACGAATCGCTGCAGGCCAACCTGCTCGCTCTGCCTTACGCGCCAAGTGCTTGTGAGCTCATTGACCGACACATACTCGATTGCACCAAGTCGAACCTTGCTCAGCAACGGAACCGGGATTTTGTGGTGGGTGATCCTGGCGCGATCCTGGTCGTTGAGATTCGCCGGGACAGCCGGGAAGAAACTGAGGCCGCAGTGCGGGAACTCGTCGCTAGTTGGCAGGACGCCGGGCAGGGATACTCCTATCCCGTGCTCTGGGGTGAAGAGGGTTATAAAGTCTGGGAACTTCGCAAGGCGGGCCAGGGGTTGATGAGCAATGTTGTTGGTGACACGAAGCCTCGCGAAAATGTTGAGGATACGGCGGTCGATGTGAAAGACCTTCCCTATTACATTGCCGAATTTGACGAGTTGCTCTCGACTAAATACAGCATTGATTGCGTCTACTATGCTCATGCGGGCTCAGGTGAACTCCACACCCGACCACTCTTTAATCTCAAGACGCCGGAGGGACAAAAATTGTTTCGTGATGTCGCTACCGACATCGCACATCTCGTGAAAAAATACCGAGGGTCCCTGAGCGGAGAACATGGTGACGGACGGCTGCGTGGCGAGTTTATCCCACTAATGGTAGGCGACCATTGTTACCAGCTGATGCGCGATGTGAAGGAGCTTTTCGATCCCGGAAATATCTTTAATCCGGGAAAGATCGTGGATACCCCGCCAATGGATACCTCGCTGCGTCACAGCGCGGGGCAGGGGACGCCGGATTACGAAACAGTCTTTGATTTTAGCGACACCATGGGTGTGCTGCGTGCTTCCGAGAAATGCAACGGATCGGGCGACTGCCGCAAAGGACCGCAGGCCGGCGGCACGATGTGCCCGAGCTACATGGCCACTCGTGAGGAAAAGCACACCACCCGTGCCCGCGCAAATATCCTGCGCCAAATTCTCACTGAGCCGGCTGATGCCGAGCACCCCTTCAATAGCGAGGAGATTAAGGAGGTCATGGATCTTTGTCTGTCATGTAAAGCCTGCAAGTCGGAGTGTCCGTCAAGCGTGGATATGACCAAACTCAAGGCCGAGTTCCAGCAGCACTATCATGAGGCGAATGGCGTGCCGTTGCGCTCACGGATGGTTGCGCATTTTGCCGAAAGTGCCCGCCTCGCCTCGTTTGCACCTCGGCTCTACAACGCATTTTTTCAGACTCCAATTCTGCGCCGTATCGCCAACCCACTTATCGGCTTCCACTCTGAGCGAAGCATTCCGAGACTCAACCGCATCACGCTGCGCTCTTGGTTTTCCTTCCGCAATCCACTTGTCCCCACGCGTGGCAAGCGTCTCGGGCGAGTCCACCTCTTCTGCGACGAGTTCACTAATTACAATGACCTGGATGCCGGCATCGCAACTGTCGAGCTGCTGGAGCTTTTGGGCTACGAGGTTAACCTTCCAGACCACGTCGAAAGCGGACGTGCTTCGCTCTCCAAGGGTCTTGTCCGGCGAGCCCAGAGCTTCGCCAATGAAAATGTCCGTCGGCTATCCTCGATTGTCTCAGGAGAAGAACCGCTCATTGGCATCGAGCCGTCCGCTCTCCTCGGTTTCCGCGATGAATACCCTGCCTTGGTCGATCCCTCGCTTCGCGAAACTGCCCGCGAGCTCGCGTCGCATTGTCTGCTGCTCGACGAGTTCATCGCCCGCGAGGCCGATGCGGGCCGAATCGACAGTGCGTGTTTTACCGATGAGGCACGCACCATTCATGTTCATGGCCACTGCCACCAGAAAGCGCTCGCTTCAATCGATTCGACCTTGCAAATGCTTTCATTGCCCGGGAATTATTCGGTGAGCGAAATCCCTTCAGGGTGTTGTGGTATGGCTGGGTCTTTCGGGTACGAGAAAGAGCATTATGAAGTCTCAATGCAGGTGGGCTCGTTGGTTCTTTTTCCTCATCTGAAGGAACTTGATTCATCGATTCTTGTCGCTGCTGCTGGAACCAGTTGCCGCCACCAGATTACCGATGGCGTTGATCGAGCCGCTTGGCATCCGGCCAAGATCCTACGTGACGCATTCGCCTGATTTTATTAGCTTCTGAATTTTCTTGGAATCCACTCGCAGAATCTCTCGTGTCAGGATCGCTCAGAATTTCCCTCCAAAAGATTGAGGAAGAATTGACCGAAACGGGCAGTAGTTACTAAGTTGAGAAAGCCGAATTAAACGAACAAGAATTATGTATAAGGAGGAACAAGATCACGAGCAGCCCGGTTTATCCCGACGGGGATTTCTGCATGGAATGGGTGGCGCCGGAGCCCTTTTGGGA
>DIHU01000128.1 GCA_002420315.1 Akkermansiaceae bacterium UBA5688
GGAGCGAACTATGGTTTCCTAAATCACAAGCCTACGGGGGGCTCATTATTTGATCACATGGGCCCATGGCCGTTCTATCTCGGCACGCTTCAAGTGATTGCTTATACCCTTTATTTTTTCTTGTTAAAGATTGCGCCAAGAAAGAAGTAATCATGCAAGCAGGGTATTCACCTTCCATTCATCTTCGTTCTGCAACTCTGAAGAATGAAGAAGATCATCACAATCGGATTGGCGGCTTCTGTTTCTCTTTCTGCACAGGAAGCGATTCTTGATTTAACAAAACTACATTCCTACTCGGATCAAGAGGTTCCCGATTACATTAATCGGGATAACACTCCCCGGAATAACCCCATCACTGATATCGGGGCAACGCTTGGAAGGGTGTTGTTCTATGACAAGAGACTCTCGAAGAACTCAATGGTTTCTTGTGCGTCCTGCCACAAGCAGGAGGAGGCCTTTGGTGATTCGGCAATTGCGAGCGTGGGAGTAGCGGGGACGACGGGTCGCCATTCGATGCGCCTTGTTAATGCCCGTTTCGCCAATGAGGACCGCTTCTTCTGGGATGAGCGTGCTCCAAATTTAGAGGAGCAAACCACCCAGCCGATTCAGGATCATATCGAAATGGGATTCAGTGGGGCCGATGGCGATCCTGACCTATCCGCCTTGGTGAATCGGGTCTCTCAAATTGAACTTTATCAGGTCCTGTTCACGGCGGTTTTTGGAAGCGAGGGCGTGACCGAAGCTCGCATGCAGCGAGCCCTCGCTCAGTTTGTTCGAAGTATCCAGTCTTTCGATAGCAGATACGATCGGGGCTTTGCTTCTGCGCCGAATCCTAATGTTGATTTCACGAACTTCACGGCACAGGAGAATCTGGGGAAGAGAATTTTCATGGCCCCGCCGGGGCCTGGTGGTGGCGCCGGATGTGCGGCCTGTCATCAACCCCCGACTTTCGATATCGATCCAAATTCGGGGCACAACGGAGTCACTGGATCTATCGGTGGAGGTCAGGATCTGACAAATCGTCGCTCGCCGAGTTTGCGGGACTTAGTGGATCGTAACGGAAGCCCGCATGGTCCATTCATGCATGATGGTTCGATGGATTCTCTTTTGGAGGTCGTTAATCATTACAACGCGATTCCGGCGGTCACCCCGGGTCTGGACCGCCGCTTGGCGGGTCCTCCTCCGCGTCCCGGTGGTGCCCCAACTCAAGCTCAGCGATTGAATCTATCCGAGAATGAAAAAGGGGCCCTCGTCGATTTCCTGGGGACATTGACTGGTTCAAATCTTTATCGTGATGAAAAGTGGTCATCGCCCTTCGACGAGAATCATGAATTGGCTTACGTGGTTCTTCCCGCCGAAGTCCAGTTTTCTCTGGGGAATGAAGCCATGACTTTGGAGGCAAAAGGTGTTCCTCGCGTCACTTATCGTTTGAAGTCATCGGTTGATCTTAAGACCTGGGACTATGGGGTTGAAATTGAAGCTGACGAGAATGGGTTACTCTCATACGAAATACCGGAACTTCTAAAGGCGAAATTCTTTTGCTTTGTTTACGAGACGAGCGAGTAACAAAAAAGCGCGTGAGGCATAGGCCGCACGCGCTTTTTAAAATGATTTAAGAACTGCGCCTTATTTCTTTTCAGCCTGAGCTTTAAGTTGCTTGAGGCGAGTGTTCTTGAAGCTGGCCATTTGCTTGCCCATCTTAGACTCGGGATCGACCGCAATGACTTCATCGACTGCTTTTTCAAGAGCCTCAAAATCTTTGTTTCCGAAGAGGATGTTCAGTTTGTAGGTAAGAGCCTCTTGCTTGGCTTCTCCGTCGAGCTTCTGTTCGGTGACGTAAGTATCGATTAGGGTGATTGCCTTTGCGCTGTCTCCGCCGCTCATTGCGGTTTGAAGTTGCTTCTCCAGTTCGATCTTTGCATCGCGGGTTGCTTTAGCTGCTTTAAGGCCGGTCTTGTCCTCGGGGTCGTTCTCAATAATATCCTCAACCACTTTGGAATAAAGTCTCTGGTAATCTTCGGGCACTTCCTTAAGTCCAGCATAGAGCCCCATTGCTTTCTCGACACCATCGAGGGTCATGGCCTTTTTGAATGCGACGTCTCGTGCTTCTCTGCTTTTTTGGAGTTCTCCAAGGTGCTTTACGTAAGATTCCGGGCCTCCCTTTTGGTAGCCCGTCTTCGCGTAGGGTCGTCCGTCTGCGTCGGTGAGTAAGATGGTTGGGTATCCTTGGATTTGATACTTTTCGCGGAGCATCTCGTTTTGCGCGATCGTTTCTTTGGAGAGCTTGGATTTGTCCCGAGGGTAATCGAGTTCGACGAGGATGAAGTCATCAGCGATTCCTTTCTTGAAAGGGTCGTGTTGGAAGACCTCTTCGTTCAGTTTGATGCACCAACCGCACCAGTCCGAGCCGGTGAAATCGATAAAGAGATCTTTGTTTTCAGCGGCAGCCTTCTTTTTAGCGGCTTCGATGTCATGCATCCAGCCCTCGCCTCCTGCGAAGGAGGATAAGCTGGAAACGACGATGGCGGATGCGATAGTGAGCGCGGTTTTCATAACTTTTACTTAGAGAGAACGTAGTCAGAACCTTATTCCGTGCAACTCTCTTGATTTTCTTGCACTTTTAGTGCTGTTCATTTGAATTCCTTTAATGTCCGCTATTGATCGAGCCCGCGAGAAGCTCCAGGAAATCTTCGGTTTTGAAGACTTTCTGGACGGTCAGGAGGGCGTGATTGAGCAGATTCTCTCGGGGCGTGACGGATCAGTGGTGATGCCGACCGGTGGTGGTAAGTCTCTTTGCTACCAGCTTCCCGCGCTGTGTCGCGGAGGGGTTACCTTGGTGGTAAGTCCACTCATTGCCTTGATGAAGGATCAGGTCGATGCGCTTGAGGAGCGAGGAGTAGCGGTCACTTTGATCAATTCTACTCTCACTTGGAACGAACAGAAGGAGCGGCTTGAGGGCATGAAAAATGGGGCCTATCGACTGGTCTACATTGCTCCGGAGCGATTCCGTGCGAGCTCATTTATG
>DIHU01000080.1 GCA_002420315.1 Akkermansiaceae bacterium UBA5688
CGGGAATTCATCTTCGAAACCTCCTTACGGATTCTTTTATCAGCGGCCTGCCAGATTTCATATGCCTTATCAATACAGCTCTCAGGTTTATGTTTTCCGATAGCCCTTCAAAAAGTTGCCATCAACGTAAGGACATCTGGCGACGGACTCTTTTCCCCAACTCGGGCTTCAATCTGATGCGCGAACCAGCCCATTTGGGTAAGGAGATCTTGATCTGCAAACGTTGTGAGATCTTGTCTTTCTCTAGGCCACAAGTCATACTCTACATCTGAGCGCCTAGATGTCATCACGAAAGCTTATGAAACCACCTCAAACCTTACCTTAAGGTGTATCACTCGTTCTATTTGGAAGCCTTAAAGTATCGACAACCACCTGATCAATAAAGAGTTGAGATCATGGCGGACAGGGTGGGATTCGAACCCACGGTACGCTCACACGCACACACGCTTTCCAAGCGTGCTCATTCGACCACTCTGACACCTGTCCTTTTAGAATTTGCCCATTGGCCGAGGCGGGCGGACGCTACTGCGTTAACATGGGAGTGGCAATACTGAAATGTGATTTCTTGTCAATCTGAGCTCTTCCGGTGGGGAGATTCATTGGGCGCCATATCCGAGCCTAAAACGTCGAGGACTGTTTTGAAACGGTTTAAATTAGACTCATCCGCAATGCATAGGTCTTCGTGGCACTCTAAAACATGGTCCTCCCGGTCGACTTCACTTTTCTGATCCAAGAGAACGAGAGCCCCACGAATCTCTTCCATTTTTTTGATCCAAGGTTCATCAATTGGCTCGATAGTCATGAGGTATTGGAGGCCTAACTCTTTGAGAGACGATCTTGTTTTCTCGGTTGTGCCAACTATTGAAATTCCGCCCCTCTTGGTTTTGCGAAACCCAATCCCTAAACCCGCCAACATCCCCATAAATGTGGAATCCATTCCCGGACAAGCCTCGAGGTCGATGACGAAATTGCTGACCCCATCTGTTACTGAGCGTTCAACGAAGTTCTTAATAATGGTACTCTCGAGGAAAGTCCCTCTTCCCTCAGGCCTGATCCAAACGTAAGACTCAAAGAGTTTGGCAAAGATTGGGGACATGCCTTTCATTAGCAGCAAGTGACCATATCTACCGTCTCCATTAGGTCAACGCTAAGAAGAGGTGTTGTGCGGTGACGAATAGGATTAAATGAAGCGCTGAGAGTCCAAGCAGACGTGATGAAGTGCCATTCGGTTTTAAAAGCTTTAACTCGATAAGGAGGAAGATCAGAGCCAAGACGGAAGCAGCAATGAACCATGGCTGGGAATCATCAAATACTAGGACAAGTAGTGATGGTAAGATCGTCATAAAAAAGATTAAAGAGGCAACTGGCTTTCGGCCCCAGCGAACGACAAGTGTTCGTTTGTCTGCAAGCTCATCTTCTTCCAGATCTCTATAGTTGTTCACCGCGATGAGGACTGCAGAGAGGCAGCCGATTTGAAGGCCGAGCACCCCCCCTTGCCATAGCCAAAGACCGGTTTGAATAAAAATAGTTCCCATCACTGCGAGCAACCCAAAAAATAAAATCACAAAAAGTTCTCCGAGCCCCCGGTAGGCTAATGGAAATGGTCCACCAGTGTATCCGTAGCTTAAATAAAGAGAGGGAATCCCCATCGCGATAACAGGCCACCCCCGTGCATCGAGCAGGAGGAATCCGCATACTAAAGCCTGTGAGAGCATGAAGGCTGCGCCGATATACATTGCCTTTGGGCTCAGCAATCCACTGGCAGTCGCCCGTGTCGGTCCAGCCCTTTCGCTCGTGTCAGCACCCTTGGCTGCGTCGATGACATCATTAAAAAAGTTTGTAGCTATTTGGATGAAGATCGCACCCATTAATGTTAAGATTGCGAGGCGGTAGGAAACGTCGAATCCAAGCGCTACTGTCATTAAGCAACCTGACCATACCGGCACAATTGCGGCTGAAAGGGTCTTGGGTCTGGCTGCTATTAGCCAACTTTTCCACACCGTAACCATCTCTTAATTTTAAGGCACTCGAGGGAATTTTGAAAAGTCAGGCTTTCGCTTTTCGATGAAAGCCTGTTTGCCCTCCTTAGCCTCTTCACTCATATAGTAGAGTAAAGTGGCGTTACCCGCGAGATCTAACAAGCCCATCTGGCCGTCACAGTCAGCATTGAGAGCTGACTTCAAACAACGTAAAGCCAACGGTGAATGTTCGAGCATTTCCCGGCACCATTTGAGAGTTTCGGTTTCGAGGACAGAAAGAGGTACTATGGTATTCACAAGGCCCATGTCGAGAGCTTGGTTTGCATCGTACTGACGACAAAGATACCAAATCTCCCTAGCTTTCTTTTGGCCAACGATGCGAGCAAGGTAGCTTGAACCAAGCCCACCATCGAAAGACCCAACCTTGGGGCCTGTCTGGCCAAAACGCGCGTTATCTGCCGCTATCGTAAGATCACATACAATGTGTAAAACGTGTCCACCACCAATTGCGTATCCAGCTACCATGGCTACCACAGGTTTTGGCATTCCGCGTATTTTCTTTTGAAGATCTAATATATTTAGACGGGGAACTCCATCCTCCCCTACATATCCAGCATGCCCCCTCACCTTCTGGTCGCCCCCTGAACAGAATGCCTTCTTACCTTCTCCTGTTAGGATAATTACACCGACTCCCTCATCTTGATGTGCGAGCTCAAATGCCGAGAGTAACTCCCTAACTGTTAGCGGCCGGAAGGCATTACGAACCTCCGGACGGTTAATAGTTATTTTGGCTATAGCGCCATCTTCAGTCTTCTCGTAACGAATATCCTCGTAGTCCGCAGCTGTCTTCCACATGCCCCACCTTCGGGCCGGGATCTCTATGACGCAACGCCCTAATTTAACTTATCACCACACTTGCGGCAAAATTTTGCGTCGGCTAGATGTCCGTGGACGCCGCAACCGGGGCAGGCTTCGCTTGTGGGATCGCCTAGATGACTCCGTAATAATTCTGAAGTCACAATTCCTGTTGGGACCGCAATAATGGCGTAACCTGTTAAAACATAAATTGCGGTAAGCATTTTTCCGATCGTAGTGAGAGCTACCATATCCCCGTAGCCGACCGTCGTGATCGAAACAATTGCATAATAGATACTAATCGGGATATTGGTGAAGTGCGTCCCCTCTACCCCAGATTCCACGAGATACATGAGTGTTCCAGCAAGGACAGAAAAGAGAAAGACGGTGAAAAAGAAGACGAAAATCTTGGCGCGACTCTGCATAAGGCCCCGCATGATTGTTTCTCCCCCTCTGACATGGCCTACCATCTTTAACACACGGAACATCCTCAGGAGCCTGAGA
This sequence comes from Akkermansiaceae bacterium UBA5688, assembly GCA_002420315.1. Lineage (GTDB taxonomy): Bacteria > Verrucomicrobiota > Verrucomicrobiia > Verrucomicrobiales > Akkermansiaceae > SW10. The sequence goes on from DIHU01000080.1 coordinate 3,339, forward strand.
ATCCGAATCACCATTAGGGAATGCGCGCCGGGAAGTAAGATTGCGAGGTAGGTTGGCAGACAAGAGAGTAGATCAACGATTCCGTAAAAGCTGACGATGTAACGTAGAGGTCTCCTGACCAAGATGATCCGTGAAATATATTCTACGGTAAAAAGAATGGTGAACCCCCACTCAGCTATCTTGAGAAGATCTCCATATTGCTTACGAATGCTATCGACACTTTCAAGTGAAACGGCTGCTACACTAAGTACAATCGCCCAGAGTAAGATGACATCGAAACATTTACCGAGGGGAGTCTCCGCCTCAAACACGATGCGCCACATTCGTTCCTTTAGACTTTCAGGATTTTTCTCTTCCACGCGACCGAGTGTAGATGTTTCATCCCGATAGCACCAGAAGTCTCTTATCGCTCAGAATGAGCCTTCCGGATACTTTTCCACCACGTGAAAATCCTTATTTTCCTCCTGACCATAGCGAATGCGCTAGCTCTTCCTTCCTTCGAGGAGGCTTGCGATGTTTTGGGGTCTCGTGAAACAAATCGACGAGAGGTTCTTACAAATGAAATCTGGAGCGCTGGTCGAGAAGCGATCCCGCTTTTGCAGAAGCTTGCCGAGGAGGAAAACCCTGAGGTTTTTAGGCGGGCGCTATTCGTCCTTCAACGAATTAGGATGGGGCTGAAGCCAGATTCTTCAGCCGAGCTTTTAAAGTTGGCCGAGGCAGTGAATCTGGCCACACCTGAATTTCGAGCATCGAGGCTGGCGGAGCTTTTAGATTATTCTCAAGGAATAAAGGTCGCTCTTGTTTTTCTAGATGGCTGGGCTGCCGATCCACGGATGCCCCCAGAACAAGTTTTCAAGCTGTCTGAATTAGTCACGAAAGTAGTTCTTGAGCGCCGAAGTTCTTGGAAGATTTTTCTATCAACTGATTTGAGCTCCCGCTGCCGTGGCGCTCTTATTGCAGCTTTGTCATGGCAGGACCACCCCATAAAGCTGCAAATGATTACGAATTTGGCAAGTAAGCAGACGAAGGAGGTTTACGAGATGGCGATCACTTGTCCCGATCGAATCGCAAGTGAGGCTTACCTAGCAATGGCTCGAATTGCTACTGTCCATGGAGATGTTCCCTTGGCCCTCCACATCCTTTCTTCAGGACTTCAGCAGGACAGTTCACATAATTTCGCGAGGGCAATCGCTTTTTTAGAAGCCGGGAGTGGTCTTCCGGCTATCAAATACAATGGGAATTGGATTCATGAACTTAATCTTTTCCGAGCCCGTGCTCATAAAGATTTCAAGGGGGTTCTTCGACTCGCATCCAAACCTGATCTTGATCCTATACTAGCTTATGAGAGCAATCTCGTATCTGGTTCGCTAACCCTTCCGTCGACTGAAGGCAGTGTCGAAATACCAGCAGGTAGTGCGCTGGCTTCTCTTCATCGATCTTTTGGTAACCCGCCTGGTGAACCCGATATCGAAGCCCTTACTTCTTCGGTATTGATTGATTGGTCAGAATTGGCGCGGACTCTAATGAATCTCGCTTGTCCCTCAGAAGCGGCTGAGAAGTTATCATCTGAAAATCAAGTCATCACAGCGACGAGCCTCCTCTGGCGAACCAATCATCGTGATAAAGCCCTGAGTCTTTCGCGGGAAGTGCTAAACGATCCTGCTAATTCCCTTCAGACTCGCATGCGCCTTACTTTGGCCTCCCTTTATTTTCAATCAGGTGATCGTAAAAAAGCTCGCGAGTTTTTTAAGGACGTGATTCGGATAGGTATCCAACAAGACACAAGACTTCAGTCGGCATTAAAATTAGGGTTAAACTTTTTCTCACGCGAAGAGCTTCTTCAGCTAGTACCGGGTTTAACGGAAAAGCAAGCCTACCAAAGAGCACCATCGATTGTTGGACTTCTCCCCTATCAATCTAAGGTTTCAACCTATTGGTATGAATTTTTTCGTGAGAAAGATCCAAGTCAGTCACCTCTTACCATTTTTAAAAAAGTTCAATATTTCCTCACGAATCAGCGCGAACAGGCTGAAGCGATCATCGCTGAGCAACTCGCTATAACAAAGAAGCTACTGTTACCAACAGATGTCATTTACCAGCAGGCTTTATTCCTCAAGGTTCCATCTGCTTTAAAAATGACCAAGGCAGCCGCTTGGTATCAGCTATCTATTGATGACTTGTTTTCTATCGCTCGAGATAGTTCGTGGGATCGTGAAGCTCGTAAAGAAGCTCTTACGACGGCCCTCTTGATTGACCCCTCAAATGTTGTTTTGCACTGGTTAAATATGAAGCTGAACCAAGTTGAATTACCTGTGCCAGCTCATCTACCAACTCTTGGGGATCCAGGGTTAGCGTTACAACTTGTTGCTCATACTCGAAGGCTCGAGACAATTGCGCTAATTTCTGAGTTGGTGGATCTTCGCGACCATCGAGGTCTCCGCTGCCTGACGATTCTTGGTAATGCTCATCTCAAAAATGGACAGCCGGGGAGAGCGGTGCGGTTTTTACAGGCTGCCATTTGCGGTGAAATAGCGACCGGACCCCAGCCAGCAACGCCAATTGAATCATCGCTAGACAATCTCGCAAGATACTTTAAGGCCCGAAAACTTATTTCGAATTCCTCTGACGAGAAGGAGATATGGACTGATCGCCTGATTCGGATTGGGCGTGACTAACGCCCAAGCAGGCTTTTAGCCTGCCCCATCGAGATACTTCGATATTCGTCGCTCTCAATAATCTTCAATCTGCGCCAGCCATCACGAGTCTGTTGGTCTACGTAAGAACTTGATCCAGTTGATATTTTTCTTCCGCTCTCGGAAGAACTTCCAGTCTGGTAAGAGCCTGTTCCGAACCCCTTCTCCCCCGCGTTTGCAATCTTGCTTCCTTGACTTGCCTTACGATTGCCGAATTTAGATTTTTCACCTGACTCACGGAACCCGCTGGTTCTGTAAGATCCTGTGCTGTAATCCTTCGGACCAGCCCAAGTCTTTTGATTGTATGATTTTTTCAAATAGGCAGGAGTATTTGAACCAGCGTCGGAATAAGCCGAACTCGCCATTTCCTCAAACTGGCTGCGCTTACCCCCGGTAATCAGGCCGCTATCACCCTGCTCAACGTCGCTCTTTTTGAACGCAAAGGGATTGTTGTTCCCGTCTTTTTCTATTGTCACAATGCGGGCTCCCTGATCATCAGATTCTAGTCCCGTTTCTTTGGTTGAACTCGAACAAGAAACGAGCCCAACTCCTAGGATGGCCAAGTAGAAAAAACGCTGCACCCCAGAAAGTTAGGGATGCAACGCGAATAATTCAAGGCCGGAGATTCTGATCTAAATGTCCAGCTTGGTCCAACTTGCATTCTTTTGTGAAGATTCGACGCACGCGGCAATAAAAGCGACGCCTGCGACACCATCGTCAACCGTAGGAAAGTCGTATCCCTCATCCGGAGCGGGAGTCCCATCAATCTGGTCACTAATTGCTTTCGCTGCAGCCAGATAGACATTGGCAAAGGCCTCGATAAACCCTTCGGGGTGCGCAAAAGGAGTTCTTGAGTTTTCCTGGGCTGACGCCCCGAGATAGTCGTTGCCTCGGCGATAGGTTTTCCTAGGAGCGTTAGCAAACTTAACGATTAATTCGTTTGGATCTTCTTGGTGCCACTCAAGTGAAGCCTTCGTTCCATAAACACGAATATTTAGATTGTTTTCATCGCCATTAGAGATTTGAGAAGCATAGATGATTCCTTTTACTCCTTCTGTAAAGCGGACAAGGCAATTCCCGTCATCGTCTAGTTCACGGCCCGGAATGAAAGCTGTCAGCTCGGCAGCCAATTCGTCGATTTCAAGTCCAGTAATGTATTTAGTCAGGTTGTGAGCATGGGTCCCAATATCGCCCATGCAGTTTGATTTTCCGGCTATTTTAGGATCAGCGCGCCAATTAGCAATTGCTCCAGAACCTTCTCCCTCTACGTCGCCGACGGCATATCCCTGAGGATATTCCGTTACAATCTTAAGTAAGCGGCCTAATTCACCATCTTTAATCATGCGGCGGGCCTCTTTGACCATAGGATATCCAGTATAATTATGAGTAAGAGCAAAAATCAGCCCCGAGTCTTCTACGATTTTCTTTAGTTCCTTCGCTTGCTGAAGATCAACCGTCAGTGGCTTGTCACAGATGACATTTATTCCAGCGTCCAAAAAACATTTAGCGACCGAAAAGTGGAGATGGTTCTGTACTACGATTGAGACGAAATCGATTCCATCCTCGCGGGCGGCCTCGGCCTTAGCCATTTCTTCGTAGCTCCCATAAGCGCGGTTAGGATCGATAAAAAAATCCTGGCCCGAAAGCTTGGATTTTTCGGGGTCGGACGAGAACGCTCCGGCCACCAATTCGATCTTACCATCTAAATTGGCCGCCATCCGATGAACTTGTCCGATAAAAGCCCCGCGTCCTCCGCCGACCATTCCCATTCTTAATTTACGATTCATAACTTCTTAAAGTGAAATGGCGCTTCCTGTGTTAGACGACTCATAAATGGCGTCGATGATAGTCATAAGATGTAGAGCCTGCTCTGGTGTGTTAAGTGGCTCAGCCCTACCCTCAAGTGCCTCCACAAAATTGGCAGCTGAATCAATCCTTCCCATATCTTCGCAAAATGGGTGTTCAAGAATCGTATCCACAGCTTTCTCTCCGTCTTGTGTGTAAAGTTCAAAGGTGTCGATGGCAGTTTCATCAATCCCATCCTCTTCAAAAAGACGCTCAACTTTGCCACCAGCTTTTGTTCCCTGGAATACAACCGAGACCTCCTCCCGTTTAATCATCTCCGCCCAAGAAACCTGAAGGGTAAGAGCTTGTCCTGTTTCGAAGGTCACAAAGCCATGTGCAGCGGCCTCCACGTCTGTAACCCCATCAGCTCGATCAGGGATCCCCCATGGCCCTTTGAAGCGGGTGTCTCCCATAAAAGTGTCAAAGGTCTTACCTAATACATTAGTCGGCTTCGGGTAACCCATGAAGTAAAGTGTGAGGTCTATCATGTGTAATAGATCGATCGTTGCGCCACCACCGGCCAGCGATTTGGTTGTAAACCAACCGCCAAACCCAGGGATGCCGGTGCGCCGGATCCATTTTGACTGCGCCGAATTAATTTCACCAATCTCCCCTGCATCGATCCGCTTTTTAAGATCGACCGATTCGGGACGTGCGCGATTATTGAAATTAAACATTAAAGTTTTACCATTCGCATCGGAAGCTGAAATCATCTCTTTCACTTCTCCTGCATTAAGAGCTGGAGGTTTTTCGCAAAACACGTGTTTCCCTGCATTAAGACACTGAATAGCAAGTGGGGCATGAAACTTGTTTGGGACAATGATACTGACCCCATCGAGTGATGGATCGTTGAGCATCTCCGCGACATCGGTGTATGTCGTGGATACACCATATTTTTCGGCGGCTGCTTTTGCTGCTTCTTCGCTCATATCGCAAACAGCTGTGACTTCAGCGCCTGCTTTCACGAACCCGGCGTGATGATATTGAAGCATTCCCCCTGCTCCTATAACTCCAATTTTAAGTGACATAATTCTCTAATTTTTACTGGTTATCGCCGTCGAAGGCTGAATCAAACATTCCACCCTCGTTGCGGGGGAAATCTAATGATTTTGTGAAGGCACAACTTTCAGCCGCGCCGTGGAAACGCTCCATGCGGCCGTCTTCCCACTCTACGGAGAGGGGGCCACTGTATCTTGTGTCGTTCAAGGCTACGATGATCTCCTCGAAATCGATATCGCCACGCCCAACGGAACGGAAATCCCAATAGCGGCGGGCATCCGTAAAATCAGTATGGCCACCAAAAACTCCGACCGTGCCATCGCCGTGGCCCCACCAAACATCCTTCATGTGGACGTGATAAATACGGTTAGCGAACTCGCGAATGAAGCGAACGTAATCAACACCTTGGTAACCCAGATGACTTGGATCGTAATTGAAACCGAATCGCTTGTGACCATTTACGGCCTCGATAGCACGGGCTGCTGAGGCAATATCAAATGCGATCTCGGTCGGATGAACCTCAAGAGCAAAATTCACATCGACAGCTTCAAAAGCGTCCAGAATTGGATTGAATCGAGTTGCGAAATCATCGAACCCTTTTTGAAGGTAAGCTTGATCGGTTGGAGGGAAAGCATACAGAGCGTGCCAAATACTGGAGCCAGTGAAGCCATTCACAACAGCCCCGATGCCCACTTGCTCGCGAGCTGACATATAATCCTTGCCTGCATCTATAAACTTTCGGCAAGCTTTCCCGGTATCGATTAGCTCTTGAGCTGCGCGTTGGCGAACACCTTCGGGGTCTCCATCACCGTAAATCTGTGAAGGAAGAATAGCAGCGTGGCGCTCATCGATGTGATCGCAAATCGCCTGCCCCACCAGGTGGGCAGAAATCGCAAAGCATGAGAGATCATTCTGTTTGAGAAGCTCCCAGCGGCCTTCGACATAACCCTCTTGGTTGAGGGCGGCTTGCACGTCAAAGTGATCGCCCCAACAAGCGAGCTCCACTCCATCGTAGCCCATTTCTTTTACTTTCGGAAGAAGTTCGGCAAGTGGCAGGTCGGCCCATTGGCCGGTGAATAGTGTGACTGGTCTAGACATAATTTTTTTTATAGTTTGGGATTAAGGTTAAATTTTATCAAGAAGTGAACTGCTCTGCCAGAAACGCTTTATATTTTGGAAGAACTTCATTGTAAATATGGCAAGCAGCTGGATCAGGTTCAAGTGTTCGCCCTTTTTTGGGCTGGCTAAACTTGGACTCAAGTTCGTCTAAATCTTCTCCAAGCCCGAGCGCAGCTCGCATTCCAGCCCCAATCGTAGCTGATCCAGGGACATCTAAACGGTCGACTGGAACGCCAAAGATATTAGCAATGACTTGAGCGATTCCGTCGTTCTCGGAAGCGCCACCGGTGATGAAAATTCTACTTGGACTCACGCCGAGCCAATCAGAATGGGTCCGCATATTAAGAAATTGGCTTTCGAGAACGGCGCGGACAGCCTCGTCAGAGGAATAGTGATGTTTAGACGAAAAAACCGGACCTTCGGTATCAATTTCCGGAGTGATTTCGGGCTCATAAAACGGCAGCATCATTGCGCCGTTATTCCCAGCTGGGGTTTGGGATAAAGCATCCTTCTCGAACGAATCCCAACTAAGTCCGTATTTTTCTTTTATTGCTTCCCGGGCCAAGGAGCCATTCTTAAAGCAAATCAGGCTCATATAGCCGCCCGCCGGGTTACCAAAAACATGGCCGAAACCGTCTGGGTCGGTTCTAGGAGCAGGCATTGCTGCGAACAAGGTATCACTGGTCCCAAGGCTAATGACAACCTTGCCGGGAGAGGCTGCTCCCATGCCGATGAGGCTGCATGGGTTATCACCCGACCAAATGATCGTTTCACAGCTCGGAGAGAATCCGTATTTTTCCACGAAATAATGGTTAATTGGCCCCGACTTTGAGTCTGAAGGAGCGCATGGTGGAAGTTTTTCAGCAAGGCCTTCAGCTGTTGCGCTAAGTAGGTCTTGATCCCAGTCCAAGTCGGCAAGGTTCATCAGATTCATTCCGGCCCCATCACCATGGTCAATTGCAACCGTCTTGCCAGCGAGGATGCT
>DIHU01000091.1:0-3481 GCA_002420315.1 Akkermansiaceae bacterium UBA5688
GGCTTTTCTTTGACCAGTTCGCGGGGTTGATTGAGGTGATTCATGACCATGGTCTCAGAATCGATCCCAAAGGCGTGGTAAATCGTGGCGAGGAGTTCGCCCGGATGGACCGGGTCTTCCACAGGTGCGGAGCCGGTTTTGTCCGATTTGCCATGAACGTAGCCTTGCTTGATACCTGCTCCGGCGACCACGCTAGTGTAGCAGTAGGGCCAGTGGTCGCGTCCGTCGGCGCTATTACTATTGCCAGAAGTGCTGACGCCTTTTTGCGGGCTGCGCCCGAATTCCCCGACGGCGACGACGAGGGTCTCGTCAAGGAGGCCTCGATCTTCGAGATCTGAGATGAGAGTGGAAAGACCATTATCGAGCATGGGGCCACCTTGGGTTTTGATTCGCTTGGTGAGGTCCTTGTGAGTGTCCCAAGAATGATTGTCGGAGTTGGCGACCTTGGGCCAAATGACTTCTACGACACGCGTCCCGGCTTCTACAAGGCGCCGTGCCAGGAGGCAGCTATCCCCAAAAGTATTCTTGCCGTAGGCTTCACGAGTTTTGTCGCTTTCCTGTTCAAGAGCGAAGGCTTCGCGAGCACGACCGCTCACTATGAGATTGAGCGCGCGGTCGTAGTTTTCATCAAGCGAATATTCTTCGACCGCTTTGTCGATGGTGGGCATCTGTGCGTTGATGGCATTTCGAAGGCTGGCGCGGCGTTTTAGTCGAAGTGAAAAAACGTCAGGTCTGAGTTGGAGATCGTCAATTTTAATGCGGGCCATTTTAGACATGTCCATGTCGCCACCACCGGGGTAGAGGGTGTAAGGATCATAGGATTTTCCGAGGAACCCGGCACTGCCGCCCTTCCCGACGACGTTGCTTTCCTGAAGCGGCCGTGGGAGCATGACAAAGGGAAGCATTGGATCTTCCATGGGGCGCATTTTTGTGATGTTAGAGCCAAAGTTTGGAAAGTCCTTCGGGCTTGGTGGTTCGAGCTGACCGGAAGGGCTGACCTTGTCGGTGGTGTAGCCCGTCATCATTTGATAAATCGCGGCAGTGTGGTTGAAGAGGCCGTTGGGCGTGTAGCTCATCGACCGGATCATGGTGAACTTGTCATTAATCTTGGCGAGTTTAGGAAGTGCCTCGGTAAAGTTGATTCCAGGAATCTTGGTGGGGATGGACTTAAAAGTGCTACGCACATTGTCGGGCACATTTTCCTTAGGGTCCCAGAGGTCGAGATGGCTTGGGCCACCCTGAAGGTAGACCATGATGATACTCTTGGCTTTTCCCCAGCCAGGAGCGCCGGATTTCTTTTTTTCTTCGGCCAGTGCCTTGGCCTGAAACATGGTGCCAAGTGACATCCCGAGCATTCCTGCTCCTCCGACTCGTAATACATCGCGGCGAGTGACTCCTGCGTCGGGGTCACACATGTCTTTGGCGGCTTGTCCTGGAATTCTAAACATGGTTTTGGGTTGGTTTGTCGTTAATGATTGAAGAGGAAGGCAGAGGTGTTGATGAGAGCCCAAGTGAGATCCTGAGCGCCAGTGAGGCGGCGTTGTGCAAGTTGTTTTTTACTGAGAGAAAGATCGTTGAGCCAACGGTCATGGCGGGGGTCGACACTTGGCTTTTTCTCGAGCGCAGTGAGAAGACCTCTGAGTTCAACGAGCTTTGGATTAATGGGAAGAGGCTTGCGCGCCTCGGCAAGTTTTTGGTCGAGGCCTTTGAGAGTAGAATCATTTTCACGGAAGTATTTTGTGATCGCATCGAGCTGGGCTTTGTTGCGTTGATCTTTTTGAACGGCGAGTGCTTCCTTAACATCTCCCGGAAGAGCGAAGGGAAGTGGTCCTTTTTGCGTGGTAACGGAAAGTCGGAATTTCCCAAGAGTGTGGGTGTCGTCGTAAGGTTGCTTGAGCGTAAACCGAAGTATGCTTCCACCTTCAAGTTGAACAGGGTCGGCAATGCTGAAGATTGCGGTCTGATTTTTTCCGACCTCTGGTGAAATTGCCCAGCCGGCATTAGGTCCACCTGGGTTGCCGTCGATTGCTTTGGCAACCTCATAACTTTTTTGGCTAAAGGAAGCTCGTGCGGTTGAGAATTTGACCCGCGAGAATTTTTTGGGATCGGCAGCTGGAGCGATGTCCAACTCAATCTCACCTAAAACAAAATTACCGTTTCCGAGACCCGGTCCTTTGCCGGGAAGTCGATCGTCGGCAAGCATTTCAAGTCTGACAGCAGTAATGCCATTTAACTCCGTATCTGCTTGAAGGGTATAGGTAGTTTTGCCATTGGCGCCGCTTACGAAAATTGCCTGGTCAGGCTCAACCTTGAGAGCGGCTCCATTGGTTGAGTTTAAATTTTTGGGCTCAAGGGCGGTCCATGGGGTCCCTCCAACGAGCCCTTTCTCCCATGCTGCGATCGTCTTTGGAAGGGTGGCTTCATGATTTTTTTTCTCTTCTTCGAGTTGGGCGATCTGGTCTTTTCTCTTTTGTTCTGCAGCATCGACATTGGGCTTGATGGCCTTTTCGTGTGATGCGATCGCAGCGTGCATGGCTTCAGTGTCGGTGGCTTGCTTCTTCTCGGCAGCAGCGAGAGCGGGATCGCGATTCTTGAGGTGGTCGGCAAGAGCCTGCTCAAGTTTCGCATGGTCAGCGTCAATTTCCGAATTGAAGACCTTGAGAGCGGTTTTAATTTCAATCTGATTCGGAGGCCGGCTGAGAATTCGATAGAAGACGCTCTCGATTAGGCTCGAGTCATCCTTGCTTTTTTCGACAAGCTTGGCGATTGCATTGCCAGGATCAGCAATGGCATTTCCCACGGTGGGTCCGCTAAGAAGAGCCATCACAGGCCCCAGTTGCATGTCGCTATTGCGCTCGCATTCACAGGAACTCTCGCGCACTGGTCTACCAAAGTTGGCGAGGAATCCGTCCGGTAGCTTGACTCCGACATCGGGAAGCGAAGCTGCGCGCGTGCCCTTGGGAACTCCGGGGAAGCTGCTGCTGGCTCCCGTGACGGCATGAATGGTGTCGTAAAGAACTTCGGCGGGAAGGCGCCGGGCTTTGGCGTGAGAGAAGTTGATTTTGTCATCTTCGTTCCATTGATGGCTCTCAATCGAGAGTTGGTAAGTGCGGGATTTAACGATGACGCGCATGAGCTCACGGACATCGAAATCATGTTCGATGAAATACTGGGTCAACCATTCGAGGAGCTCGGGGTTGGAAGGAGGGTTGCCGGCGCGGATATCGTCAAGGGGTTCGATGATTCCAGTGCCCATCATGTAACCCCAGATTCGGTTGGCGTAGCTAGAGGCAAAATATTGATTATCCGGGGAAGTCGTCCATTCGGCAAGTCGGTCCCGTCGGGTCGCCTCCTTTTTGTCGGAGTGGTCGGCTTCATAAGGGAAGCTGGGCGGAGTGACCTCGCCGGTGCGCTCGTGAATGACTTCGGCATCGTTTTTCTGGAAGACGACTTCATAGAGCGGCTTGGCTCCTTCGACGGC
>DIHU01000091.1:3862-34029 GCA_002420315.1 Akkermansiaceae bacterium UBA5688
GCGGCCATTTCATAGTAATTGTCCTGTGTCCATCGCTCGAACGGGTGGTCATGGCACTTGTTACAATTGAAGCGAGTGGCTAGGAAAAGATGGGTCGTGTTTTCCATCGTGTCCTCTGGAGTGCGAAGAATCTTATAGTAGGAGGCCGGAGGGTTGTCCTTGTTGGAGCCGGTGGCAGTAATGATCTTTTGAGCGAATTTATCGTAAGGAGTGTTTTCGGCGACTTCCTTACGAATCCATTCGCGGAACAGCTTGGCTCCCTCGGGCGCGAGGAACTTTCGATTCACTTGCAGTAGGTCCGACCATTTATTGGTCCAGAATTCAACGAACTCGGGGTTTCCGATGAGTGAGTCGATTAACTCGTTTCGTTTGACTTGGGAGTGGCGTGGGTCAGCGAGGAACGATTTTACTTTTTCGACCGCAGGGGGAAGTCCGGTAAGATCGAGGTGGATTCGCCGCACGAAATCAAGGTCGGTGGATATTTCTGACGGAAGAATTTTCATACGCTTCCATTTTTCAGCAACGAGTGAATCGATAGGATTGAAGGAGGGCGGGTCAATCCACTCAAATCCGCTACGATCGCCCATCGCGGTTACAGTGGTGGCAGCATAGGCGCCCTCGTATCGCACTAAAATGGGAGCTTCGCCACGGCGGATGACCTTGACTAGTGCTGGATAACCTTTGACGGTTTCTGCAACTTCGCCGTTGCCGCTGGTAATGACGGCTTCCGAAGTTACGTCGCGAGTTTCGCCGCCGGGATAGGTTGCAATCACTCGCATTTGTTGCATCGCGCCGATATTCTGGACCACTGGGTTGAGTGGGAAAACTTCGATTTTTTCGACCTTGGTTTGATTCTCTTCAAGCTTGGCTCCCTGGGCAATCCAAGCGCGTATGATCTTATAATAATCGTCACCAGGTTTCGTGAGTTGTCCGCCTTCATGAGGCACGGCCGAGGTCGCTTTCAAAAGCATGAGGCTGTCATCGGGTGAGGCAAGATTGACGCGACGGGAAGAGATGTCATCGGTGAAAGCGCGGACATCATAAATCGGATCGTATCCGCGCAGGGAAAGTTTGAAACCGTTTTTGCCATCCTTGGCACCGTGGCAGGTCCCAGCATTGCAACCCATACGCGCTACGACGGGGTTTACGTCCTTGGTCCAAGCCGGAATATAATCCAGATTCATGCCGGTGACCTCCACTGGAATCTTGATGTTACGACCAGCAAGGCTGAATTCAAGGTGGGTTTTTCCGTTGGAGACCCCGCGAACGATCCCGGTATTTGAGATCTTAGCTTGGTTACCGCTTGCTGCTTTCTTTGCAATACGGGTTACGTCGATGATGTCGCCTGAATCAAGTTGGGCTGAAATCACGACTTGGGCATAGCGGTATGGATTATCGATCCTAATGACTCCAGCCGGGACCACACTCAGTTTAACAACTGACCGACCTTCAGGGATTTGCTCGGAATCGAGAGGAGAGCGTTTGTCTTGGGTTTCTCTCGTTTCGTCCTTCTTTACCACGATTTTGGCCGGAGCAGAGATCGTGACAGGGAGAAATGATTTTGAAGTTTTTCCGGTGGAAACATCGACGAGGCGGATTAGGCCATCGGGGCCGGAAGCGGCGAGCGTTGAACCATCGGGGTTGAAGGAGACGGCAAATATCCCGCATTCGGGAACAGGAATGGTTGCGAGGGTTTTGATGCTGCTATCAAAATGCTTTTGGAGCTTGGCCTTCATGTCGGCATTTCGCTCGTGGGTTGGTTTTTTGATAATTTCGGCGATCTCCTTGGGAATTTGGGCCTCAGGATTAACCTCGTAAATGTGAATGGCTCCTTTGCCGTTGAGGCTGCTACCTGCGGCGATCCGGCGGGCATCTTTTGAGATATCAAGGGCGAAGATGCGACCTTCTAGTGGAGGGAATTCGAGGAGAAGGTTTGCGTCGTCACCAATTTTTCGCGCGGTATTCCGGAAGATTCGGTAAAGCTTGGGAACCCCGTCGGAACCGCCGACTACGATTTCGTCGCGTGTAGGATGCATCACCACGGCTGCCATTCCACCCTTGAGGGCATTTGGGGTGATAGAGGTGATGTTGTCGATGAACCGCTGGGTTGCCAGTTCGGTGAGCTTGGCTGTCATATCGCGACTGACTGAGACGACATGATCACCTTTCGGATTGAAGGCGGTGTCAAAAACCCATCCGTTATGTCCGCCTTGGAAAAGCACTTGTTTACCGGTCTTGGCGTCGATCGCGCGAACGCTGTTGTCAGAGCAGCCGAAAGAAATTTTGGAGCCATCGGGCGACCAAGCGGCACCGTAGATGGTATCAAAGGTAACTGGGGCCGAGAGGGTGAGCTCTTTTTTGGAGACGTCCCAGACCTGCACCTCGCCCATGCGACCGGGAAGTCCTCCAGTAACGGCGAGCTTTGATCCGTCGGGAGAGAATCGAACGGATTCGATGCGCTCAGAGAGTCCTACCAATCGAGCAACTTCACCGGAACCGTCGGCCTTTTGAAGAAGAACTTCGTGGAAACCTGAAATTGCGAGTAGAGATCCGTCGGGTGAGTAGTCGAGGGAAGTAATTACAGGGGGCTTGGTGTAAACAGGTGGATGCTCCTGATCATATCGCTGCCGCGCGTTTTCGGGTGTGTCATCTTTCGCACCTTCCTCTATCCATCGGCGGATTAGAGCGATCTCAATTTCATGAAGGGGATCGTTTTTTTTGGGCATTTCGGCGTCGCCATCTGCATCAGGAGTAATCTCTTCAATGAGGTGGCTTTCATCGGGTTTGCCTGGAACGATGGCGATGGCATCTTCACCACCGGCTAAAAGCCGTTGAAAGTCGGTCATGACATAGTCGCCATTATTCTTGGAGGGCTGATGGCAACCGACACAGTTTGCCTGAAAAATAGGGCGAATGTCTTGATAAAAGCTGACGGGCTTTGGCGATTCCTCAGCGGCATTGCCAGAAAAGGGAATAAGGGAGAGTAGCGATAGAGAGAGGAGCAAACGCATAATCTGAAGGTTCGGGTAAGCTAGGGTATCGAGAAATTGGTGGCAAGGAGATAGGGCTAAGGGCCTTAAGCTTTCAAAGGTAGAGTTTCGCTTGATCAGTGAAGGTGAGTTTACGCTGAAACCTGAATTTTTTAGATTGGTAAGAGAGGAACTTACCGATCACCCCTAATTTAAGTGTTCTACGGTGTTATTAGCTCAATTATTTCGGATTCATTCGGTCTTCATCCCTATAATTTCGTTAGAGGGGACTTTCTCACTTGTCCCGATGTGAGTGGAGGCTGCGGGAAGAGGAGAATCTCTAGCGCAAAAGTGAATCTGTTCACGATGCCTTATTCGTAAATTCACGTTGTAATTACAGGTGATAGGAGGACTTTTTAAGGTGAGATGAATGGGGAAGGAGGAGGTTTGATTTGCATTTCGGCACACAAATCATGAGCGAAGATCGCTTTTCGAGAGTAAGACTCATAAGGAATGAAGAAATTGACTCAATTAATACGCGCTCTCCTGACTTCGTTGTCCCTAGTCACCTTCCCAATTTGGGCGCAGGGGCCGGATTCAGGAGTCGAGCTTGAATTAGCTCCGAATGTTAAGAACTTCAAAGAACTTCAGAGGCTGGACCGTCAGATCGTGGAATTGTCCAAGCGGGCTCAGCCTGCAACGGTTTGCCTCGTATCTAAAGATGGACGAGGGTCCGGAAGTGGTGTTGTGGTCAGCGAAGATGGCTTAATTCTGACCGCTGCTCACGTGACTTCTAGTATGCCGAACGGGGTGATTGTCATTTTCCCTGACGGGACGAGAAAGACGGGAGAAATTCTTGGGGCAGATTATGATCGCGATGCGTCGATGGTTCAGATTACGGACCAAGGTCAGTATCCCTTTGTTTTGACAGGCCAAAGTGAGGGCTTGCAGCGCAATCAGTGGACGGTGGCGCTGGGGCATTCAGGTGGATTTGATCCAACCCGTAAGCCACCAGTCCGTTTGGGGCGTGTCTTGGCGAATACCGATTTTGTAGTCACGGATACCGCTGTGGTTGGTGGTGATTCGGGTGGCCCTTTGTTTGATGTGGAGGGGCGTGTTATCGGCATTCACTCCAATATTGGAATGACCTTGAGTGAGAACCGGCATGTTCCGATTGAGGTGTATCTTAGCCAGTGGGAAAAGTTGAAGGGAGGAAAGACAAGTGGAAGGCGTTTTAATAGTAATCCTCAGCCAGATCAGTCACCCGATCGTCCAATGCTCGGGGTGCAATTGGGTGACGGCGACGGCGGTGTTTTGGTGACGGAAGTTGTTCCAAATTCTCCTGCCGAAAAAGCTGGCCTGCGGGGCGGTGACCTTATCATCAAGGTAAACGATCAAGACGTTTTAGAGCCCAACGGTCTGATCCAATTGGTGGGTGGATTCAAAGCTGGGGATGAGATCAGCTTTGTCTACAGGCGAGATGGGACAGAAAAATCTGGGAAGGCCACGTTGATCAAGTTGAAGGACTTGATGGAGCCAAATCAGGTTCCGGAGGATTTCCCAACGGAAAAGGCCCCGTCTGATAAAGAGGAGCTAAGCGAAGAGGCAGAGCCTTCGGAGCCCGCTCCCGAAAAAGAGGAGGCCGAAGCCGAAGAAGATAAGAAGCCTTCGCTTGAGGATTTACTCGACAACTTACTCAAGGATGCCGCTAGGAATAATGGTCGCATGGAGTTGACCCCAGACTTGGTGGAGAAAGTGGGGGGAATGGAGAGATTAATGGAAGAACTTCAGAAACGCGGAGGCCAAATTGCTCCGGGGGCGATGGGCGGCGGTGGTGACGAGTTTTTTGCGTCATCACTGAAAGCACTGGAACCTGTGATGAAGAAAAACCCTGGAGTCACTGCTTTAGTTACGGTCGATGGAAAACTGGCGGCCCTTGGAACGGTGGTCTCAGCCAATGGTCGAATTCTCACTAAAAATTCCGAAACTGATGAAGGAAAGCTGGCGGTTAAATTAGGAGGGCAAGAGTATGAAGCTAGGGTTTTAAAGCGCTTTCCACAGCGTGATCTGGCTCTGCTGAAGATTGATGCCAAAAATCTCCGTTCGGTTCGCTTTCAAATCGAAGAGCCTGCACTTGGCTCTATTCTGACAGCGAGCGGAGTAGAGAGTGAACCGCTTGGGATTGGACTTCTCAGCGTTCCTGGCCGCGCTATGTCGAAGGTGGGGTTTATTGGGATCCAAGCTGCTGAGGGCGAGGGTGGCGTATTGGTCGCACGACTTGTTTCTGGCGGAGCAGCTGAACAGGCCGGACTCAAAGAGAACGATGTCATTACGAGCTTGGACGATGAAAAGGTTGAAGATCCCATTTCGTTTGGTGGGTTAATTCGTGGGCGCAAAGCTGGTGAGGAAGTCCGCGTTGGTTATCTCCGCGAGGGTGAGCCGGGGGAATTGAAGGTGACTTTGAAGGAGCGAAAAATGCGAGACAATGTCCAAAATGACCCTCGTATGAAACTCTCGCTTGGTCGCCTTTCCGAAAAAACTGGTGGGTATCCCGATGTCATCCAGCATGACATTCCTCTCCCTCCTGAGCTGTGTGGCGGCCCGCTTTTTAATCTCAATGGCAAGTGCGTCGGCGTAAATGTTTCCCGCGCCGGCCGCACGAAGACTTATGCCATTCCGGCAGATGAGATTGTCGAGCTTCTTGAAATTAAGATGATGGAGAAATCGCCTAAAGGTAGTGCGAAACGCTCTCCGTCTAAGAAGGAGACGCTTGAGGCCATCAGGGCGATTCGCGAAAGCATGAAACAAATCGAAAGTCGGCTTGAGCAGTTGGAGGAGTCGGTCCGCTAAACTGAGGAAGGCAATAATGACTCGGCGTGGATAAGGCGCAAAAAAGTTGCCAGGGCAATGTGGGTCTGGATATCAAAGGCTCTTGAATGTTAAGGGTGGATCAAGAGCGGGGATTATGGTTTCGTCGCCGGAATGAAACGTAGAAACTTTCTTCGCTCCTCCGCTTTCGCTTCCGTTATGACGGGATCCACTCAGAGCTTGCTAGCGCTGGCTGACGACAATATTTATCGCAAAAATATTGGTCTGCAGATTTACACCTTGCGGGATCAGCTCAAAGCCAATTTGAAAGGGACCTTGAAGGCAGTAGCCGATGCAGGCTACCAGCAGGTGGAGCCATTTGGATTTCCTGGCGGGCAGGAGATGGTTAATGTTGCGAAGGATTTGGGGCTCGATGTTCATTCCATCCACTTTGATTGGGAGGCTGCTGTGAATCCGACCGATGATGGTTTCTCCGATTTCAGAAAAATTATTGAGAAGGCAAAAGACGCGGGGCTTTCACATCTGGTAGTTCCCTACCTTCACGATAAAGATCGAAAGAGCCTTGATGATTACAAGCGAGTAGCAGGGAATCTCAATAAAGCGGCGGTGATTGCGAAGAAGGCCGAAATCCAACTTGCGTATCATAATCATTCCTTCGAATTTCAGCCGATGGAAGAGTCGACTGGTTACGACATCTTTGTGCAGGAGTTCGGCGACGAAATGATGTTTGAGGTCGATGTTTTTTGGGTGAGGGCAGCAGACCTTGACCCGGTAAGTCTGATCAAGGGATTGAGTGGCCGTATCTCACAACTTCATCTTAAGGATATCAAGAAAGGGTTGAAGCTTCCAATATATGGTGGGCTTCCTAAGGACGCATTTAAGGAGTTGGGGAATGGTATGATTTCTATGGAGCCGATCATTGAGACCGCCAAGGCTGCTGGGGTTGTCCATTGTCATGTGGAGCAGGACCAATCGCCTGATCCAATTGCGAGTATTAAGGAAAGTGTGGCTTATCTTAAGCGGCTTTAGTTCTGAGAATAGTTTTTGAAGAAATTCCAGATCACCATAGACCCTTCGAGATCATAATACGCTATTCGCAATCGCCCCTGCCTTCATTTCTCTGAATGATGGTGGTCCTTTAGGTGTTGTTTTAGGAGGTCTTTGCCATAGTCATTCCCGTTGGGGGTGCGCACGGTGGCGTGAATGTGTTGGCGGGTTGCAGTGCGACTGCGACCCAGCGCGATGGGGCGTTGGTGATCAAATTCGATGAGCACGACCGGGCTGTGAATGCGATAATAGAAGACTGAGTCTTCATCCATCTTACCAATCCATGCAAAGCGAGTGCGATCGAGGTGTTTTTCGATTTCCTCCATCTTCACCTTGGCGTGGCCCTCTTTAAGATTCCCGATCCAGAGGCCAGTGAGCTTCAGGAATACGGCCTTTTGATCTGGTGTGAGTTCAGAGATGGGGATTCCCTGATAAGGGATAATTGCGTTGTCATGAAAGGCTTCGGTGTTGGTGTTGGTTCCGTCTTTTTCACTTTTGAGAACAGCTTTCTTTTTCTGTTGCTCGTTCAGGCTACGGATTAAGGCAAGAGCCTGATTTTGCTCTTCTTGAAGGACGATCGTGCCCTTGTATTTCCCCTTTTCAGCCCAAACCGGCTCGGAGCCAAGGAAGAGAGGGGTCATGACAACCTGATCTTTTAGGATGAAATAGTTTATGATGCAGTGGTGCCCATCGAACTGGAACCCCCATGGCTTGGTATCTGAGGGGTCACCCATAATGGTTATGAAGTAGGCCCAGCGGCCGTAACCATATGCACCCTCGCGCCCGCTGAGTTCAGCAATTGTGTGATTGAGCTTCATGATGTCCTGGGTCGTTTTGAGACCTTTTGCGCTGAGGCCAGCTCCGATCATTTTGAAAGCGAGGTTACGTTGAGCCTCGTTCATTTCCTCAAAAGAGACGCCCTGTCGAGGAAGGCTGTGTTGGTTTGCCCAACGACGCCACTCGTTATCATCGACGGGAAATCTAGTCTTAGCCCTTTGATCGGCAGTCAGCCCCTTGAGAAAGGCCTGCGCGGCTTCTTTAACGGCGGAGGTTTTGACCCCAGTCGATTTAATTTTGAAGAGTTTTTTCTCAACTTTGCCATCGGCCGTGATCCCCTTGAAGGGTTCGGCGATCGCCTTTTTTTCCATCTCGGCGAAGCGGCCTCCACCTCCCCGGCGTTGCGCTTCTGAGATTTGGCTAAGTGTTGAGAGAAAAAAGGCAATAAAGGCAAAGGATTTCACAAGAAGAGAAACCCGAGTAATTAACAAAGGTTGTAAGAAAACTTCAGCTCATTGCTGCACGGGTTCGAGCCACGAGATCGGTGTCTTTTTTACCCGAACCCTGAAGCCAAAAGACGCTGGCGGCGAGAAAGCGGTCGCGCATCTTTGGCGAGATGTGGTGGTAATCTTCAAGGATGGCGGAACTGAATTTGTAATCGTGAGATCCAGTTCCCTTAAGATAGATCAACCGTTGGGCTTCGCGCATGAAGTGTTTTGGATCTTTGGCTGATTTGAGGTAAGCGAGGGCTTTACGTGCCGCGCGCTCTTTTTTGTCGGTAATGTCGGTGAAGATTTCATCAATACTAGGAGTGCCGTCGGCTGGCTCAAACTGGTCGACTGCGATCCCGTCTTTGATTCCGCCTCGGTCTCGGAACATGGTTAAGAATGCGGCATTTTGGAGAAGTAGAAAACGTCTAGTTTCATCATTCGCAGTGTGTTGATGGGCGTAATGGAGCGCGTTTGTAGTGGTGCTTGCATGGAGGGAAATGATTCCCGGGAGTCTCATGAGCATTTCGGAAGCGTGTTGGAAAAGTCCGTCCCAAATGGACTGGGGCGATGACCCCTTGTTGAGTAATTCCACGACTTTGCGACTTGCGGCCTCCCAGGTTCCGCCTCGCAGCACATTCAGCATTTCGCTGGTAGCATCTTTCTTTAATTCTCCCCGTTGCCAGTCCCCGCGAATTTCGTGGATCAGCTTCTCATTAAGACGCCCCGGGCGATCGGCCTCGTGATCACTCTCTGCGGGATTATTGCCGTTGTGTTGGAGAAGAGCGTATCCCAGTGAGCGAAGGACGGGCTCCGAGTGCTTCCAGCCAACTGTCTGTAAGGTGCGCCAGCTGTTGGCCACGTAGATTGCCTTGTGCCCAATATCGCGAAAGTCGCGGGCTCCAAAGCGTGCGAAAAGATCGAAGGTTTCCTGTGCTCCTGCTGTCCGTGCCAGTCCAGCAGTTGCGGCATCGACTTTTTCTTCATCCCACTGATTCAATCCTTCTCGGAACAAGGCGCGAGCTTTGCTCGCCGAAGGAACTGCGACCTCTTTTACGGCTGACATTGTCCAATCGCCCTCTTCGATGTCGCGTGCTTGCGAGGATTTAAAATAATCGAGCGCCCAGAAGATGGGGAGCCAGCGATCTGGGTCGGGGGAGCGTAAGCTCGCGAGGTGGGCAGAGTTGACGACTAAAACAGCATGGAATTTAAAGCCAACCGGACGGGGTTGGATATTACGAACGCCGGCGAGTAGAAGCGAGCTAAGGATTTCTCGGTAAGTCGTGCCCTTCTTGATTTGTGAAGCGACTTCTTCGAGGAGTTTTTCTCGGGGTGTCTCTTCAAGAAGTCTGACAAGGGGTTCAATCTCCGGGCGAAACTGAACCTGGCTAGGGTTGACGTTGACGTCCTCTTTACCAAGTAAGGGAATTTTAGAAAGGAAACCGAGAGCGCCGGCGGCTGCACTTGTCTGGATGATGTCGCGTCGAGAAGGGTGGAAATTCATAGCGTAAGGTTACTGAAGGCAATCGATGAAGTCTCGCATGAAAGCCGGATTATTTTTTTGTGGCTGGATCTGGAATGATTGATCTTTGAGCGAGATCATATTGGTCTCCTTTTTTTAAAGTTACCCACTTTTGGGCATCGGGTGTCTCCTTTTTCCAAGATTTAGGATCGTAAACCAGTACTACGCCTTGGTCCTTACCGATGATACTGAATTGATCCCCTTTTACTACGATTGCTACGTCTTCGTCGATTCCGATACCGAGAATTTCGGCGCGGTTGAATTCTTTCCGCATCTTCTTCCGGGGATCCTCTAGAACCTTCAGAAGATCTTTCTGCCGTCCGCGTGCAATGAGGTGCTGATCAATGGCAGTGTTTCGCATAAAGCCGAATCCCTGCTGAACATCACCAACCATGATGGTGTTGCCACTGGTATCACCGCGTGCGAGGAAGGATCCTTGAATGCTAGCTCCAGCTGATGAGCCTCCAATGGCTCCACCACGTTCGAGCACTTTGTGGAATTCCTTCTCAGTAAGAGTCCCACCATAAGCTTTGGTTAGTCTCCATTGGCGTCCTCCTCCAAACCAGACGCCGGTGGCGGTTTTTAGTGGCTCGACGAAAGCTTCGGTGTCGGCAGTCTTACGATCGTGAGAGTGCAGAAGAGTGGCCTTCTTCACTCCCATTGATTTGGCAAGATCGAGCGACCAAGAGTGTTGGTAGTTGTGATCAGGTGAACTGGATGCGGCGGTTGGAACGATAACGATCCTCGCATCCTTCCCTCCGGCCAGCTTGATGAAGTGGGCGAAGACTTGGGGAAAGGTCCTGTCTTTTCCCCCTCCTCCCATGATGACCAAGGAGCCATTTTTCGGACCGACCATGGCTTGATTTGGTTCTTCTGAATGAGCAGGGCTCTCGGAAAGAATTAGGGCGACTGATGCGAGAAGTAATGATCGAATCATAGAGAGTGAGGATCGTGGTTTTCAACAGAAAGCACAACCAAACTTCATTTGAATTTTTGAAACGAAGTGATGCTGTGTTGTTGGTTACTCCCATCCGGAGAGGACGAGTTTCCCAATGGTCGCTCCGGATTCAAGCCGGCGGTGACCTTCGAGAATGTTTTTGGCGTTGATGGGGGTCATGGAACTGTTGGCGGTCGCGATCAGTTTCCCGCGGTCTACTAATGCGGCGACAGTCTCAAGAATATGATGCTGCGTGATCATATCATCGGTCTGGAACATTGAGCGGGTGAACATGAATTCCCAACAGATTTTGGCGCTCTTGAGTTTCAAAGCGCCACCAAAGTCGAGTTGAGTTTGATGCCCGGTGATGAGAACGATCCCTCCCTGGGGAGCAATCATGTCGGCCATTGCTTCCCAAACGCCATCGATCTCATTGAAGTTCGCGATATAATCGACGTTTTCAAAGCCTAGGCTTTTCAGTTGGGGCGGTAAATCTTTGTGGTGATTGATAATGTGATCTGCACCAAGATTGTGGCACCAATCGGAGCTTTCCTTTCGTGAGGCTGTGGCCACCACGTTGAGCCCCGCGAGCTTGGCGAGTTGGATGGCAATAGAACCCACTCCTCCAGCGCCTCCGATGATCAAAAGGCTCTTATGGCTATTGTCACTCGGGTTATCTGGGTTGATGCCAAGCTGATCAAAGAGGGCCTCCCAAGCGGTAAGCGAAGTGAGGGGAAGGGAGGCACTGCTTGCGGCATCTAGTGAGGTCGGGCGCTTTGCGACAATACGTTCATCGACCAGCTGAAATTCGGCATTGGTGCCGGCTCTCGTTATATCTCCGGCATAGTAAACTAGATCGCCCTTTTGAAAAAGAGTGACGGCATCACCGGTTTCGACAACCGTTCCGGCTGCATCGAAGCCAAGCACCTTTGGGGGTTCGTTTTCAGCTGGACGAACCTTGTAATCAACAGGGTTCATAGCAATCGCTTCGATTTGAACGAGTAGGTCGCGACCGATAGCCTTAGGCCGTGGAAGTTCGATGTCTGTGGCTGCTCCTTCCTCGCTGCTATTCCTAATAAACTGAATACCTTTCATGCTGACGTAAGTCTGGAGGCAAAAAACCGATTCTGCGAGAGAGCAATCCCGGATTCCACGCTTTTCCCTGATGGGTCGGCTCTGCTACTTTATCCCATCATGCGTTCCCGCAAGCTCATTGCCATTGCTATGGCTCCATTCCCTTTATTGCCCTTTTTCTTTTCTTCTGCTCAGGAATCACGCGAATCTGAAGTTAAGGTTCTAGCCTACATCAATGCCACCATTTATCCGGTTTCATCTCCAAAGATTGAGAAGGGAACTTTGCTCGTTAAAGGTGATACGATTCTGGCGGTTGGAACTTCGGAGGATGTAAAGATTCCGGTTGAAGCCGAGGTGATCAATGCTTTCGCCAAGACCATCATTCCCGGTCTAATTTGCACCCATTCTCATATTGGCTCGGTGGCTGGGGCCGATTCTTCGTCACCGATCCAGCCCGAGGTCCGTGTCCTTGATTCTATTGATGTCCGTAATACTTCTATCAATAAGGCTCGTGCCGGAGGCATCACTACGGCCAATCTCATGTCCGGCTCCGGACACTTGCTCTCCGGTCAAACGATTTACCTGAAACTTCGGAAAGGAAACATCGTTGATGATCTCACGATCAAGCTCTCTGATGGATCCCTCGCTTACGGAGTTAAGATGGCGAATGGAACCAATTCGATTCGCGATAGTGGTCCCTTTCCGGGAACTCGTGGTAAGTCTGCGGCTCTTGTTCGTCAAAAATTCATTGATGCCCAAGCTTATCTTAAGAAGCGTAAGAAGCATCAGGAGGAGAAGCCAGAGGAAGCCTTCGAGCGCGACCTCGCTCTCGAGACTCTGGCTGACATTCTTGAGGGGAAGCGAACTGTCCATCATCATACCCATCGTCACGATGACATTCTCACGGTCCTTCGGCTCAAGGAGGAATTCGGCTTCAAAGTCGTCCTGCACCATGTCTCAGAAGCGTGGAAGGTGGCTGATGAGATTGCCGAAGCAGATGTGCCTTGCTCCATTATCTTCCTTGATTCACCCGGGGGGAAATTAGAGGCGCGCGATTTCGAGTGGAAAAACGGCGCCGAGCTTTCCAAACGGGGAGTAGTGACTGCTTTCCATACGGATGATCCTATCAACGATTCTCGTTGGTTTCTTCGCAATGCCGCCGTCGGAGTGAGGGCGGGAATGAGTCGCCAAAAGGCTCTCGAAGGTCTCACGCTTGCTGGGGCTAAAATGCTTGATCTTGATGATTCGATTGGCTCCCTCGATCCGGGAAAGCAGGCGGACTTCGTCATGCTCTCAGGAGATCCTTTTTCAATCTACACTCGCGTTCTTGAAACTCATATCGAAGGTGAGAAGGTCTTTGATCTCGAAAATCCAACCGACCGCCTTTTTGCCGAAGGTGGTTATGGTGCTGGGCATAATCGAGAAGCTTCCGGCTGTTGCTTTTATCGCTAAATTTCACCAAATCATACAATGTTTAAAGTAATTCTTACTCTCGCTTTTGTTGCAGTTGCTCATGGTCAGCTTGCAGTCAAAGCAGACCTTCTCTTCACCATGACTGGTGATTTAAAGCCGATCAAAAATGGGATCGTCCTCTGTGGGGAAAACGGGAAAATTCGCGCGGTTGGTCCTGCTTCCAAAATCAAGATCCCGGCAGGCTATCAAACTCTCACAGCTAAGGTTGTCATGCCGGGGATTATTGATGCCCATTCAACTGTCGGCTTGTCCGGAATTCTTAATTCACCCAAGCACGATCAGGAGCAACTGGAAAAGTCATCGCCCATTCAGCCGGAACTCCGTGCAGTCGATGCCTACAATGGTCGTGATCCCCTCGTGAAATGGCTTCGTGATCTGGGCGTCACTACCGTTCATACTGGCCATGCTCCGGGCGCCCTAATGTCAGGTCAGCTCATGGTGGTGAAGACCAATGTGCCCTCGATCACTTCTGTTAAGGACACTCTCGTTCCTACTTCGGCGGTTGCTTCCACCTTAGGCTCCAAGGCGCTCAGTAATTCTCCCGGAACTCGATCTAAGGCGATTGCGATGCTGCGTGCGGAGCTCATGAAAGGTCAGTCTCACCGTCTCAAGATGGAAGAAGCAAAAGCCGATAAAGAGAAGGATGCCCCGGCCCCTAACCTCCGACTTGATATCCTCGTTGATATCCTCAACAAAAAGACCCCGCTTCTCATTAATGCTCAGCGCCACCAAGATATTGCAGCAGCTCTTCGCTTGCAGGAGGAATTCGGCTTTAACCTGGTTCTCGATGGTGCCGCCGAGGCTTATCTGCTTCTCGAAGAAATTAAAGCCGCCGGAGTTCCGGTCATAGTTCACCCCACGATGGGGCGCCCCTATGGTGATCTTGAAAATATGACTTTCACTCTCGCAGCGAAGCTTCACAAAGCTGATATCCCCTTCGCCTTCCAGTCCGGTTACGAGACTTATGTTCCTAAAACCCGGGTGGTTCATTTTGAGGCTGCGATGGCTGCCGCATACGGTCTCCCCCAGGAGGTGGCGCTTGCCGCCTGTACGATCCAGCCAGCTGAGATTTTGGGCTTGGATAAGAAGATCGGATCTCTTGAAAAAGGGAAGCATGCCGACCTCGCGCTTTTCGATGGAGATCCTCTTGAAACGACTACCCACACTACCCATGTTATCATTGACGGGGAAATTGTTTCGTCCTCTGTGAAGTAAAGATTGTTTGAGAAAGTGATTTGCAAGTAACGATGAACCGCCGAAATTTTTCTAAAACATTAGCGATTGGAAGTGCGGGCTGCTCTCTTCCTGCGGTATCACTTAGTGCGCTCAATGTTCTCTCCAGGCCAATCCGGTTGGGAGTGATTGCAGATTTACATGTTGATCTTATTCCCGATGGTTCAGAGCGGCTCGATTCTTTCCTAGATGAAATGACTAAAATGAAACCGGATGCTCTTATTCAGATGGGAGATTTTGCCTTTGCGGAAGAAAGTAATCAGAAAATTGTCGATCGCTTTAATAAGGCTCATGAAACCACCCTCCATGTCATTGGGAACCACGATACAGATGGTGGTCTCTCAACAGAACAAGTTCTCGATTCTTGGGGAATGAAGGGCCCCTACTATCATCATGTCGTTGATGGGCTTCATCTCGTTGTTCTGAACGCCAACGAGAAAGGTTCAAAGAATCATAAAGGAGGTTATCCCCAATTTATCGGAAAGGCCCAGGTGGCTTGGCTAGAAAATACGCTAGATAGTGTTGAAGGCCCAGTGGTTGTCATTTCCCATCAACCGATTGCAGGGCCCTATGCGATCGATAACGCAGAGGAGGTTCAAAAAATTCTGTCAAAGCATTCTGGCAAGGTGGTCATGGCCATGAATGGTCATACTCACATCGATTTACTTACCGAAATTGGTGGAGTTCAATATCTCCACATTAATTCAGCATCGTATCACTGGTTGGGGTCAAAGTATGCCCATGAAAGCTACCCTCGTGAAGTGCATGCCAAACACTCGGCTTTAAAATACACCAGTCCCTATCGAGAAGCTCTCTTTACAACTTTAACTTTCGATCCGAAAAAGCGGAAAATTATTGTTGAGAAAAGGGTAACCCAGTGGGTTGGGAAAAGTCCCAAAGAATTGGGACTCAAACGTGAGCCCGAAGGGTCTGTGATCCCGGAGATTCGAGGACGGGTGATTGGTGGGAAGTAGGTGCCAGCCTTTCTAACCTCTAACCTCCAAATTTACGGTCGCCAGGGCTCTTCCTTTTGACCCTTTTTCTTTTGAAGGAACTTGGCATCTACATCCTGATACCAAGCGTGAAGTTTTGTCCGCATTTTCGCTACTCTTTCCCCTTGCTGGTCTTTCACGTCATTTTTCTCACCGAGATCGTGTTTGAGGTTGTAGAGATGAACTCGGCCGTCCTCATAGCGTTCGACTAGTTTCCAGTCGCCCATGCGAATAGCGCCCGAGGGGAAGCCGCCTTGATTACTGTAGTGGGGATAGTGCCAGTAAAGGGCTTCACGCTTGAGGTTTCCCCCTTTGAGAAGGGGAAGGAGGTCGACGCCATCTAGGGCAGTTTTACTCTCGCCACCGGCTGCTTTCACAAAGGTTGGAAAGAAGTCGGTGCTCATCACGGGAACCGAAGAGGTCGAGTCGGGTTTGGTGACTCCCGGCCACTTCACAATAAAAGGTTCGCGAATGCCCCCTTCATAGATCCACCCCTTGCCGCCACGCAGTGGGAGATTCGAAGTCGGGGATCCTTCTGAGGTTGATAGTCCTCCGTTATCTGAGGTGAAGCAAATGACGACCTCGTCTTCGAGACCAAGATCATTGACTTTTCTCATGACTTTGCCGACCGCTTGGTCCATGGCTTCAACCATCGCGGCATAAACGGCATGCTTTTGGAGAATCCTAACCTTACGGGGTCGCGTGCCAAAGATTTGTTCTTCGTCCCCAAACTCTTGACCGTTGATTTTCTCAGCCTTTTTTTTGTATTTTGTGACAAGATCAGGGCGCCCGATGAGTGGGGTGTGCACCGAGTAAAAGGAGAGCATGGCAAAGAAAGGCTTTTCCTTGTTGTCCTCCATGAACTTGCAGGTGTCGGTGGCAAGACGGTCAGGGAGGTGCTCTCCGTCGGGACCGTCGCTCAGACGGGGATTACCATAGGGAGAAAAGTATTTCTTTCCACCATATGGGCCACCTGCTTTGAAGCCTCCCGCATTGACATCATACCCGTGCTTGGTCGGCCAGAATTCTTCGGTCGGACCAAGGTGCCATTTCCCGGCGAAGAAGGTGGAGTAACCTCTTGTCTTGAGCGCTTCGGCAAGAGTTGTTTCATCGTGGTCGAGGCGATCGTGAAGTGGCGCACACGCGAATTTTCCACCACGTCGACCACTGAAGAAATTGGTGCAATCCTTGCGGGTGGGGTAGCGGCCGGTTTGGATCCCAAAGCGGGTGGGTGAGCAGACCGGGTTTGCGGCGTAGCCGTCGGTAAATTTTAGACCTGATTTAGCAAGACGATCGATGTTGGGAGTCTCGTAAAAGCTTTTGGGATTATAGGCTCCGATATCCATGTAGCCGAGGTCGTCAACGAGAATGAGAACGTAGGATTTGCCCTGAAGAAAGGCGGTCGCGACGAGAGACAAAAAGAGAGTGATTTTCACCTAAAATGATACCTGAGGGGGAATGGTAACCTTTCATTTGGAAAGCCCTACCCACCTTGGGCGTTGCATCAAGTTGCATTTATTATAATCTTCTACTATGCAATCCTGTTTCTTTTTTGTCGGATTTACCAAGCGGTTTGCTCTGTCTTCTTTTCAATCTAGGAGCGGAGGAAAAAGAGATAGATTTGCGGCGATCTAAAAGACTCAGGGTAAAAGATCTTAAGGCGTCACCATATTCACTTTCGAAACCGCTTTTACAGCAGTTGTAGAGACAGGCGATGCAGGAGTTGCGCTGGAACCGGGCGATTCATGAATGGGAATTCAGCATCCCATTTCTTGCGATCACGCATTAATCTAGGTATCCCATTTCCCTCATCCACCCGCCGGCTTGGGTCGTCCATTCGCCAACTCGTTGTGGGATTTTCTTCATCCCGTATCCGTGGCCGCCTTTCCCGTAAATGTGGAGTTCACAATCACGCTTGGCTCGATGCATGGCGAGGTAGTAAAGAGCAGCTCCTTCAACGAAGCGTGAATCACCATGTGCGATAACAACGAAAGATGGAGGGG
Organism: Akkermansiaceae bacterium UBA5688; assembly: GCA_002420315.1. GTDB lineage: Bacteria > Verrucomicrobiota > Verrucomicrobiia > Verrucomicrobiales > Akkermansiaceae > SW10. Next base: position 21,207 of record DIHU01000091.1, read on the forward strand.
TGTTTTTATCGACGGAGACTTCGGGAACCAACTTGTTAGGGTCTTCTTCGCTTTTGAGATAAGCGGGATAGATGAGGAGGCCGAAATCTGGAATAGGAGAGTGTTTGTCGATCTCTTCCTTCGGGAAACTCACAGAGCCATCCGAGGTCAGAACAGTGGCGGTGAGGTGACCTCCGGCGGAGAAGCCAAGCAGGCCAATACGCTTAGGGTCGATTTTCCATTCGGAAGCCTTTGAGCGAACAAGGCTTACGGCGCGTTGGGCGTCCTGCATGGGAGCATGGTGTTTTTCGAGATTCTTGCGACGAGGAACGCGATACTTGAGCAGGACCGCGGTGACGCCGATCTCATTGAGCCAAGTGCAAACGTCAATTCCTTCGTGTTTAGAGGCGAGAATGCCATAGCCTCCTCCTGGGGCTACAATGACGGCAGCTCCCGTGGCCTTCTCTTCGGGAGCTGGGTAGAGTGTGATGGTGGGCTTACTGACATTTGAAGTACGGGTGATGCCGTCATTGTTGCGATCCTCGACTTTTTCTTCCCCCACTTTTTGGTCTTGTTCGCCGGGGACTTCGCCGGTCCAGAGTGGCAGCGTCAGAAGCTCGGCGTGTGCACTCCAAAATGGGAGGATGAGAAAAATTGAAAGTAATTTCATAAAGCTACTTTTAAGATACGAATCGTTCTAGGGGAGTATTGCGAGGAAATAATAGGCTTTAGCCTCCAGCCATTTCTGATTTCAATTGTGTCTAGGAGGTGATGAGAAGATGAAAATTCGACTGATTGGGATACCCATGGTAATAGGTCCACTTTTGATGTTATTCGTTTGTCTTACCGGTTGCGGAACTAGGGCCAAACCCCAATTACATTCATTTGAGTCGGATGGATGCAGTTCTTTTCCTGATGGAACTTCCAGCGAACCGGTTCTCTGGCGTGACGATTGCGTGGTTCATGATTATGCCTACTGGAAGGGTGGAACCTGGAAAGAGCGGAGGGATGCGGATCGGAAACTAAGAGATGGGATTCGAAGCAAAGGCAAGCCAGTGATCGCTCAATTTGCTTATATGGGAGTAAGGTTGGGGGGAACGCCGTGGCTACCAACCCCGTGGCGTTGGGGATTTGGGTGGCACGAATTTCCCAGAGGCTATCGACCGGTTAGTCTAGATGAATGGCTCATGATTAAAAAGATCACACCGCCTCCATTTTCAGAGAAATGAAGACATCAAAATAATAGTCCCTAATTTGGCCATAAGGGACATGCTGATCTGGTAGTAACTTTGATTGCAGGTATACTCTATCTTCCTCGATAGATTTGGTAGTTGAATTGACGTATCAACGACGCGTGCTTCGATCGATAGTTTGTGACTATGGCTTGATGGAATACAGCGCTCAAATACGATGATAAAAACGACCAGCCTCTTTGCTATTTTCCTCATTTCTACCTTGCTTGCTGAGGAGTCTTCTTGGCTATCTGGCGATGATCTTACGATTGATTTAGTGGCATCCCACCCAGTGGTTGAGCAGCCGATCTTCCTAAATTTTGATCATCGAGGAAGAATGTGGGTGGCGCAGTATCGTCAGTATCCTTTTCCTGCTGGATCGAAGGTGGTTGGAAAGGATCGTTTTTGGCGGAGCGAATACGATAAGCTTCCAAGCCCTCCCGGTCATCCCGAATATGTGCCGGGGAAAGATCTCATAAGTATCCATGAGGATACCAATGGCGATGGGTCTTTCGACAAGGTCTCTCCATTTTTGGAGGGGCTGAATTTCTGCACAAGTTTTGCGCATGGCCACGGCGGTCTTTGGGTTCTCCAACCACCGTATCTTTTATTTTATGAGGATAAGGATCGTGACGATAAACCAGATGGGCCACCGCAGGTTCATCTCCGTGGCTTCGGAATTGAAGACTCACATTCACTCGCGAATTCGCTGACTTGGGGGCCCGATGGTTGGCTTTATGGTGCCAACGGTTCTACGACCTCGTTGCGAGTCACAGTGGAGGGAAAGAATGTTCCCCCAGTAGTGCGAGCCGGCCAGTTGGTCTGGCGATATCATCCGAAGAGAAGGGTTTTTGAGATCTTTGCTGAGGGCGGTGGAAATAATTTAAGTTGCGAATTTGATTCGGTAGGTCGTCTCTACTCCGGAAGTAATACCGCCCATGTGGCATTCTATTACCACCAAGGGGCCTATTATCAGAAGACTTTTGGAAAGCATGGCGAGCTTTCTAATCCGCATACTTATGGGTATCTTCCTGGGATCCTTCATCAGAAATATGCCCGAGTGACAAATTCGATTATGATGTATGAGGGAGGAGAGCTTCCGGCCCGCTTCAATGGCGCAATGGTTTTTGCAAATCCTCTGACGCTGGGGGTTGGGTCATACCGCCCGAAGTTGAAGGGGCTTAATTTTTCGGTGGCCCCAAATGGGATCGTGGATGTTCGGAAAAATGACAAGTGGTTTTGTCCGGTCTACGTGGATGCAGGTCCGGATGGAGCTCTCTACGTTTGCGATTGGTATGATGAACAGTGTAATCACCTCAAGCATTCAGAAGGGCAATTGCATGCCAATGATGGACGACTCTTTCGGATCCGGGTACGGGAAGGTAGGGTGCTGAAGCAATTTGATTTGTCAAAGCTCACTGTCTTGGAGTTGCTAGAGCACTTGAAGAGTTCTAATCGATGGTGGCGGGAAGAGGCCCGCCGAGCGCTTTGGCAACACAAAGATCGAAAGAATGCACTGCCTACATTAGAGAACTGGATTAATGATGAGAAAGGACAACTTGCCCTTGAGGGTCTCTGGTGCCGGAGCTTGATAGATGATTTGGCGATTCAGGTTTTTCGGAAAGCGGTGAGAAGTGCTAACCCCCACGTTCGCCGTTGGGCTATTCGACTCGCGGTTGACAATGGTGATTTGACTCCCGCTCATCTTACCGAAGTGAGTGAGGTCTTGGTGGCTGAGGAAGATCTTGAAGTGCTAGCGCAAGCTGCCTCTTCGGCAGCCCGTCTTCCGATGCAAGAGGCTTTGGCTGTTTTACGTCCAATTCTTGGTAATAAAATCATTCGAAACAACGCGCAGCTTTCACTTCTGACTTGGTGGGCAATTGAGCCACACTGTGATAAATTTCCGAGGGAATGTGTGGCACTCGTTTTGCGCAAGGAAGTGATGGCGCCCAAGGTTTTTGTTCGGCTCAACCGATGGCTTGCTACCAGCGGGAATCTGGATAATTTGAAACTTTCTGGCGAGATGCTTTCCTCGATCGGTGAATTCACTAAAGATGAGCAGCGAGAGCTTTGGTTTCATTTTGATGAAGCTTTCAAGGGGCGCTCATTTGCGACAATTCCGGAAGAGATGATTTTAGCTTTAGCTGGAAGGGCTGACCTGCCCCTACATCTCGAATTACGCTTGTTCCCCCATAATCGGTCCGTTCTAAATGAGGCGCTTAGGCAATTGGATGATTTCAAAAGAAACCGTGAAACGCTTCTTAGGCTTATTGAATACTTTGGTGAAAACCCTCACCCCGACGCGACATCTAAGTTGTTAGGCCTATTGGATGTTAAAGATGCTGGGATTCTCATCCAAATTTTTGCAAGCCTCCAGGGCATCGAATCCCCCAAAATTGCGAAGGCAGTTTTGAAGCGCTTGCCAACTCTCCGATCAGAGGAAGTTCAGGCTGCTGAAATCTTACTACTTTCTCGAGTATCTTGGGTCAGCAAATGGCTTGATGCAGCTGCAAAGGATAGGGCCTTTAAAGAGTTGTTAACACCGGGTGTGCGAAAACAGATCGTATCGAGAGCTCATCCCGGGCATCTTCGAAAATTAGAGATGCTCTTTCCAAAAGCCGCAGAGCCAGTGAAGGCTTCCGAGGTTGAAAGTCAAAAAGTTCAAACCATTCTAGGAAAATCGATAAAGCCGAACCTTCAAAACGGCTATGCTATTTTTACAACTCGTTGTGCGGTTTGTCATGTTCTTCATGCAGATGGCGGAGACATAGGGCCCTCTCTTACTTCATATCAGCGGGAGGATCTTAAAACTCTGCTCCCCTCAATTTTGGAACCAAGCCGGGAAATCCGGGAAGGTTTTGAAAACTATATTCTGAAGGTTGCGGATGGCCGTAACTTAATTGGTTTTCTTAAGACAAAAAATAAACGTGTTGTCGTCATACAGCCTGCGGGCGGAGCTCCCTTGACGGTTACTACGGATCAGGTGCTATCTTTGGAGCCAACAAGAACAAGCTTGATGCCACCCGGGCTCTTAAATGGCCTCAGTGAGCAGGAGATCAGTGATTTCTTTGCGTATTTGCGAAGTCCGCAGCCGCTAAATCTTCAAAAAAAGTGAGGCTGTTGCTTTTTCTCATTGCCAAATGAATTGGAAAAGAGAGCGAAAAGAATAGTAAGAATTTTCATCTTCATAAGAAAAATCGTCTTACTTATTACCTGTTTTGGATTTTTTACGAGTGGCTTGACTCCGCTTCTTTAGCCAAGCGGGAGTGTGGATAAGGCCTTTAAAGATTGGGTCGATATTAGATTTGTTCCAATCCTGCCAAAGCATTTCTAATCGGTTGACTTCTTCCGGGGATTCGAGGCGTATGTTTCTGGCCTCTCCGATATCGTCGCGAAGGTCATAGAGGCCGGAGAAGGTTTTCTTTCGATAGGTCACCAGCTTGTGGTTACCACTGCGAACGGCCGTGGACCCTGAGTCAAACTTACGAAGAAAAATTCCTTGATGAGGAGGCCCCTCGTTTTTTCCGGTCAAGAAAGGGATAAGATTTACGCCGTCGAGCGGTCGATCAGCTGAGATTGGTGCTTCTGCACTTGCTGCGATCGTGGCCATGATATCGAGTGAAATGACGGGGTGATCATATTTTTGTCCTCTCGGAAATCCAAGTGGCCATTGAACCGCGAAAGGAACCCGCCAACCACCTTCCCAAGCATCGCCTTTGTTTCCTCGGAGTGGACCATTGTTGGAGCCATTTTTGGTGGTGGGCCCTCCATTGTCCGAAAGGAAAAAGACGATCGTGTTTTGATTGATCTGTTTCTTTTTTAAAGAGGCAAGAACACGCCCTACGCCATCATCGACAGCACTGACCATAGCGGCATAGGTTTTGCGTTTCTTATCTTTAAGATCACGAAAGCGATCGAGATACTTCTGCGGTGCTTGGAGCGGGGTGTGTGGCGCGTTGTAGGAGAGAAATAGGAAAAAGGGCTTGTTATGGTTACGCTCGACAAAGCTAACCGCTTCGTCGGAAAAGTCATCGGTAAGATACTTGCGAGGGGGAACTGGCTTGTGTCCTTTGAGAATCCAGGTGCGGTAGCTCTGGGCTTCATCCTTGGCTGCATAGCTGTCTTCGATATTGAGCATCTCGGGCATGTATTGATGCCCCCCTCCGAGGTGTCCATAGAACTCTTGAAAACCCCGCTTGAGGGGGTGGTGTTTTTTTGTCGCGCCAAGATGCCATTTCCCAATTACCCCGGAATAGTATCCCACTTTTCCTAGGGCTGAGGCGATCGTATCTTCGCTTGATGGAAGACCCATATTTTCGTCCTGAGTCCGATATTGTGGGTTTCGCTCGAAGCCGAATCGCTGCCCGTATCGGCCGGTCATGAAGGCAGCCCGGCTCGGGCCACAAACCGAGTAGGCAACATAGCCTGAGGTAAATCTGATCCCATTGGAGGCAATAGAGTCGATGTGTGGCGTAGGGATGTCCTTGCACCCATTAAATCCCACGTCAGCATAACCCATGTCGTCTGTCATGATGACAATCAAGTTGGGCTTATCTTTACCCATAATTGTCAGGGTTAGAGAGACGAAAGCGAAGAAGATCTTCATAGATAAGCTACTTTTTAAGTTGAGATTTTTTGTGAGCCTGCAATTCGGGCCAAGTGAGTTTCCCATCTTGATCGGCATCAGCACTTGGATGCTTTTTGAAATAACGATCCTTCCAAATCTCGGCATCTTTCTTGGTGGGCTTGGGCGGGGGGATGGAGGCAGGAATTTTTGCGAGCAACGTTTTTCGATAAGCTTTTAGAGTTTCTTGGTGATCGGGCTTAAGGGCGAGATTATGCCATTCATGGGGGTCGTTTTTGACGTGATAGAGCTCTTCTTTGCCATTTTCGTATCGAATATAGCGCCAATTTTGATCGCGGAGAGCATAGTTTTGCTTTGCGGGGTCGTAGTAGTTTGCCCATTTATACATGGCCGTGAGGACGGCATCTGGCCCAGACCATTTTCCAGTTGGATTTAGCAAAAGCGGCTTGAGTGAATATCCGTCAAGTGGTCGACCTTTCGCGGATTTTTTTGTTTCTTTTGAGAGTCCGCAAAGATCAATGAGGGTGGGGTAAAGGTCGATGAGGCTGACCGGTTTTTGGCACGTTTTGGCCTGAGCTAAATTCGGACCAGCTATAACAAGAGGAACTCGTGTGCTTTCTTGCCAGAGAGAGTTTTTATAGAGGTAATCTTTTTCACCCATCCCCCATCCGTGGTCTGAGGTTAAAATGACGATTGTATTATCGTTGAGGGGTGAGTCTTCAATGGTATCAAGAATATCGCCAATGAGGTCATCGACAGAGGCAACTGAAGCGAGGTAGGCTTGAATAAATTTCTTGAGAGCGAGTTCGCGCTTTCCGCCGTAAGAAGCAATAAGGGTATCGTAAAGTTTTGATCCTCGATCACCGCTTCGATCATCTTCCGGGGAAGTGACGGTTTGTTTAAAAGTGTCCTTGACGTCTCCTCTTTTTATGGCGGGAAGCTCGATTGATTCGAGCGGAAAGAGGTCGAAATATTTTTTGGGAACAATGAGTGGAGTGTGTGGACGAATGAATCCTACACCCATCAGGAAGGGCTTATCCGTGGTGGCGAGTTTTTTAAGATTTTCAACAGCCCATTTTCCATTGAGTTCATCGGCAGTCAGATCACGATCGTCCTCTGATTCGTAGTGATAATCTTTCATGCGCTTCCAGTTGCCGGATTTCCAAGAAAAGGGAGCCTTTACTTTTCGCAGCGGTCCAAATGAACCATCGATGGCTTCGAACTCGTCTCGGAATGGGGCAGGGATATCAGGATGCGCTATGTTTTTTCCCTCACGGTGAGCGAGGGGGCTGTAGTCTGCATCATTCTGATAGTGAGCCCACTCTTGGCGTTCGCCATTGTGCATGATCTTACCAGTTCCGAGGGTGTGGTAGCCATTCTTCCGAAAGTGGTCCATTAAGGTTCTGGAGTTTTTGGTGATCTCGTTATCTCGCCACTTTTCAAAGCCGAAGAGCTGTGAGGTATGGGGATATAAGCCCGTGATAAAGCTAGCTCTTGAAGGGTTGCAGATTGGAATGTTGCAGTGGGCTTGAGTGAACGAGACTCCACGCTCCATAAGACGCCTCATATGGGGTGTTTTAGCCTGAGGATGTCCCCCAAGCGTTTCTACGTAATCGTTGAGATCATCGCAGATAATGAGGACAACATTTGGCCTTTTAGAACCCTCAATCTGAAGCAGTAAAAATAGAGATAAGATGAAAAATCTGAGCATGGGTAACACGGGGACTAAACACTGTTTGGGTGAATGAAAGCGATGGAAATTTTCTCTTTTTCAGCGAGATTGCCGGTAAACAGTTGGATTAGAAAGCGAAAGGGTGTCTATCCACTTTGTGATGCTTTTATGTTTGGAAAAAAGCGACGGATTTTGTTGAGAATCAGAATCCTGATGAGCTTATATCCAGAGATCATGATTCTGACTTGTTGATCAGAATGTAAAAAGGCAAGCTGCCAAAAACGTATGTGGACACAACCAACTTTCTTTCTTTTCCTGGCGATCATTTTTTGCCCGCTGGCGATTTGCCAAGAATTGATTCCACCTGTTTCAAAGGTGGGGAAGGGCCCGTTATTGCAGGCGCGTCAGATCTTTTCCCTCTCTAAAAGACCAACTTCGTCCTGCCATGCTTCCACAATCGTCGAGACACGTGGAGGGTTGGTGGCGGCTTGGTTTGGGGGCACTCATGAGGGCCATCGGGATGTCGGGATTTGGGCCTCCCGATATAAAAACGGAAAGTGGAGTGTTCCTGTGGAGGTTGTGAACGGGGTGCAAAGCAGCACGAAACGATATCCTTGTTGGAATCCGGTGCTTTTTCAGCCTGAGAATGGTCCTCTTGTCCTTTTCTATAAAGTTGGCCCCAGTCCTAGTTCTTGGTGGGGGATGATGACGACCTCGACCGATCATGGTAAAACCTGGTCGTGGCCTACTAAGCTTGGAGAGAACCCGCTGATCGGGCACCTCCTTGGCCCGGTGAAAAACAAACCGCTTGAGCTTCAAGATGGATCGATTCTCTGCCCTTCCAGCAGCGAAAAGGGAGACAAGTGGCGAGTGCACTTTGAGATGACTCGTGATCTCGGAAAAACATGGGAAGTCATCGGGCCGATCAACGATGGGGTAGAGTTCGATGCCATCCAGCCCAGTCTTCTAACTCCAAAAAATGGGGGCCTTCAGATCTTATGCCGAAGCCGCCAGAATGTAGTTACCCAGAGCTGGTCTTCAGACGGCGGCAAAACATGGAGACCGATGGTTGCGAGTTCTTTGCCGAATCCGAATGCAGGGACAGACGCATTGACTCTAGCTGATGGCAGACATCTTATTGTCTACAATCATACGACGCGGAAGTCTGCAGTGCCTGGTCGGCGTATGCTTAATGTTGCAATTTCTGAAGAAGGTATGATGTGGTCGCCTGTCGTGACTCTTGAAAAGACCTCACAGGCTGAAAATTCCGATCGCTCGGTAGAGTATTCATATCCCGCAGTGATCCAGACCCAAGATGGAAAGATTCACATCACCTACACATACCATCGTAAAGGTGTAAAGCATGTCATCCTTGATCCAGAACGCCTTTAAGACAGTCCCAAAAAATATTATGAAGACCCAGCAAATACATTCTAAGTCCACTCGTCGTAAATTCCTCACCCAGGCGACATCGTCAGCATTTGGATTTACTTTTATTCCTGCTTATCTCACGAGCGCAAGGGCCCAGAATAACCCGCAACGCCCTCCAAGTCAGCGGATCAACTTAGGGTGTATTGGAGCAGGAGGAAGAGGATCTGGCGTAGTTTCAGGAATATGCCGGAAAGGTAACGCTCTCCCGGTTGCGATTTGTGATGTTGACCACAATCGGGCGGCTGGAATCATCAAGGGGAACCCGAAAGCTAAGCTTTTCCACGACTTCCGTGAGATGTTCGACAAGATGAGTGGAGATATTGACGCGGTCTCTGTGGCAACTCCCGATCATACTCACTTTACTGCGGCCATTCAGGCGATGTCATTGGGTAAGCACGTCTATGTGGAGAAGCCGCTGACTCATACCTTTGAGGAGGCAGCGATACTCATGCGAGGTGAGAAGAAATTCAAAGTGGTGACCCAGATGGGAAATCAGGGTCATACCTCAGGTGGATCGGAGCAATTTAAGCGTATGCTTGCAGGTGGAGTGGTTAACGATGTCGTGAAGGTTGAGGCTTGGAAAAGTTCTTCGCTTTGGTTCATGGACAAGAAAAAACGAATCAAGGGTTATCCCGAAGCTCAGCCCATTCCTGAGTCGTTAAAGTCGTGGGATCTCTGGTGTGGGCCGCAGGAGATGAAGGAATTCAGCTCGATGTTTCATCCCTTCGATTGGCGTGGATTCCATCTTTACGGTGGCGGCATGTTCGGAGACTGGGGATGCCACATCATCGACTTTATCCACCACTATCTTGATCTTGGGCTGCCTACTAAAATCTCGCCTAAGGCACTCGGCGACTATAACAAGATCAGCTTTCCACTAAGCTCGCATATTGAATTGGACTTCCCGTCTCGTGGTAAGAATAAGCCAGCAGTACATGTTGTTTGGAAAGCCGGAGGCGATCACGCATCATCAATCGATGAAAAATATCTCGGAGGGAAGAAAGCTCCAGGGCTTGGCGGGGCTGGGACTCTTCTTCATCGGGAACAGGAAGACTATCTTGTTCATCGGAATTCCCATAGCGGGTCGTCCAAATTGATCTCAGCCAATAAGCATGATGATCTCAAGGAAGCTCTTAACAACAAGGGGCCCGGGAACGACCATATGGAGTCCTTTACCCAAGCGTGTATGGGTCGGGGTAAAACTGAATCTCCCTTCAGTGTATCAGGAACTCTAACTCAAGTCTTGAATCTAGGTATGATTGCAGAATATCTTAACACTGATCTGAAATTTGATCGTAAGACCCAAAAGTTTATCGGTAACAAGGTGGCTAATACGCTTCTTTCGGGCCCTGCTCCACGAAAGGAATGGGCTGACCATTACAAGCTGGCTTAGTCGAAAATTTTGAGGTGGAGGATGGATTCCGGATTTACACTCGCTCTAGAGTGCCGGTAATTCCTGCAAAGGAATTCGCCTCTACTCCGAGTCTCTGCAAGATGGTGATAAAGAGTTTGGAGAGTGGGAGCTCTTCAACCTTCACCTTAGCCCTCCATCCACTGTCGGTCACAATTCCGGCGCCGGCTTGGTTGTCCTCATTGCCTTTGCCGAATTTGAGATAGCGACCATTCTCGAAGCCCAGATTCTTCCCACCAGCAGATATGATAGGGTAGTTGCGGGAAAGATGGAAGCTGCTGGATGCGGATCCATGCATTGCAAACGTGTTGTCGAGGATGTTTCCTTGCCCGTTGGGCTCTTTCGTGTCCTTCAGCTTCTGGATGAAACGACCAAATTCTTCTGCTTGGTAGCGGTTGTAGGTTCCAAGATTCTCCCAGCCCTTGGGTTTTTTGACTTCGTGCGTTAGGGCATGGGCATTTCCTAAGCCAACGGCTGTTGATAGAAGATTGTGAGGTCCGCCCCCATTTTCGCGACCAAGTTGGAAGGTCGCAACGCGGGTCGAATCACTAAGGAAGGAGAGATAGATCAGCTCATACATCGTCTTGAAGTAAAGTTGCGCTTCCTTGGGCCCAGCTTCCAGAGTGAGGTTACTGGTGTCCACCTTGGGGACTGGGTTATCGATCCACTGCCGTGCCTTCTCCAACTTCACTTCAGTATCACGAACGGCATCAAGATACTGTTCTAGAGTTTCTTGATCATATCGAGAAAGTTTGCGGCCCAACGAGTGAGTGTTGGCGATGAGAAGATCTAGGGCGCTTTTGCTTCGGGCCAATTTTTCCGCTGCTTCTTTGCCGCTTGTGACAAAGAGCATGTCAAAAATTTGCTTTGGGTGATTTAAGGCAGGGATGGGCCGCCCGCTCCGATTGTAGGACTGGGTTTGGGCTCCTCTTGGTCCGCCCACCCCTCCGTTGGTCGACATTACTAACGAGGAATGACGTGTGAATTGCCCTATCTGTTCGGCATAAACTTGGTCAATCGAGATCGAGTTCTTGTAGGCTCCATGTCCTCCTATGTCTGCGCCGGTCAGATATTGGTCGGCGTTAGAATGACCATGAACTGTTCTCGCTGCCGGGTGGGAGAGTCCTGAGTAGATCGTGATCTCCTTTCGCAAGGGCTCGAGAACGTCGAGCACTTTTGTGAGTTTGAAATTTCTTTCGCCACCTCGGGGAAACCAACTCCAATCCTTCCAAGCTGGATCTTCCCTGACGGGTAAGCCAACCCCATCGGGATGATAAACACTGAGAAAGCGTTTTGGAGCAGGGTTGGGATTTGAATCATCTACCGCAAAGGTCTCAAGCCATGGCAAACCAAGCGCAACGCCTGTTCCTCGAAGAAAATTTCGGCGATTCATGTCGGTGGTTTTGGTTGTCATAGGGCTCTTAGGTATTAGTTAGAGTTGAAGATACTGCTATAAATGATCAGGTATATCAAATCCCGTAAGCGATCTTCCTTTTTTCGAAGTTGAATCGTTAGTGTTTCGATTTCGGCATGGTCACTAAAAGTTAACGGGCGCCCGAGGGCGTAAGAAGTCATTTTGTGAACCATGGCCCTCGCAAACTGGTCCTGACGCTCCTCTAACAGATAGCGCTTCAAGCCCTCCATTCCAGCTAATTCCTGCTTGTTGAACAAGGCTGACGTCGCATCAACCGGTTTGTTTTTGATTTTGGTTCGGTAAACGCCTAAGGCGTCATAGTTTTCGAAAGCAATTCCCCAAGGATCGATTTTAGCATGGCATGAAATGCAGGCTGGTTTATTGCGGTGATCGACGATGCGCTCCTTGAGCGTCATCTCGAGGATTTTAGGATCAGTCAAATCAACTTCTGGAACATTTGGTGGAGCGGGTGGCGGTGGGTCATGGAGAATTCGTTCAAGCATCCAAACCCCGCGTTTGAGCGGGTGGGAATCCTTGCCATCGGAATTCATGGTCAGGATTGCAGCATTTGTCAGGATTCCGCCGCGATTGGTATTGGGTTCAATCGGAACTTGGCGGAATTGAGGGCCATAAACATTGCGAACTTGGTAATGCGCAGCCACCTTTTCATTCAGCACGGCGTAGTCCGAGTGAAGGAAGTCCATTAGGCTCCTGTTGTTGTTGAGGACGTATTTAAAAAAGGCGATGGGCTCTTCTTGCATGGCTTCCATTAGTGCGCCGTCGGCCACATGGACTACGCTATTGAGCCCATCTAAACCGAGCCATTGTTGAACGAAGTGTTTCGAGAATCTTGCGGACCTTGGATCAGCTAACATACGTGTGATCTGAGCTTTCAAAACTGCGGGATCCCTCAGTGTTCCTTCCTTCACGAGGTCTCGAAGCTCTTTGTCTGGTATGCTGGACCAAAGGAAAAAGGAAAGCCGGCTGGCTAATTCGGTTTCGCTGATCATCGACGAGTCCTCTTGTGTGATATAAAGAAACTCAGGTGTCGCAAGGATTGTTGCCAGCACCTCTCCCATCGCTTCCTCCATCGTCGAAA
>DIHU01000165.1 GCA_002420315.1 Akkermansiaceae bacterium UBA5688
CCGCAAGGTCTTCCCCCGGTGGGGTGGGGAGCTTTAGATAGCAGGGAGGGAGAGACCACCCGAGGTGGGCTAACGTCTGCCAATCGAAAATTGGGTCAGCGCAGCTCTGAGGGCCCTGAGTTTGGATCGTAGGTGATCTCCAACTCAATACAGTTCGGTGAAACCGGCAGAATCAAAGTCAGGAGAATTAGGGTTTGTGTATGTGTTCACTTCCTCTTTCGGCCGCTTTTGCTATGATGCTTTCTAAGAAGGCCAAGGAGTTGGCTCGCCGTTACGAAGCGTGTGCCGGACGGAAGCAGATCAATCGTCTTTTTGATGGCGTCCATCGGGCCCCCGATGCTGTCCCATGACCACGCATGAACGTTTACCAGAGCAAAACTGTTCGGATCGGTTGCCGGCGAAGCGGGCAGCTTCTTTATAGCAGCAGCGACCTCTTTGGGGCTGGCCCCCTTCATGCCCTCCCAAAGAAGGTATCGGTATGAGAGGCAGGGCTTTCCGTTGTGCCAGTCGAGTGCGCCGCGTCGTTTGTGGTAGGGGGCATAGTCTTTGTAGACGGCACCGAGCACGTTGGGATGTTCCAGAAGTTCGCGAGCCTGTGTCATATTGCCACCCGAATTGAGAAGGGTGACCACCGACAGGTTGCTAACCTTCATGGCCTGGGCGGTTTTCTTTGCAAATGCCTTCCGATTGGGGAGATAGTTGTGGAAAGCGTAGCCGACCCCACTGGGTCCGACAATGAGCTCGTCGACATATTGACCACTGGAGGCCGAATGATAGATCTGGCGTTGGATACGCGGGGCGACTTCACTGAGCACCGGTGCCATTTCCCAACTCATGGTGAACGTGCCCCGGTGTCGACTTCCCCAATGTTTTGTGCTCGTAGCGAAACTGTTTCCGAGCCATTGGAGGTTGTCACCGTCACTCATCACGAAGGCGACGATCCGCTCCCCTTCCTTTACTTTCGTCAACGGTTTTGCCTCTGGGGGTGCAGGAACCTCCACCTTCAGATGGGAGAGGGCGGAGAGGTTGGTGGACCAGTCGGCGGGAATGCCGGCGGCACCTCCCTTGCTGATATCTCGGACCCAATTCCTTTCATCCTTGCCCCACCCGTAAATCAGCTCTTCCGCAGCACATTCACGAGCGAATCGGGTGCGGAGATTGGCTGATACGTCCCAGAACACGAAGGCGTTTCGTTGCACAATGAAATCTCGTAAATGCCACACTTTTTTTGGGGCTTGTTCGGCAAGGATACCTTTCGCGAACCGGTCTTTGAATGTCTCATAAGTTTCCACTGGATCGTCATGATCCGACACGTCGTGCAGCACCTTCAGCCCTTCTTTCTTTGCACGTTTCAGAATCGACTTGTGTATCGCGACCCCCTCAAACGGTCCACACAAGGCGGTGGCTGCGTTGATGCTTCGGTTGCCGGAGTCATAGACGATGCATCCCTTGATCTTCGCTCGAAAAGACGCAACTAGCTCCCACACCGTTGCAATCTGTTCAAGTTCGTATCCCTCTGTCTCCAATTCATTGAGTAGAATTTTCTGCATGCCGCCTCCCTTGATCCAGACTCTTGCTTCCGTCTTGTTGACTAAGCCCTGCAGGGTTGCAGCCAGCGTCCTCTCCGCGTCAGAAGCTCTTCTGATGTCAATTACGCTGAGCTTTTGATTGGGCGCCTTGTCATTCTGCGCAGGTTTATCGCCGGCATCAACCATGACGCACAGACCATATAGTATCGGAAGTATTAGGTAGCGAAGCATGGAGCGTATCATTCCATTATCCGCTGGTGTCAATCAAGCTTAGCACGACGATGTTTTTCTTGAGATCATAAAGGTGCTTACAACCAATCCGACCAGAAAAATGGTTAAGGTTCCGACTACAATTGTGAGGTTACTATGAATCATGGGTTGGAGCTTTTGAGGAATCCAGGAGGAGCTGAGCCAGAAAATCACGATGACACCCAAGGTCACTCCGGTGGCTGCGGCTGCGTTTCCTGCCCTCTTCACAATGAGTCCAAGCAGAAACAGACCCAGCATGCCACCGGCGAAGATACCTGAAAGTTGCCACCAGATATCGAGGATGTTCTTGGTCTCACGGGTGAGGAGTAGCGCTATGCTGGTTCCAATGATGCCCCAGACGACTGTTGAAACTCTCAAGACCAACATAGCCTCTTTTTCATTTACGGCTTGCGCACGGCGAAATAGCCGGGTCCAAAGATCTTTGAGTGTGATTGTAGCGGAGCTGTTCAGGCTTGTGTCGATCGTGCTCATAGCTGCGGCAGCAAGTGCGGCGATGATGAGTCCGCCAAGACCTGTTGGCAGGTGATGAGTCATGAAATGGGGGAGGATGGAGTCTTCGAACTTGCCTTCTCCGGCCATTTTCTGAATGGCTGCGATCTCCTCGGGCATGGACTGATAAAAGCTGAAGAGCAGTGATCCAATCAGGAAGAATAGGAGTGAAACTGGGATGTAAAGCATCGCGCCGATCCACAGCGATCGATTTGCGGCGTCGTCGTTTTGCGCGGTGTGGTAGCGCTGGACGTAGTTTTGATCGATGCCGAAATTTGTCAGGTTGATGAAAAGTCCGTATACCAAGACGATCCAAACAGTGGAGGTGGCTAGGTCGGCTATGTTCCAGCTGCCGAGTGAGAATTTTTCGTTGTCGACTGCGATTGCAAACGCGCCTGATGCGCCATCTGGATGCTTGGCGAGGATAGTGCCAATTACCAAGATCGCTCCCAGGGTGAGAACGATCGATTGAATGGCGTCGGTCCAGATTACCGCTTCAATTCCTCCTATCAAGGTATAGGCGGTGACTAGTATTCCGGAAACAAGGATGATGCTGGTGAGATCCCAGCCGGTGATTTGCTGTAAGCCGATGGCTACTCCAAGCATGATGGTTGCGGTGCGCGCGATTTGGGTTAGGAGATAGCAGATTACGGCATAGATCCGGGCCCAGACGCCAAAGCGTTTTTCGAGGTGCTCGTAGGCTGAAATTTCTCCGGTGTTGCGGTAGAATTTCACGAACCACTTCGTAGCGATGAGAACCGCGATCGGAATGGAGAGTGAAAACACAAAGGCGTTCCAGTTTCCGGCATAGGCTTTGCCGGGTACGCCGATGAATGTATTCGAAGAGAGATAGGTTCCGAAGAGGCTGAGTCCGATGACCCATCCGGGTAAGCGTCCGCCTGCTTTCATAAAACCCTCAGAAGTTTTGCTGCGGCAAGCGAAACAGAAACCAACGCCTAAGACGATGGCGAGATAGGTAGTGAGGACGATGATGTCGGCTGTCTTCATTCCGGCCACGCCTCCTCATTAAGGGCTACGCCAGGCTTCAGATTTTCGGGGTCAATGACCACGTGCTTTACTCGCTTGCGGTTCCAAGTGTAAGTCATGTGGACAAGGCCATCCTTAGTTTGAATCATTGCTGGATAGGAAAACTCTCCTTCTGTCGCTTTTTCAATCACAGCCAGAGCTTTCCACACGATTCCGTCATCGCTGATGGCTAGATGGATGGCATGCCGTTTGCCCCAGCCATTGTTGCCTTGCCCACCGAGGTGATTGTAGAGGAGGAGATGTCGACCATCGGACAGAGTTAGACCTTCGATGCCTGAGTTGTTGTTGGGAAGGCCGAGCTTTTTAAGGGCGCTCCAGCTTTCTCCGCCATCCTTTGATTCGTTCGTGATGATGGCCCCATGTTTAGAGCGATAAAGGGCCTGAATCCGTTGGCCGGGGTGGTTAAGCAGGGTTGGCTGAATGACCTGAAAGAGCTGCTGTTGTGGCTCAACGCGGGACCATTCACCGTTGTTTAGTTTCTCAAAATGAAAGCGCCAATCATCACTGTGCTCTGTGGATGAGGGGAAGAGTAGAGCGCCATTTTCTAGACGTATTGGTTTTGACCTAACCGGCCCATCAATTCCTTCGGGAAGGCGTTGCGCGGATTGGAAAGAGCGGCCGCGGTCGTAGCTCAGCATCAGTTCACCCCACCATTCTTGTGGGTTGGGGCCGATTTTGAAAAAGAGCATGAGCGGCTCATTACCTTCTGGTTGGTAAAGGACAGGATTCCAGCAGGGGTAGCGCAGGTTCTTGTGCTGCAAGCCGTCGGCCCATCGGCGGGAAGACGACCAGCGCTTCCCGTCGTGGTAACTCGACCAGATGCCGACATCCGGGTTCTTTTCTTTGGTGCCCCCGAACCAAGCGGCAACGAGACCGCGCGAGGTTTGTGCGAGTGTTGAGGCATGGCATTCCTTGTGGGGGGCATTTTGGAAGATGAACTCTTCGCTGATGAGCCCTGAGAAACGCGCGGGAGTGACTTCTTTCGGCTTGCGAGGTTGCAGTATTGAGGGTGGATAAGACACGCAGTCTTCATGCTTGATAAAATAAAGGCGCCCGTTTTCCGATCCGACGATCAGGTCCGGTTTTCCATTCTTATCAAAGTCGCAGACTGTCGGACTACTAGTATGGCCGGACACATTTCGTTTCGCGAGGTTGCCGATCTTTTTAAGTATGACCTTTCCGTCTCCGGCATCCTGACAATTTCTCCACCAAGTCGTATTTTGGGAATTCGTAAGGATGTCGAGCCGCCCGTCTTTGTCCCAGTCGACCACTGCGAGCTTTACTCGGCCTGAGCCTCCTGCTGTGGCGGCGTTAAGTCTCACCGGTTGAAGATCTCCATCAAGAAAGAGGCGAGTTTCCTCTTTGGTCCGGCTCTGTCAGGTGAGGAAACCCTCTTGGTCAAGTATGACGAGGTCGAGCTTGCCGTCCGTATCAAAATCCGTTGCTAATGGGGTAGTTCGCCATTGAGTCTGCAGGTTTTCGGCAAGGTTTTTCCACCAGTAGAAGGAGGGTGGTTCCTCCTTGGTCCAAAAGGAAAGGGGTTCTTGAGTAAGGCCGCTTTCGGTGTTGCGTAGCAATTGTAGTCTGGGCCAGATGGAGTTGACTAGGATGTCGTCGAGACCGTCATCATTCCAGTCTGCAACCGATAGGGTGGTGTAGCCCCACTTTGCTTCGGCAGGCCCCTGGATCGAACCATTTTCCCCCGCCATAATTCGAAACACCTTATTGTCAGCTTTTAGTAATTCCGGAGCCGACCATTTTGTGCCTTTGCCATCGAGGTTAGTAAAGAGTGCAATATTGCCGGCGGTATTTCCGCAAAGAATATCCTCGTCACCGTCTTTATCCCAGTCGTGGGCAAATGGTGTGGCGAGGGCGCCGAACTTCAACTCATCTGCTTCTTGTTGGAAGTAAACCGGTTGCTTGAAGACTGGAAGACTCACCCCTTCTGGCGAGATATTTTCCACCAAGGCGACGCGTCCGTCTTCGTCACCGACAATCAGATCAAGGTCGCCGTCTTTGTCCCAGTCGAGAGCAGTGGGCGTGATCATTTGCAAGTGCATGGCAAGAGGCTGTCCATCTGCGCCCACTAGTTTTAAGCCGGAGCCGTATTCCGGGTTGGTAGCGGAGCCTACATTTTGGAAATAGGTGAAGCGATCGAGGAACTCTCCGCATAGCAAATCAAGGTCACCGTCTCCATCAAAGTCCGCGAAGTTCGGGCTTGGCCAGCCATAGACGTCAATTGGTGCGCCACCAGCCTCGATTTTTACGGGATTCTTTGTGTATTCTCCACCTTCGTTCTTGATCAGGTAGACCCAACCGTGAAGTGGGCCATTCTGCCAGCGGCCTTGCGCGTCATAGGCGTGATCCCATTCGTAGTCCGACCAGTCGCCAACTCCTACGATGATATCCTGATCACCATCCTGCTCCCAATCGACATAACGCCACATGTTCGCGCGGGTGCGGCCTTTGCCTTGGTGAATTTTTGAAGTTGGGTAGATCTTGTCTAGGCGGCTGAATTGATTGGTGCGAAAGTCGACATATTCCTGGTTCTCGCGCAGGATACGTGCTTCACCTTCGACGTAGCTGATCTGAATATTGTGACCGGTTTTTGCGATGTGGACGCCTGGTTTGAAAACCGGCATTTTGACTGAAGGGTCTTGCGTAGGGTTTTCAAAAAAATAGAGACCGTTGCTGGGCTTATCTGGGCATGAGACGACCAAATCTAAGTCGCCATCTCCATCGTAGTCCATTGGTAGGGGCCAGGCCCAAAGTCCGACGCCGAGATCGACGATGAGACCCGGATTATTATACTTCAGAGGCTGGAGTTTCCAGTTTTCGGCAAGTATCGTTCCAGAAAGTAGGAAGAATAATAGGGGGGCGAAAATAAAGTTCATTACTGCTAGGAATTTGCTTTTGGGGTGGGGCGCTTGGGATCGCCGTTGAGGAGATCGTAGAAGGGAGAAAGTGGGTGAATGTCATAGTTAAACCTTGATGCTTTTCCGAAGAATTAAAGGTAACTGCCAATTATGCCCCGCGCGTGACTAACCGTGAGTGCTTAAAGAATTAGAAAGGTAACTGCTTCGCACCTCACTAAAAACACAATTGTGAGTAGGATGGTTTTATTCCGCTTCAGCTGTTTTGATCAATAGTTCTTTATGCCTAGTGCTATCGAAATCATCTAATCTACCATAGGCATTTACCTTTCCATTTGCGAATCGGATAAAGGCTTCATAAACACTAAACCCATTGGGTTTAAAGAGCTCATTATCAAACCTTCTGTAAATAAAGTATTCCAACCCATCCATGGCCGCGACCCTGAATGGCTCACCATTCGAAGCAATGACCTCCCGTTTATTCATGCCAATAGAAATGGTAGAAGAATTGAGACTTCTAGTTGAGGCGCACCCCACCAGTAGGACAGCAGCGATCGCTGTTATTAGTATACGTTTCATTTTTGTTGGTGTGTTGCTAGGAATTTTCTTTTGGCGGGAAGGGGTTGAAAGGGCCCTT
>DIHU01000175.1 GCA_002420315.1 Akkermansiaceae bacterium UBA5688
AAAGTGCGCCCAGTTTTGACGTCAGTCCACGTGCGCCCTGAAGCAGGCAAGAATCCAAAAAGAAGGGAAAAAGTGCTCAATATAGCAAACGGGAGATATTTTGACTTCATGACTTGGAAGAGTAAACCGAAGCAGGTCCTGAGTGGAAGTCGTAAATAGACGTGATGATTTTGGATTTTTAGGCTCAACCCAGTCGCCGGATCAGGCAATCACCTGACTATTAGCTTCCGGGTGAACCTCCCTACCATTGGATTACAGGATGCCTTACAATCGAGTAACGACCATTGAAATTGAGATGCTATCGCTCCCATAACCCTTGTTTCTAATACGAATCAGGGAAACAATAATGTAGTGATGACTTCCCGTTAAGATAACGCCGTGGCGATCCTAACAGATCGTAGCTTCTACCGGATCAAGATCACCGGACAACCTTAACGGTAAAACCAAAAGATCCAGATAATCAGTCCTTAAGAGGACGTATCCAGATGTTACGGAAACGGACAGGGTTCCCATGGTCCTGCATTGAGATGGGCATCTTGTCTGGGTGAGCTTTATAATCGGAAGCGGCATGCGGCCCACGCCATCCAGTTCCACCACTCAATACGGTGTGGTCTTGGATAAGAACCCCGTTATGCAGCACGGTGAAGGTGGCACGGCGGGTAACTTTGCCATTTTCATCAAAAAGTGGGCGATGAAAAATAATATCATAACTCTGCCACTCACCGGGCTTGCGTGAAGCATTCACCAGTGGCTTGGATCGACCATAAAGCGCCCCGGCCTGCCCATCAGCGTAGGTCTGGTTTTGGTAGCTATCAAGAACCTGAATCTCGTAAGTTCCCATCAAGAAAACTCCGCTGTTCCCTCGCCCTTGGCCACTGCCCTGCACTTTTGAAGGAGAAGCCCACTCGATATGAAATTGGCATGAACCAAACGTTTTTTTCGACTGCACGTATCCGGCGCCACGAACTGACTCCATCGCTTCATCAGCCACCTTCCATTTACTGGGGCCTCCTTTGGTATCAGTCCAATTGGCATCAAAAGACTCCGCACTCCCATCGAAAAGCACCACCGCATCCGATGGAGGAGCCCCAAGCATCTTGCCGGGCGAAACAACCTTAGGAAGCGGCTGTTTCGTCGTATCGGTCTCATGCACCTTAACGCCGTCGATATACATGTAAACGGACTCTCTCCCATCCGCATCCTTCTTTTTCTCAACCTTAATTTCAGGCTTACTCATATCCTCCTCAGCATGAAGAAAAGAGGTAGCAGCAGTAAGCGCGAGCATTGCCGCAGGAGTTAGGATTCGAAATAAATCGATCAGGGAAGATGTGTTTTTTGGCATGATTTGCATCTTATGATTTCGATCCCCGAAGGGTCAACTTTAGATCCTGCTTCGAATCACTTAGGGGATTTATGAACCACGCAAAAGAGATCCAAAACATACCCGACAGATTTTGAGCAAATTAGCCGTATCCTTAAGCCATCAAAATGTTAGGGTTCTGTGACTCTCGAATATGACGAGAAAGAGGACCTGGAAAAATTCCCAAAAGCCTGACCACTTTTTGCAAATATTTATAGCCCCCTTTAAGTCCATGAAATTGTTTTTTATAATTATTACATTTCTCTTATCTCCTCTCTGGAGCCAAGTCGAAGTCTCCAAACTGCCCAAAGACCTTGCCAAGAAGACCACCTCTCTTAACCCCGAATTTCTGATCTTTGGTAAGGGGCAGGCTACGAAGGATAAAAAAATTCCTCTCCTCATCTACCTCCACGGGGGAGGAGGAGTCGGAGATGAAATCCGTAAAGTGGAGCGACAGCCACGTCGCCTTCTTGAAACCATCAAGAAAGCGGGCCACAAGTGTCTCTGCGTCGTACCTCAAGCCATGAAAAGCGCTCGCGATCAGAAAAAAAGAGGAGGCTGGGTTCCAGCCGATCTTGATCTTCTTCTTGAGCATCTGAAAAAAATCCTCCCGGTCGACGAAAATCGAATTTACCTGACTGGCAATAGTATGGGTGGATATGGGACCTTCGTCTGGGCCGCAAGCTCACCCGATCACTTCGCTGCGATCGCTCCTATGGTCGGAGGCCTCGGATCAGGCGGGCCGAAAGATGTGACTCCGAAACTTGATGAATGGGGAAAGAACCTCGCCAAGATTCCCATGAAGGCCTACTACGGAAAAAAAGACCGCGTCGTCCCAGCAGACCGGGGTGAAATGATTATGAAAGCCATTAAAAAAGCAGGGGGAACAAAAGCCCAGCTCATCATTCTTCCCGAAGAAGGCCACGGCGCTGGAAGGGTCCCTGCCTCCGATCCTAAATTCGCCAATTGGATGTTCTCTCAGCAAAAGAAATAGACGACTCCGACCTCTTAATCTTGATGAACTTAGAAAAAGTTCTTCTTCCCTTGGTTACTCTAGAAATTACCTGTTCCAATCCACAATCACCACTTAACGAAAAAAAATCACTCTTATGAAAACTATTCAGAGCCTCATTCTTATCTTCTTAATAATCGGAGAAAGTGGGTTGCGAGGAAAAGAAACAAACGATAGCTATACCTCCATTTTCGACGGAAAATCGCTGAAGGGCTGGAGGGAAGCTCCAAAGGGCAAAGCGCTCGCCTGGTCGGTCGAGGACGGGGTGATTCGGGGAGAGGGTAAAGAGAACCGTCAGGTCTACCTGATCTACTCTGGCGATGAATCCTTGTCGGACTTTGAATTGAAATTCAGCTACCGACTTTTAACCAAAGGGAATACCGGAGTGGAAACCCGAGCGCGACTGGACAAAACCGGAAAGCGTGACTTTGAAGGATACCACGCTGACCTCGGCCATGTTGGGATTGGTGATCAGATCCTAGGCGCATGGGATTTTCACTTTGGAAAAGGCACGAGGAAAGAATTTCCCTGCCCAAGGGGGGCTAGCCTAACGATCGATGAGAATGGCAAAGGGCATCATGCAAAAATTGAAAATGCTGTAGCCGTTGCTGAGATCAAAGAAGGCGGCTGGAACTCCTGCCAAATCGTCGCAAAAGGGAATCACTTTCAATTCTTCATCAACGGAAAACTGTCTTCAGAATTCACCGACAAGCTCAAAGGCCAGCAACTCAAGGAAGGTTTCATTGGCCTCCAATTGCACGACAGGGGAATGATCGTAGAATTTAAAGATCTTTTTTTGAAAAATGGGCAGTGATTTACCTGCTAATCATAGCGCGACAGGGAAACGCTAAAGTAAACATGTTCCGTAGAACCCTTCCTCATGAGTATCCGTAAAGGATTTATCATGAAGCACACCCTTTGCATTCTTTTTGTTTTCTCGTGGGAATTTCGGGTCTTTTTGCGTGTCCTCCACAGTGCCCCGTGAAAGTATTTATTTTTGTCAGACAATCAAACATGGAGGGTGCGGGAAAGATTGAAGGTGCTCCAAAGCGCAACGGAGGAAAGGGAATCCTTAGCCATTTGATGGAGAATTCGAAAAAAACTCGTTGCGACGGCTTCCGGTTCGTTTCATCAGAACTCCAGCCACCTTGCCATCGATCAACGGATATCCGACCAGGTCGAGACGAGCTCCGCCGCGCTTCAACTTCTCATTGATATTCCCTGCAGTCGATTCGGCTGCCACCGATTTTAATCCATTCATTGTTTTCTCCCACCGCGGATAATAAACCGACACGTCGATGTTGGGAGGTGACTTTGTTTTTGCAAGAGTCAAAAGGCGCTTAAATTCGACCTTGGGAACCACCTTCTACTATCCAAAACACCAAGCGCGAGTATTCTCCTACTGTCAAAAGTCTTACGGCATGGATGCTAAATAGCTTCCTGAAGTAGAGCGCCGAGGTTATCTAGCGTTCACTAACGGAGAGCCGATAGAAATTCCGACCAGAAAGCGGCTTCACAATTCGAATTTCACAACTCTTCATCAAAGGACCATCTGAAACAGTCTTCTGATTTTCAGCTGTTATTTTTTCCCACAGCATCAAGTCATTACTTTCTTGAACGAAGACCGCCACGGCTCGGTCGCCTTTCGGTTTCTTAAATTCGAAACTTAAAGAGAGGCTTCCTCTACTCACGTCCATCTCTACCTTTGGAATCTCGGGGAAATCCTCACCATCAAGTGGGCTTGAACCAAAGGCAAATTCAAGTAGGTTGGACCACCCGTCGGAATCCTCATCCGCTTCCTTCCCTGAAATTGTCTGATCGAAAAGATCACTCCCCTCGAAATAGCTTCGCTGCCATTCCTCAAAGACCATTGGGCCCTTTAGACTCCCTCCAACCATTTTCGAAGCCTCCCAGGTCTCTCCTTCCGCCGGATTCAAAAACACGGAAATTTTCTGGATCGAGTGCCCGTCTTCCTCTGCCAAGTCAGGCCATTCCCCTTCCGTCCCATATTCGAATTCCTCAATCACCTCATCATCAGCTCCCACCAAAAGCACTCGCTCACCGCCATTCGAAAATTTTGCCAAATACTCGCCTGCAACAATCTCATGAAACTGCTCACCAAAACGCAGTCGAAAGGCTTCAATATTCCGGACTATAATGACCTTTCCTCCCGGAGGTAAAACCTGGATGGCCGAGTCTTTAAAATCGAAAGAAATACCATCCACGAAACGTACCTCACTAAGATCAACGACAGAATCCGAGACATTACGCAATCTCACGTATTCAAAAAAGTCACCATCATCGAAACCAGCTTCGACCTCTGCAGCACTTGCTCCAATTGGATTATAAAGTAACTCTGTAATCGCGAGGTTCGCTGGCCCAGCAGGCACTGATTCTAGCAAAAAAGTTGCCGTAGACAACGCACTCCATTGTCCTCCTGAAAATCCCCTTACCCTCACCGTTAACGGATCAGAAACCACTAACTCAATACTTCCTCCAGACGCACGGATTGCCTGTGGATTCGAGCCCCCCCCGATCAAGCGAGGGTCACTTCCATCCGTCGTGTAATAGATTTCACCCTCATCCCAAGTCAGCTCAAGCGAGAAACCCGAAGCAACTACGCCACCAAACTTCGACATTTTTGGCACCGCTAGCTCCGGCCACAAATTATACCTTCTAAACTCCTCTGCTCGCGGCCCAAGAAGATAGTTTCGCCGGCCCCAGGTGGGATGAAGCCACGAGTCAAACGAGGCCGTCTGAATCTGAGTGATCCCTGAAAGTTCCGCCAAGCCCTGAAATTCTTGTCGAAGTTCATCCCACATGGCTTGCACCCGTGAATTCATTGGATCGCGATCATCTAAAACTCCCCCATTAAAAAGATGTTCCTGCACCTGATCCGCAAAAAGTAGCCGAAACTCTGGCCACCGATTCAATCCATTCCAGAGGTCTCGAAGTTCGCCTCTCATCCCCGACTGCCCCGTACTATTCGGGTCCGTCCCAATGATCGATGGCCCAATCATTTCTTTCGAAGGAGAATGCGGGCCATAAAAACCAAATGCTCCCTCGGCGTCCCAAATATAAAGCCGAAACCTTCCTGCTTCCGAACGTTCTTTCGCAATCACCCAGTTATGACCTGGCCACTCCCACGTTCCGGCGTAAATATTAAGGAGAAAGTAGTTGGCCATATTCTCAGGATCGGCCACATCCAAAATCCGCTTCCAATTTTCAGTGCTGAGTGGCTGGCTTAAACGATTTAGCAGATTATTCCAAGCGACCTTATCTCCCTCCGCGATGTTCGTACCAAAGTCTGGCGCTAAAACATCCCAGTCGGTCTCATCATCCGCGCCATGCAATCGACTAAAAAATGGAGAACGTAAGCGCTCAACTAAATTGTAATACCCTTTGAATTCCCCATTCACGATCAAGCTGTTAATCACCCCCAAGCTCGCTCCAATTCCCATCTCATGACTGAGCCGCCTCACCAACTCATCGATTATGAAGGGATTTGAAATATCCTCTTTCCCTGCCCGAATCCGAAATCTCTCGTACTTATGGAATGACCTCTTCTCCCCCTGAAAGGGAAATTTGACCGCCTCTTTTCCATAATCATTCCTGACGTAAAGGTTAAAGGAAGGCTTCTCATTGGGATGAGTTTCCCACGGAGACAAAAACGGCCTCGCCATTCTCATCCGCGGACGTTCCGCAGGACTTGCCGCGATTCTTAATCCCAAATCGGCTCGAAAGCCCGGCACACCCTCACAAAAAAAGAACTCCGCATGAGCTGGTCGTTCATAAGCTCGTCCTCGCTCTATGATATTGTTGAAATCAAAAGGACCGGTTGGAAGCCACCGACGTGACGAATCATATTGCCCACCATTAAGAGCCAAGGCCCCATAAGGGTCATAGAGGGAACGTCTTTCATCGCCTGCCAATGCAAGCATTGGCGAATTCCGCAAACGCTCATCCACCCCCACTAGGTATGTGTGAGTGGTTGTTCGGGATGGAATCCAACCATCTCGAAAAGCCCTCACTCGGATGACATGTCCTGCCGTCGCCGACACCACTCCCAACTCTAATTCTCCTGACA
The DNA here is from genome assembly GCA_002420315.1 of Akkermansiaceae bacterium UBA5688. Taxonomy (GTDB): domain Bacteria; phylum Verrucomicrobiota; class Verrucomicrobiia; order Verrucomicrobiales; family Akkermansiaceae; genus SW10. The sequence goes on from DIHU01000175.1 coordinate 6,460, forward strand.
AATCAGTTCCATTTACAAGAGTTGGCTCAGAACCATCTGTGGTATAACGCAAGGTCGTTTCAGGTATCTCTGTTTCGAAGGAGATTCTGATAGCCTCATCATAAAACCCTCCCGGCAAACTCGCCTGCGGTGCATCAAGCAAACCAGTTAATTCGACATCATCATTCGCTTGTCCCGGCGTAGGCTTTTCAAAAAAGACTGGATTTCCAGCCCTGCCCCTCCCAAAGCTATAATTTGGAAGTTGCGGCGGATACTCCGTCGCGAAACCCGAGATATAATTTCCCTCATCATCAAACAGCCCTAGAAACTCGCCAACTCCGCTCAATTGAAAGTTTGCGTGGAGATACTGCGCCCCTGGAATTTCCATCTCAGGCGCGTCAGCCAGCACGATCAAAAACTCACCAGGAGCGATCTGTGTTCCTGCCGGGAAACTCCACTTATCTTCCACGGAATCATCATCGCTCAAACTCCAGCCCGATAAATCAACGACCTCCGCTCCATTGTTAAAGAGCTCAATACAATCCGATGGATCATTTGTGGGTGACGCAGTCTCCACCAAATCGCCTGTCGGCTCACTTAGTCCTGCCAAATAACTGATCTGGGACCCTAGTGGAATCAGAACAGGGTCCGGCCCATCCGGGCGATCCATTGTCAGGGAAAAATCAAGGCGCATATCTCCAGCCAAGGAGCGATTGTTCAATTGAATCGCAATTGTATTCTCTCCCTCCACCAATAGGGCAGCTGCTGACAACAGCGTAATCGACTCGCCAGATACACCCATATCACTCCCTCGGTGCGCAATCTGGTCGTGATAAATATGCCCCTTTGACGCCCCCATATTCCGGCGACTCAGTTCTACTCCGTTTAACCAGAGAATAAAACCATCGTCATACTGAATCGAGAGATCAAGCGACTCAAAACCTCCCAAAAGGTCATCATCAATCTCGAACTTCTGCCGCACGTAGAGCGAGGGTGATACATCCAAGAGATCATCCCGAACATTTGTTTCGATCGTCCCCAAGGAATAACCAATTGGTAAACTTCCAGTTTCCCAAACCGAGTCATCAAAATCTTTCAACCACCAAGCATCACCAGAACCAGCAAAGGGTTGATTATTAGAATTCCAACGTAAATTTCGGGGAGCATGCGTCGTAATAATTTCATTGATAACTACTTCTCCCAAGAGTGAACAGAGACTTAATCCTAGAACCTTTATGATTAAAAATACTGTCCGCACGAATGCAAATAGAATCATCATCTGCCCCTTTTAAAGTCTTTTTCATCAGTAAGTATTTCAACGCTAACATTTGACAACTGATCGAAAGAAATACTACCGCCGTGGGACTAATGCTTCCCTGGTCGTGCACCTTGACTCTTTTAAAGTTGATGATTCCACGCCCGGGTATGTATCAAAAAAATGAAAAATATCCCCATCAACCTCGCCATTTTTGTCACTCTTCCCAGCCTAGCCGGAGCAGCCATTGTTTCCTTCGAAGCTGAGTCTGGATCTCTTGGCTCAGCCTTCACCATCGAAAACGGTGCCCTCAATGCCTCAGGTGACGCAGCCATTGTCCCTATTGATATCAACGACGATTTCACTTCAGACCAACCCACGTCTGCCGCGCATGTCGTAACCTACAACGTCACCTTTGACACTGCAGACACCTATGATCTCTGGTTCCGGGTTGGGACAGACCGAGGATCAGCGATTAATAGTCAAGACAGTGTCTTCACAGCTGCTCGGTTCGGAGTAATCGACACCACCTCTGACAGTACTGCAGATTGGACCTCGATGAACCGTTTCCGCATCACTCAAGATGAGTTCATCTGGTTCAATGTTTCTGCAGGAGACGCACCAACCTCAAACGGCTTTAACAGAAACTCCACCACTTTCAATGTCGCCGCAGCCGGAGACCAAACTTGGCAGCTTGGAGGCCGCGAGGAAAACTTCCGTACCGATGCTATCGCATTTGTCAGCACAAATGAATTCGACGGACTCACTGCATTAGAGGCCACGTCGCGACTCGATGCCTCCCTTATCCCCGAGCCATCCTCAACCATGCTTCTTGGACTTGTTCCCATTGCTTTGCTTGGAAGACGACGCCGCGCTTAGAAAACCCACTTTTGCGTTAGAGGCGATTCCCCCCATCGCCCCTTTTACTCACTCCTCAAGATGCTAAATCTGTTCCAATGGCGTCCCTTGATCCGGCTGACTTTTCTAGTTCTTACCTTAACCAGCAGTCTACTAAAGGCAGCTTCCTTGAAGTGGCACCACTCCTACGCCAAAGCTCTTGCCGAGGCGGAGCAGAACAAGAAGCCCATCTTCCTCGCCTTCCGGTGAGCACCATGAGTCAACGGAAGAAACTTTGATGCGCAGGTCTTGCGCACCGACCCAATCTCACCGCGCGGGCAGCTTCTATCCCAGTTCGTTCTAATTCGCATCAACGACATGCGCGGCATCGACCTTGCCAAGTTCGACTTCGATCGCCACAACGCCATCTACTATTTCATCATCAACTCCAAAGAAGACATCTACCTCCGCTACGGCGGTCGTAATACCAAGTCCGCCGACGCCTACCTTGATCTTGGAAGCCTGGAACTTGCTCTTTCACTTGGCCTTACCGAACACCAAAAATTCACCTCAGGAGAGCGGCAACCCGATCCAAAACACACTCCCGTTTTCCCAAAAGATGTCACTGGACTTAATGAGAATGTTGTCCAACGAAATCGTTGTGTTGAGTGCCATCACATTGCCCACTTTCAAACGACAATCGCCGAAAAACAGAATACGCTTATTAAGAAGCATACCATGTTTCGCTACCCTGAATTCGAGCGTCTCGGGATTGAGATCGACATCCCAAAAGGGCTCGTAATCAAAAAGACCACAGCCGCTGCGAAGCAAGCTGGCATTGTCCCCGGCGACCTCATCCAGTCGATCAACATGCAATCGATCCTAACCGTAGCCGACCTCCAATATTACCTCGACAAAGTCGACCGTGAATCGACGACCCTTGCGATTTCAGTTCTCCGTAAAGGCGAAAACCGAGCATTCGAAATCACTCTACCCTACGACTGGTGGTTGACTGACCTGACCCATCGTAATTTGACCATCAACCCTCTCGTTCATTTCGACGAGAAGATCCTAACTCCAGCAGAGAAGAAGAAACTCAACCTTCTCCCCGAGAACTTCGCCTCGCGTATCACCTACGTCCCTGTCGAGGCACTATTAGAAGAAGCACACACTCTCAAAGAGAACGACATTATCATCGCGGTTGCTGGTCAGACAAAAGACACCCTTGGACTCGGTGCCAAACTTTACGTCAAACTTGTCCACAAATCCGGCAGCAGCCTGGAGTTGACCATCCTCCGCGACGGTAAAAAACAAAACCTTCCTCTCAAAACCTCCCGGCAAGTCTTCCGACGTGTCGAAGACGAATAAGTGTCTCATGTCCGGCCTCCCAAAATATTTCCTTACCTTCCTTATCTCCGGGATCATCTCTGCCAAAGAAACCAAGACCGGGATCGAAAGCTTGCCCAAAGAAGCACGGGAGAAAATTCAGCAAGATGCTGCGAATATTGCAACCGAATGGCTCCCAACTCTCAGAACTCTTACTTCTCACACACAAGAAAAAATCACACTTAACGCTTTCATTCAGAAGCTCATGCCCCACGGCTTCGCCAAAGTGGGCGGCCTCTCTGCTCGTGATGCCGAAGACCCACCTGACCGCTGGGACATTCGCCGCCGAGAGAATGCTGCAAAGTATGACCGCAAGTTCATCAACGCGCTTCAGCTCCACTCTGATGACTACCTGACTTATCAATCCTTCGCCAAGACTATTGAGTCACTTCTAGCCATTTGGCCCAACAAATTGCTTCCCCTTGATGTCGATGGCGATGGAAAAATCACCCTCGCTGAATACGCCGCCAGCTCGCCTCTGGTCCAGGACCAAGACACCGATGAAGAGGGCTTCTCCAAAGACCAACGCCGCCGGTTCGCCTACTACGATGACAACAAGAACGGAGTGATTGATGGAGCCGAAATCCTTAGCAGCACCTCTTACTATCACAAAACGATGAGGCATTACATGTCTACCATTCTCATCGCCCGTGCCGACCTCAATCAAGACTCCACTCTCTCACAGACCGAACTCGCGAAGCTCATTCCCCAAGCAAAGAAACTTCCCAAATCCGTGCCCCTTTCTGAGGCCCTTTTCTGGCTTAGGGACCTCGACTCAGACGATCTCACTTCAGTCCGCGATCAGCTCCTTGGCCAAACCACCGTTTCCTTCCAGCAAAAGAAAATGAAAGCCGACGATGGCAAGAGTCTCGCATACGAGCTTGGAACTCTCGTCGTTCCGGAAGTTCGCGGCGACTCAAAAAGTCGCATGATCAAAATCGGCTTCGCTCGCTTTAAAGCCAAAAATAACGCCACCGCTCCGCCCATCTTTTACCTCCCTGGAGGCCCCGGAAATTCTTATCTCATGAGTTTTAATCGCTCTGATGTCGATGACCTAAACCGCCGCTTCGACCTTTCAGGGATGCGTGAATTTTCCGATGTCATCTTCGTTGATCAGCGTGGTTATACTGAACAAGGCGACATCCTCCGTGCTACTTTTGAAACACCCACGATGCCCGCAGGGTCGCTCATTGATCGGCCTAGTCATCTCGACGCTTTCCGAAAGTTCGCTCAAAGTGCCACAAAAGAATTTGCTGAGAAGGGAATCAACCTCGCCGGCTACACCGTTAAAGAGTGCGCCTACGATGTCGCCGATCTTCGCCAAGCGCTCGGCTACGAGAAAATCACTCTTGTTGGAACCAGCTTCGGCTCGCAGTGGAGCTTCGCAGTGATGAAGCTTTTCCCTGACATCGTTGAGCGCGCTCTTCTCTCGGGAGTTGAGCCTCTCGACTTCTCATTGGACAAGCCCTCCGATGTCTTCTCCGCCATCCTCAGAATGTGGCAAAAAGTGGATGCTGACCCCGCCTTCAAATCCTACCTCCCTCCAGGCGGCATGGCTGAAGCCGCACGCACCGTCATTGCACGACTCGAGGCTAAACCCATGCCCGTCATTCGTAAATCAGCTGACGGAAAAGAAGAAATCATCTGCCTCATCGGTCCCAAGTCCTTCCCTCTTTATGACCCCGCTGATATCCTCGAACTCTACCATCAACAACCAGACCCGACGCGATGGGAGAGGGTTCGCAAGTCACGCGGAGGCAAAGACAGCTATCGTCTCATTCTTCCCCTGATCGATTCAAGCCTGGGCGTCACTCCCGAGCGCAAATACCAACTTTGGAATGACCCCGCCGTCCGATACCTCGGTCGCAGAAACTTCGAACACCTAATCACCAGCACGGACGATTGGCCCAGCCCCAACATGGGAGATGCTTTTCGCCGAGCCCAAGCCTGCCCCATCCCTGTCGTCTTTGCTCAAGGAGACTGGGACACCTCCACTCCCATCGAAAATACTTACCACATCGCCCCCTTTTTCACGAATAGTCACACCATCATTGCAAACCAAGGGGGTCATGGGGTCCTCTCCCCAATCTCTCATCAACATCAAAAAACTTGGCAAAAGATCCTCACCTTCCTCCGCTCCGGCGAACTCGAAAATCTCCCTTCTCGAATCACTCTCGATCCCTCAAAAAAATTTCGTGTTCCAAAAGTGGATCTAAATGAGGTCGATCACAACTGATCGCAAAACAATAACAATATATCACTTACCATTGGGCTGGCAAATACACCAAGTACGGCAAATCTCATTTGAAAACATGAACCTTCGAAACTTCCTCGCAATATTACTCATCCCGTCCAACCTTTTCGCTGACCTCGTTATCAACGAAGTCCTTTTCGATCCAGCCCCGGGCAATGACGTCAATCAAGATGGAAGCTATGATCCGAACGACGATGAATTCATTGAAATTGTCAACACCGGACCGCTCGCTGTCGATCTCACCGGCTACCAACTCGCTGATGCTGGGGGTGACACTTATACTTTTCCGAGTCTCATCCTACGCCCCCTCGAAGCCGTCGTTCTCTTCCGCGGCGGCAATCCGCCAGCCCGTCTCAACGATGCCGAGGTCCTCATCAGTGATATCGGTCTCAACAACGACGGCGAAACAATCACCTTTTCTGACAACACTTTTAACGTCATCCAGACTGTCTCCTGGGCGAGCAACTCGGAAGCCGAAGACCAATCTCTTAACCGTGACCCCGATCTTACTGGAAACTTCGCCGCCGCCTCCTCCATCGCTGGCTTCTCAGGAACAGAGACGCCCGGTCTCACCACCAGCGGCCAATTTTTTGATCCCTCCATTCCACTTTTGGAATTGTCACCAGCTTCCGCCACGATCAACGAATCCGGCGCAGGAAATACTGCGGATATCACCATCACCTTGGGTGCCGCTCCGGATTCCTATCCGGTAGAAATCGATCTCGAAAGCAGCGAACCCACCGAAGCCTCCGTGCCAGCCAGCATCCTCATTACAAGTGGCCTCACCGGAACATTCACCGTGTCCGCTATCGATGACGATAATCCCGATGGCACTCAAGCGCTGACCATCACTGCTACTTCACCAAACTACCGCACTACAACGATCGACATCGAGGTCGATGATGATGCTGACACCGGAACTCTCCTTAGCAGTCCCATCCTGATCACCCAATTCCACGAAGGACCTGGTGACAGCAACTATATCGAATTCACCAACGTTTCAGATCAAGCCGTCGATCTCACAAACTACATCATGACAGGTTGGGTTACCGCAGATACCGAGTTTTTCAAAGAAGCTGGAAATATACCCCGAGCAGGACGCTCCTTGAGCCTTTCAGGCACTCTCCAACCCGGCAATAGTGTTGTTTTGACGAACGACCGTGCAAGCACTCCACTCCCTAGCGGATCAGCTGACTTCATTTCTGAAATCGCCTTCTTCAATGGGGACGACTCTATGGTTCTTTATCGTGACGAAATTATCCCCGCCAATATCGCTGATGCCATTTCATTTACAAACGATGGAAATGAGGGAACCGGGCGGGGGTTTGTGAGAAGAAATAAGGTTGTCGGATATGATCTTCAGTCCGGCACATCTGTTCGGGATTACGATGATGTCTGGGAAGAGGTTAACATTGAAGATGTCGAGAATGCCTCCCCTGAAAGCGATCTTTATCTCGGAACGAGCGCGCTGGGACAATCTCGCCCTCTTTTCAACGTTACAACCGATCGAGATACGATCTCTGAGAGTGGACCCAATAATTCCACCAATTATACCATAACCCTCAGTGAGGCTCCTGCCAGCTATCCCGTCATCATAAGCTTCTCAGGGCTTCCATCTAGTCGCATCTCTCTACCACCTTCTGTCGAAATCACAAACGGCTTAGAAGCGACCTTCACCATTACAGGGATCAACGACACCTACCCGAATGGGGACAGTCAAATCAGTATAGGAGTCAGAGCTGGTCTAAATTTAGCTCCCGCTAACTTCTCTCTGACCGTTCTTGACGATGGTGATACCAGCCCGGATTCCGAGAGCCCCATCCTTTTCACCCAACTCGTAGACGGGCTCGGTGATTACAACTACATTGAGTTGAGCAACATTTCGAACCAGGACCTCGATCTGGAAGGTTATATCATCACAAGTTGGAACACCACTCTCGCGGAAGAATTCCGCAATATTGGTGCCGCACCTTTCCGTCAAGTTCCTCTTAGTGGAGTCCTTCCCGCTGGTGGTGTCCTGATTATCACCAATGCAGAAGCGACCGCCCTCATCCCCGCCGGGCAAGTTCCTCTCGTCAATGATCTCGGTTACTTCAATGGTGACGACAGCTTCGTTCTCTATCTCGGAGAGGTCCAACCATCCGATATTGTTGATGCCATTACCTTCACTGACGCTGGAAACGAAGGACGGGGCATAGGCTTTGTCCGCTCCAGCATTCAACAAGGTTACGACCTCGAACCCGGAACTACTGTCCTTGACTTTGGAGCTATCTGGGTTCCTGCAACCATCGAGGAAATCAAAAACGCAACCAGTGATCTTGATGCCTTTCTCGGCACTAGTTCTCTGGCTGGAAGCATAGCTTCGGAAGCCCTCGCCATCATAAGTGTCCAGTTTGATCCCCAAACCAACCGCACGAGCTTCATCGTCCGTGGAATCAGCAACAAAACATGGCAACTCCAGCAGTCTTCTGACCTCAACAAAGCAGACACTTGGTCTGAAGTCCCACAAGGATACTCTCGTTCGGCAAACGACGACGGCTCCGAGACCATCGACTTTAGTATATCTCCGGAAGCCGAGCCAAAACAGTTCTATCGCTTGGTCGATATGGAAACTATTGAAGAATGAACCCTCTTCGAACACGAGGTCGCAATCCCCCATTCTTTGAGCCAACTCTTATGAGAGTTTGATTGGGTTTGAGTCGTCGCTGTGTTTCGTATCGAAAGCCGGAGGCCGTAGCGGAGATTCACAGCGACTCGCAAATACCGCCGGTTTTTTTCGTCCGGCCGAAGAATCGCCGTAACGTCAAGGTTACCATTGGAATGGCAACGCCTAGCCTTATTATCTCATTAGTGAAGCAATGAAGAAACTCTGCGCAAATTAATTTCCTGGTTCTATTTCCTTTCGTCCTCTTTGAACTTAAAAGCTTCTCCGCCCACC
>DIHU01000236.1:0-14390 GCA_002420315.1 Akkermansiaceae bacterium UBA5688
AGGAGAACCCGAAATTCATCGATGGTCTCCGTGTTTTCCAATTCTCCGCGCTTCTCCATGATAAGCTGCATCGCATCGCCAATGTAGTCGCCAGGAAGCATGATGAAGATGCGAACCATCGGCTCACGGATTTCCTCGATCGTTTGCGATTCGGGGAGGTAAGAGGGATTATCAACAATGAGTTCTTCGCCATCGGTTTTGGTCACCTCGTAAATCACGCTGGGGTAGGTGGAGATGACGTCCATATCAAACTCGCGGCGAAGACGTTCCTGGATGATCTCCATATGAAGGAGTCCGAGGAATCCGCAGCGGAAGCCAAAGCCTAGTGCGGTTGATGATTCGGTCTGGAAGGTGAAGGCAGCGTCGTTGATTTGGAGTTTACCCATGGCCACTTTAAGGGCCTCGTAGTCTGAGGTGTCGATGGGGTAGATCCCTGAAAATACCATAGGCCGGATTTCCTTGAATCCAGCGAGTGGTTCGGGGCAGGGCTTGTCCTTGTGAGTGATAGTGTCTCCGATTTTTACTTCAGCAGACGATTTCATGTTGGCGATGATATAGCCAACGTCTCCCGTCTGGAGCTTTTCGGTCTTCGTCATCTTGGGTGTGAAGTGTCCAACTTCTTTGATCTCGTAGTTAGTAGGAGTATGGAAGAGCTTGATTTTATCACCCTTCTTCATCTCACCAGAGACAACACGAACGTAAGAGATGACGCCTCGGTAGGCATCATAAAGAGAGTCGAAGACAGAAGCGCGAAGGAGGCCATCTGGGTTTTCTACGGGCGGTGGAACCAGCTCCACAACAGCCTCGAGGATATCTTCGATCCCAATCCCTTGTTTGGCAGAAGCTGGGATGGCGTGGTCGCCAGGAATGGCGAGGATTTCCTCAAGCTGGGTGCGGCATCGATCGACATCGGCAGCAGGAAGGTCGATCTTGTTGAGAACGGGCACAATGGCAAGGTCTTGTTCCATGGCGAGGTTCACGTTGGCCATGGTCTGGGCTTCGACGCCCTGTGCGGCATCAATGATGAGGATGGCGCCCTCGCATGCGGCGAGTGAGCGGGAGACCTCGTAGGAGAAGTCCACGTGGCCAGGGGTGTCGAGAAGATTGAGCTTGTAGGTTTTACCGTCCTTTGAATTAAAGGCGAGGGTGACCGGGTGCGATTTAATGGTGATTCCCTTTTCTCGCTCGAGGTCCATTGAATCGAGGTGCTGCTCCTGAGCTTCCCGCTGGGAGACTGTTTGGGTGTATTCCAGCAGGCGGTCGGACAGGGTCGTTTTGCCATGATCGATGTGGGCGATAATGGAGAAGTTACGGGTGAGTTCGACGGACACGAAAGGATTGTGGAGGGTGAAGGGCGAATAGTGAAGAACGATTGCTTCGTCGGCCGGGGGTGGAGATAGGTGGTTTGCCGGAAAATGGAAGAGTGGAGTGATGAAAGGAGGCTAAGATTAGTTCCGAATTGACGCTTTTTTCTGGCTCCCTACCGTCGATAGGAGTCTGGTAGGGAATTGATCCTGAAATAAGTCTCACCAAAGCACACCCATCCACTATGAAAAATCTTACTTTCTCTAAAATTCTGCTCATGGCACTTGCTTGCATTTTGCCAGTGGCAGCTGAAGACACTATTGAGTTACCAGATTCTCCAAATTTAGTTCTGTCAACTACAGGCGCCCACCCAACTTTTCATCAACGAAACGATGGCTTTGAGCAGAACTCAGATGTTTTAGATGCTACTTTTTTAATCGATGTAGATTTTCTCGATAAGATAGAAGGGCAACGGGAGACGATCTTCGAAACTGGAGCAGGCACGATTGGAACTTCCTTTGTTTATGAAGAGCCGAGTACTCTTGTCCTTAGGAGTGTTGGTAATGGTGGACTTGCGTTAGTGACAGCTAGTTACGCTCTTCCTCAGCCGGTGATCGAAGGGGGAGAAGTTGAGGTTGGGTTTACGATAGATATTGATGATGGCAATGGATTGCAGGCGTTATCAATTATTGTTGATGGGGGGGTGGTCAAGACGCAGTCTGGCACGACTGGTGGTGATTGGTCTGGAGGAGATGGGGCTCGTCTCGGAGCTGCTGGAGGAGTGACTGGCAATGGCGCAAATGGAACACTTGCATCATCGGCTTTTACCTCGGGGACTTTGAATCTTACGAATGGTCTACGCTTTTATGCCAATACGCGTTGGGTGCCGGTTGGTAATGATAGTGATAATGATGGGTTGCCTGATTGGTGGGAGCAAATTTATACGCCTGGTGATCTTGATGAATTGACAACTGGAGGTGATGCAGATGGCGATGGCTTGAGTGATGACGCGGAATTCGCGGCCGATACCAATCCGATGTTGAACGATACCGACGACGACGGGTTGACGGATGGAATTGAGGCGGATCCTACCGAGATTGGATACTTAGGGACTAATCCTTTAGAGGCAGATAGTGATGGTGATGGGCGGAGTGATGGTGCGGAAGTTAATGATGTGCCTACGAGTGATCCCTTGGACCGAGATTCGGACGGTGATGGTGTTGTCGATGGGATTGAGGTTTTACAGGGCACTGATCCGAATGATGCGGCGAGCCGCTCTGATTTGGGGGAGTTTTTAGTCGCGTATTATCCTTTAGACCGGCTTGGTGCGGGACTGGAGGCACCTGACGCTTTTGGGTTTCATCATTTGATTGGGACGAACCTTGATCAGACAGATGTCATAACGGGCCAGGATGGAAATGCGATCAGCTTTGATGCGGAAAAAAGGACGATGCTTACCAGGACGAGTGGGGCAGATGATGGCTTGCCGGTCTCAAGACATCCCGAGCATTCAATCGTCATGTGGGTGAATGTGAAAGGGACTGGTCAGAATAATCTGAGTCTTTTTTCGGAAGGCTCGCTGACTGAAAATACGAGTCGATATAATCTTGGAACACATAATACTGGAACAAATGATAGTCTCGATCTTTATCTACGAGCTGCCGACGGCTCGAGCCCGAATCACCAATATTCTACAGCAACTCCATTGGATGGAACGTGGCATCATATTGCTTGGGTGGTAGCGGGTGGGGAGGCAACTCTCTATGTTGATGGGATTGCAGATGCGTCTGACTTTACTTGGGTGGATCTTTATTCAGATTCAGTTAACGCCACCTCTCTTGGCGGGATTCAACGGTCATTAAAATCTGAGTGGATGACTGGTAAGATTGATGAAGTTTCCTTTTGGAATCTGGCACTAACAGCGGCAGACGTCGCTGCTCTTGCTTCTGCAGACAATGCGCTCGTAGTGATCGATGATGCGGACAGTGACGGTTTGCCTGATGTCTGGGAAAAGAAGTTTGGGTTGGACCCAAGTAATGCGGGTGATGCGGCGCTTGATGGTGATAACGACAGTTTAAGCAATTTGCAGGAGTTTGCGGCGGGAACTCATCCGGCCCTGCAAGATACCGATGGTGATGGATTAAATGACGGTGTTGAAACCGATGATGGGGTGTGGGCTTCGGCAACTGCAACTGGAACAAGTCCTCGAAGTGTAGATACCGATCGTGATGGTCTAAATGACGCGGTGGAGGTTCCGAACCTGGCCTTTGATCCGGATAACCCATTCGGTCAGCCTGGAAGTGATCCTTCTTTATTCGACAGCGACGGTGACGGGATTTCAGATGGCTCGGAGGTGCTTGCAAATAGTAATCCTGGGGATGCGGGATCTTCTCCGGTTGCAGAAGCGCTTGGGATTTGGCTGGCGGATGATGAAGCCTTGGGAACAGATTTTGGAGGAGATGGTTGGGCGATGAGTTCCGAGGAGGCTCCGGCAGGGGCGATCCTCGATCCAATCAATGCTCCTGAGGTGGTTGAAATCTCTGAAGCGGGAGCGGCGCAGACCGGATTGACCCAGGCGGTTAATTTTATGGCCAATGCCCAATTCGGAGTGGCAGCAGAGCCAAATTCTCTCTTCGAACTATTTGGGAGCACTACGATAACGGGAGACGCGACCATCGAAATGATTTTTAGCCCAGACTCAGATTTTGGAGGACACCAGTACCTTTGGGAATCGGGAGGAACTGGTGATGGGCAGGGGATTGTAATCGTCGACACCATGCTCTATCTTGGCGTAAATGATTCCAACGGTGCCCCTTACGGAGGTGCTGTGGTAGGAGTCGATTTGGCTCCGCTTTATGGTCCATCAGGTTTTAGTCCGGATGATTATCTGGTCCTTCGTGCAGTGTTCGAATCCGGTAAACAGGTGACTCTTGGGGTGACTCATTTGGGGACCGGCCTTTCGGGTGTTGCGTCAGCTGAATGGAGTGGGAATAGTTGGGATGGAGGTGATATCATGGGGCTGGGGCGTTGGTCTGGCGGTCGCGGAGGTGATCGGAACCAGCAACTTTCCACGCTGCCGGGAGCGTCGACAGCATGGCCCGGCTTCGAGGGACAGATCGCCAAGTTTAGTCTATTTGCGGTGCCGCTTCCGGCCACAAATTCTCCGGTGATAACGAGTGCGCTCGAAATCACAAATATTGGTTACGATCAAGAAGCAGATCGAATCACACTGACTTGGAATGCTAAATCAGGAAAAGTCTATGGGGTTTATGCCTCGCCTGACGGACAAGATTGGGCCACTGAAATCGATGATAGTGTGACCTCCGATGGGGACACTGCCACCTTTACTTTTGGCAATCCTACACCGGGTCTCAATCGCCAATTCTTTCGGGTTGTGGAGTTTTAAGGGTTTAACAGCACGAGGCTGGGCGCGGGAGCAATCTCCCGCCTGGCAGGATTAATAATCCATGGGAATGGGATCGGTTGGAAGGACTTCATTACCTTCCCAGATCACTTCCTTGGTCTTGGCATCGTAGGTTAAAATGCGTGAGCGACTTCCGGGGGCGGGCTTACGGCTGACTTTTGGAATCCACTTTTTATGCTCGGCAATGACCTTTTCGTAACCGGGCTTCCCGATCAGGTTTACCCATTCGTTTGGATCCTTTTCCATGTCATATAGTTCCTCGCTGCCGTCTGCGTATTGGATGTAGCGCCAGTCCTTCGAGCGAACACCATGGTTGTCGTGGTTATGCGTTGTGATGGCCGGGCGCTCACGTTTGGCTTTAGCGTCTTTGAGTTGCGGCATGAGGCTGAGGCCCTCGAGATGGTCAGGCTTTGTTGCTCCGATGAGGTCGGAAAGCGTCGGGTAAATATCTAGTAGCTCGGCAGGTTGGCTGGAAACTCCTTTGGCAATTCCGGGCCCAGTGAAAATGAGTGGAACCCGGGTGCCGTCATCCCAAAGGGTGTTTTTACCGGTGATTCCTTTTTCGCCGATGTGCCAGCCGTGGTCTGACCAGAGAACGACGATGGTGTTGTCGGCGAAACCATTGCGCTCAAGTGCTTCCATGAGCTTCCCAATTTGAGCATCCACAAAGGTGGTGCAGGCGAGGTAACTCCGAGTGAGGTTCATCCATTCGTTATGTTCTTCGAGCCACCGGAGACGGGGCTCCGGAAGCGACCAATGCATATACCAAGAGAAGCGCGGGGTGTCTTTGCGGTCGTCACGTTTGATTTGAGCCAGCTGAGTTTTATCCACGGGATGCATGTCGAACCACTTCTCGGTTGCGAAGCAGGGAACATGTGGAAGAAAAAATCCGGCCGAGAGAAAAAATGGACCTTTCGGTTTTGAATCCAAAGTTTTGACGGCCCATTCGGCAATTTTGTAGTCGCCTTTATCTTTGTCTTGATGTGGGAAAAGGCCCCAGTCGACGAGCTTCATTTTACTTGGAGTATCAATAAGCTTTTTCTTAGGGAAAGGTGCTCCAGTGGCGCCGGGGCCAAGGTGGTCGAACTCGGAATCACTCTTTTTTCGGCCATAATTACCGTGATAGATTTTTCCGGTAGAATAGGTGGTGTAGCCATTTGCTTTGAGATGTTGAGGGAGAGCGGTAAGGTCTTTATAGGGATCCAAGTTTCGAAACCAGGGTGCGAGTCCATAGATGCCGGTGGTATCTGGGCGGAGTCCCATCATGAGGCTGGCACGCGAGGAATTACAAAGTGGTGACTGGCAGTGGGCGTTAGTAAATAGGGTGCCCTGAGAAGCTAGTTTATCGATATTGGGAGTCTTCGCGTTTGGATGTCCGCCGAGGCAGCCAATCCAGTCATTTTGATCATCGATCGCGATGAAAAGGATGTTGGGCTTCTCCGCGGCGAGGGAAGCCAGAGATATGAATAGGGTCAGAAGAGCAATGCGCATGCCCTAGTCTATGAAAACTTCGGCCGTGAAGTCGACCCGGGAACTCATTTCCGCCTCACGAATGCGGTGGTTCTGAATCACTCCAGGTCGTTTTTTTTCCCATTCGTCCACTTGCTTGAGCCATTCGTCAAGGGATCCAGTTGGGCCGCTGAGAGTAAGAATGACGTCGATAAATTGTTGATCTTCGGAGGGATCGATGTGTGCGTGACGAACCTCGATTCCTTTCGGAACATCGGGAAGTTTGCAAGCGGTGGTGATTTGACTGGCGATTGCGCGGAGGCTTCCTTGTTTCTGGTATCGGTGGAAGAGGAGCATGGCGACCACGGTGGCAAGGATCACCGTAAGGTAGGTCAGGACTTGGCGAAGGCGGCGAATGGACATTTTGGGGAACGACTTGCCGAAAGGTAGAGGCCACATTACATCTCTTCAATGATCTATCTCGATAACCACGCGACGACGGCGGTGCATCCTGAAGTGGTGGAGGCGATGATGCCCTTTTTGACGGAGCATTTTCATAATCCCTCAAGTGGGTATCGGGCTAGCCGGATCGTGAAGAATTCGATCGCAGAAGCTCGCGGGCAGGTCGCAGAATTGATTGGGGCCAAAGAAGAGGAAGTCATTTTCACGGGTTGTGGAACGGAGTCGAACAATATGGTCTTAAAGTCATTGGCGCGGATTTATGGTCGTAAGACTTCACGGGTGATCACAGGTGAGATCGAGCACAGTGCCGTTCTAAGACCGTGTCAGGCGATGGAGGACGTGGGGTTTGAGGTTCATCGTTGCGGGGTAGATGGTGAAGGAAGATTGCGCCTTGATGAGTTCCGTGAAGCTTGTGAGGGAGCCGAGACTGGCTTCTCCAGCATCATGTGGGCAAATAATGAGACCGGCGTTATTCAGCCGGTGGGCGAGGCGTGCGAGATCGCGAAGGAGAACGGAATTGCTTTCCACACGGATGCGATTCAGGCCGTGGGAAAAACAACTGTTGATGTGCGCGAGGTCCCAGTGGATTTTTTGAGTATTAGCGGTCACAAATTTCATGCGCCTAAGGGCATCGGTGCGCTTTACCTCCGCGAAGGCATTCGTTTTGAGCCCTTGATCCGTGGAGGCGGTCAGGAGTTTGGGCATCGCAGTGGAACTGAGAATGTTGCTTATATCGCAGGTTTAGGAAAGGCGGCAGCCTTAATGAAAACAGCCCTGGAGAAAGACCAACATGCCAAGATAGCGGCGAATCGCGATCATCTCGAAAAGCGTCTCTGCGAGGAAATTGAAGGCGTGACTTTGAATGGCTCTCGCGAGCATCGAGTGCCGACTTGTGCTCATGTTTCTTTTGAAGAATGCGAGGGTGCAGGCTTACTCATCCTGCTGGACGAAGCCGGAGTGCAGGTTTCGACTGGTAGTGCTTGCATGACCGGGAAGCAGCAGCCCAGTCATGTGCAGAAAGCGATGGGAATTTCGGATGAACAGGCGAAGAGTAGCTTACGAATTTCCTTCTCAAGTTTCACGACGCGAGAAGATACTGATGAGGCGGTGGAGCGAATTAAAATGGCTGTAAAGAAACTGCGGCAAGTGCAGGGTGGCAGTGGGGTGGGGCCTGTCGTTGTTTATTCCTAGATCTCCGGCTCAAAAAATAGGGATAGTTTCTCGGGCGGTTTTAGTCACGGAAGTTGACTTGTTTGTTTCTTTAATTGAAGTGAGACTTTCATATGAGTGTGAAATTGAACTTTCGAATCTGGATTTTGGTATCCTTGTCGCTTGTCTTTGGGTTGCTTGGGTGCACTCGGCCTTCACCTCATAAACGTCCTTCTGAGGCCGATCAGAAAATGTCTCCGTCAGGAGTGATCGAGGGGCTCTGTTTTTTGAGGATGAATCGCAAGTATGCCGCTTTTTTCGATCAAGTTGCGATCTCAACGGGGGTCTTGCTCGATCGTCGTTATGTTCTTACGGCAGGGCACAATCTTTTCAATGCCTCGTATCCCTGGGGCCGGATTGAAAGCATAGAGATAGCGGTTGGAAGGGAAGATGTTTCGGGGATAACTCTTGATGAACTTGATGGCCAGGTGAGCGGGGGAAAAGTTGAACAAGGGGTGATTCCCGCCGATGGCATCTGGACGGTAGCTCCAAAGTTTCATTGGAGTCCATCGACCTGGCTAAAACCTTCAGTTTCGAATCAAATGATTCAACACGACTATGGTTTTATTGATATGGGGAAGGGCTTTCAGGGGCAAAGTGTGTTTACGCTAGGTGGCTCCGGGGAAGCTGAATTAAAGGTGGGAGATTTGGTGAAGGTGGCGGGTTATCCGGGAGATGCCAGGCGGGTAAGGGGGGCTACTGGAGAGCGGCTCTATTACGCCGAAGGACGTGTTACGGCACTCAAAGAAAATCTGTTTAGCTACTCAGTTGTTACGGCAAAGGGCTTGAGTGGTGCTCCGGTGTGGGTAGAAAAAGGTCTTAAGAAAATTATTGTTGGGGTTCATGTGGGCTCCGATTTTGGGGGCGAAAAAGGGGCAGTTGCGCGAATTGTCGATAGTAATCTTATTCGCGATTGGAATCTCTGGAAAGGCCGTAGGGAGGCTGCTAATTGATCTCACTTGAAACGAGATCCATTTCGAATCATCCTATCGGCAAGATGATTATTAAAATATTCCCCCGTCTTGTCGCCCTCACTGGTCTGCTGGGTTCTGCTTTCGCTCAGGCCGATAAAAATAAAGCGATATCGCTTTTCAATGGCAAGGACCTCAAAGGTTGGCACACCGATGTTCCGGCTGCTGATAATAATCCCGATATCAAGCCCAGTTTCATTGTGCGGGATGGGATGTTAGTGAGTCTTGGCAAGCCAGGGGGGCATTTGATCACCGATAAGAAGCATTCGAATTTTCGTATTGAGCTCGAGTATCGCTTTGTGAACAAGCCCGGGAATTGTGGCGTTCTCGTTCATGCTTCCACCCCCCGTGCCCTTTATAAAATGTTTCCAGCCTCCATTGAAGTCCAGATGAACAGCGGGCATGCTGGCGATTTTTGGTGTATTGCCGAGAATATCGAAGTGCCGAATATGGAGAAGCGGCGGCCGAAGGGAAAGAATCAGAAATGGGGTGGTCAGCAAGGCGACGCGCGCCGTATCCTCAACTTAACGGATAATTCGGAAAAACCGGTGGGCGAATGGAATAAGATGATTATCGAGTGCCCTGGCGACGAAATTAAAGTCTGGGTCAATGGTGATATGGTAAACCACGGCAAGAATTGCACGGTTCAAAAAGGACAGATTGCGTTGCAGGCCGAAGGAGTGGAAGTTGAATTCAAAGGGTTAACTCTCACCAAGCTCAAGAAGAAGGGTTCTTAGTCGCTCGCTTCTTGCTTCTGGAACGAAGCTATCCAAAACTTCAAGACGTGCCCAGCGAACCTATTATTACGACCGGCGAGGTCCTACTTGTCTACAGCGACCGCGCTTATGAGGTGAGCCTGCCGAATGGCAAGAAGGTGATTGCGCATCTGGCCAAGGCACTCGAAGCGCAAAAAGCTGAGATTGTCCCGGGGGCGAAGGTCACATTGGAAATGACTCCTTTTGATTTCGAAAAAGCCCGGATCGCTGAAATTGCTCCTCCTTCCTGAAAACCATGCCTCGTAATTTTATCATCGGGACCGCCGGTCATATTGATCATGGGAAATCTACCCTGGTGCAGACTTTGACGGGAACTAATCCGGACCGCCTTCCCGAGGAAAAGGAACGCGGGGTAACGATCGAACTTGGCTTTGCCCATTTTTCGCTGCCCATTCCTAACACTCAAAGCGATACCTTTGAAATCGGAGTGGTTGACGTTCCCGGACATGCCGACTTCGTGAACAATATGGTCGCTGGTGTCGGATCGATCGATCTCGCCATATTTATCGTTGCGGCGGATGATTCATGGATGCCGCAGTCTGAGGAACATTTGCAGATTCTCACTTATCTGGGAATCAAAAATTTCGTTGTCGCTTTGACGAAGGCTGACCTAGTCGATGATCTTGAGTTCGTTACCGAGATCCTTGCTGACGATTTGCAGGGCACTGCGCTTGAAGGTGCGCCTATCATCCCTGTTTCTGCCCCGACCGGACTCGGGATCGACGATCTGAAAGAGGCTATCGCAAACACTCTTTCGCATGCTGCTGACCCCCGTGACTTTGAACAACCGCGTCTCGCGGTTGATCGGGCATTCTCGCCAAAAGGGGTGGGGACTGTTGTGACGGGAACTTTGACCGGCGGAAAACTCGCATTGGGAACTCAGCTCACTGCCTATCCCTCAGGTCTCAAGACTCACGTTCGCTCAATCCAGAATCACAGTGCTTCACTCGATGAAGCAGTTCCTGGAATGCGAACTGCCCTTAACCTTCCTGATCTTCCGCTTTCTGCAAAAGGGAAGAAAGGAGTCTCGCGCGGCCACCTTCTTGTTGGGGGAAATCCAGGTGAGGCAACGCTTGAGATTGATGTTAAAATCACTCGCGCTCGCCGTCCAATCCCTGGGCAGACGGGAACTCAGCGTCCTTTAAAATCGAATCACCGAATTTTCGTGCATCATGGCTCAGGTCGCACTCAAGCGCGGGTTCTTTTTCCCGAAGATATCGTGCTCGATCTAGGAGATACGTCGATCGCACAGCTTCGTTTTGATCATCCTATTCATACCTTAGCGGGTGAGCGGCTCGTAATCCGTGAACTTTCCGGCGAAGCTACTCTAGCGGGTGCGACCGTGTTGGATCCCCATCCGACCCGCCGTCAGTTCCGCTCGCTACAGCGTCAAACATTCCTTCACGCCCGCGCGGAAGCACCCAACGACCT
This sequence comes from Akkermansiaceae bacterium UBA5688, assembly GCA_002420315.1. GTDB lineage: Bacteria > Verrucomicrobiota > Verrucomicrobiia > Verrucomicrobiales > Akkermansiaceae > SW10. The sequence goes on from DIHU01000236.1 coordinate 11,028, forward strand.
TCAGGGGCTCTTGCGCACTCATCTGGAGCGGGATTATTTTGTTCCGACCCACGTTTTGAACCAATCGCTTCCGTTTTCGGATGCCGAAGTTAAGGCTGCGCTGAAAAAGCTGACGAAAGCCAACGAGATCGTTGCTCGAGGCGAGAAACATTTCGCCCACGCGTCCTATTGGAAAGAGCTCGTTAAAAAATCATCGAAAGTGGTTCAGGATTATCATCGCAGTCATCCTGATCATGTGGGTATGTCGACTGATCTTCTAAAAAAGAATCTTGGCGCGGTGACGGCCGTTCGCGGGCTATTTGATGCTCTTTTGATTCAGCTGGCCGAAAAGAATTTTAAAGTTGCGGAAAATCTTATCTGTCACAATTCCCATTCACTTGAGCTCCCCCCTGAGCTCGAGGCTCCCGCTGCAGAGATCCTTAAAATACTCGCCGAATCGGGCTTAGCTCCTCCATTACCAGCGGAGTTGCAAGCGACGCCAAATCATGAGGCGGCTTATAAATTTTTGGCACGGACTCGCCAAATCATTCCTCTTGATCCCAAGGTAACTTTAGGGGGGGGAATCTTCCAAGGTACCCTTGAGCAGGTAAGAAATTACATAGAAACAAATGGACAAGCGACGGCTTCCGAGTTGCGCCAGCATCTCAATACTTCTCGAAAGGTGATCATGCCTTTGCTTGAGCGCTTGGATCGCGATAAAGTCACCCGACGCGAGGGTGATTTTAGAACCTTAGTTTAGGCTTTTGGGTCGTCGTGGGGTATCCCGATCCAAGAGCCCGGCCAAATCAGGTTTTGGTCACCGTCTGGCCTATTTTTTGGATGATGATGTTAAGAATTGGTCCAGCCAGTCCATTGATTGGGCCTGCCAAGCATCCCACATGGGGCCTTTGTAACCATTGAGGCCGTGACCTCCCCGAGGGAGAGGGAGGTATTTCGAAACAACGTTTTTTTCGGAGAGGGCTTTGTGAAACTTTTCGCTGTTACTCGCCGGAACGACGTAGTCATCGATGGCGTGAGCGAGGTAGGTAGGGGGAGTTCTTTTGGTGATGTGGAGTTCGTTGGAATAGAGCTTGATAAGGTCGTCGCTAGGCTCGCTACCGAGGAGGTTTCGGCGGGATCCTTTGTGGGTGCCTTCACTCATGGTGATGACGGGATAGACAAGTATGGCGAAGTTCGGACGGCAACTTTGCCGTTGGATTGGGTCTGTAGTTTTGCTTTCACCAAGATCGTATTTGGTGACGGCCATGGAGGCAAGATGGCCGCCAGCAGAAAATCCGATGATGCCAATTCGATCTGCTTTTAGATTCCAGTCTGCTGCTCGCATGCGGGTCATCCGAAGGGCACGTTTCACATCAAGAAGCGGGCGGAGGGGGTTTCCTTTTGGCAGACGATAATTGAGCACTACTCCAGTGATGCCGTGGGTGTTGAGCCACTTCGCGATGGGAGCGCCTTCGCTTTTAACAACCTGTCCGTAACCGCCGCCAGGGGTAATGACGAATGCGGTGCCATTTGGACTCTCAGGGTGGAATATGGTCATCGTGGCATTGGCCTGCTCAAAATTATCATTGCCAACTGGAGCTTTTCCCTCAGGCCACAGTTTGATCGTTTTATGAGATTGTTGAGCGAAAAGATTCGCGGTCAGGATGAAGATGACGGCAAATGTGTTACGGGGAAATCGGATCATTTAAAAGAGGGTGGCTGAGAGGATGAATGGTCGCAAGTTCAGTTTTATTTTGCCTACGGGGGCGTTTGACAAATCTGGACCGGAGAAGGCTATTTCCTCTAAAAGAAGTGGGAGGAAATGGAGCTATCATTTCCCGGTGGGATTTCAAGGTAGCCAGTGCCTTCGAGAGGGGTCACGAAATCGCCGGAGTTTTGTGGGGAAAGAGAGACGGCCTTACCGTCAGGATTAATTTTAGCAGGGAGGAATTGAGTGAGAAATGGGTGTTGGCAAATAGGCTCTGCGAGTGGCAGCGTGATTCCTGCTTTGTCGGGGGCACCGGTCATACGACGGAGGAGAGGGACAACATAGCGGCGGAAGGTTGTGAGGGTAGAGTTGGGATTACCAGGAAGAGCCACGATGTCTTTCCAGAATGCGAGTGGTTTACCGGGGCGCTGCGCAACTCCGTGGAAAAGGGGGGCGCCGCGAAGTGATTCGAGGGCCGGACGGACGAAGTCTTTTCGGCCTTTTGAGATGCCGCCGGAGAGGATGACGAGGTCGGATAATTCAAGCGCTTGGGCAATTCCGGTGGTGGTTGCTTGAAGTTCATCGGGAAGGTGGTCCCAGCTGGCATTAACAGGACCCCAATTTACGATGGCACTCAGAAGAGTGATGCCGTTCGACTGTCGAAGTTGGTGGGGAAGAGGAGATTCATGAACCGGGATAAGCTCATCTCCAGTCGTTAGGATCTTAACGCGAGGCAAGCGGGTCACCTTGACTTGAACGGCTCCGATGGAAGCCATTATGCCAAGGTGGCCGGGATTGATGCGAGTTCCAGATTTGATCATGAGGTCGCCGGTTGAGGCATCAGATCCTTGGCGGTGAATGAATTTTCCGGGAACGGCTTTACAGTTAATTGTGGCATGATCCTCAGTAAGAGAGACTTCTTCGTAGGGAATCACGGTGTCACAGTCTGGGGGCATGACGGAGCCGGTCATGATTTGCCAGCAGTGTTTTTCCTTAAGAGGTGGCGGAGTGGGGCTGCCAGCGGCATGAACGCCTTGCAAGGTTAGGGAAGAGCTGTCGAGGTCGGCAAACCGAAAGGCGACGCCATCCATCGTGACTCGATCGAATGGTGGGAAGGGCCGGTCTGCGGAAAGATCTTCTCGCAGGACCCGGCCGAGAGATTTTTCTAAGGCAACAGTTTCGATCTCGAGGAGGTCGACATTCGAAAGCATTAGGGATGCGGCCTCAGAGGGCGTGATCAAGCTCATGGAGTGAGCTTGGTTCAATCGCGGAAACTTCTCAACTGTCACTCGTGAAAAAATGAGTTACGGTTTCGTGGTGCGATTTGCTCTCTTATTTTTTCTCCTCCCACTTCTCCAGGCCAAGACGATTCGGGTGGCGACCTATAACGTAGCATTATCGCAGAGCAGCGAGGGACGTTTGGCGGCGCTGCTCCGTACAGGCACGAACGCGTCGGCGAAGCGGGTTGCGGAGGTGGTTCAGATTGTGAAGCCAGATGTTCTTTTACTTAATGAGTTCGACTATGATGCCAATGGCACGGGAGCGACTCGGATGAATGATCGTTTTTTCAACGTGAGTCAGAATGGTCGTGACGCTCAAGATTATCCTCATCGTTACTTGGCGGTTTCAAATACGGGAATTCATTCGGGGTTTGATTTGGATAATAACGGGGTCGT
>DIHU01000236.1:14772-31779 GCA_002420315.1 Akkermansiaceae bacterium UBA5688
AAGTATGCGATGGTAGTTTTTTCCAAATACCCGATCGATACAGAAGCAATTCGGACTTTTGAAGAGATTCTTTGGAAGGATATGCCGGGAAATTTGATCCCGCCGGGTTTTTACACAGCGGACGAACAGGAGGTTTTTCGGATTTCCTCCAAGAGTCATTGGGATATCCCGATCGAGATTTTGGGGACCCATTTTCATTTCTTGGTGAGTCATCCGACCCCTCCGGTTTTTGACGGAGCTGAAGATCGCAATGGTCGCAGGAATCACGATGAGATCCGGCTGTGGGCGGACTATCTGACACCGGGTTCCGCTGGTTATTTGAGCGGAGGCCTAGAAGAGGGAGAGCGGTTTGTAATCGCGGGTGATCAAAATGCTGATCCAACGAAGGGGGATAGTGTAAATGCGGCGATCAATCAGCTTTTGGATCATCCCCGCGTTAGCGGTGAATTTGTGCCATCCCGAACGGGTACAACCACGGCGTCCAATCGATTTGATACCGCAACCTTTCGGCTTCGGGCCGATTACGTTCTACCCTCGAATGAAGGATTCCAAATCGAAGATGGAGCGGTTTATTGGCCCACCGGATCGCAGGAAGGGGCAAGCCTTGTCACGGTGTCGGATCATCGACTTGTTTATTTGGATTTAAAATTGGTTCCTTTGATTGATGAAGTGGTTCAGGACCTCTCGGTCGAAAACTTTGATCAAAAATTGGTTTTTCACTGGAAAGCGAAAAGCGAGGTTTCATATCGGTTAGAGAAAGCGACAAATCTGGATGCGGATACGTGGATCCGGCTCGATCAAGTTGACATCGGATTCAACGGAAATAGAGCGACTGCTATTCTTGCCGAGCCCTCAGGCCGGTCGTTTTTTAGAATTGTGGCTTATTACGAATAGGGAACACGAGTGATCGAGTTAGGAAATTATTATGGAAGAAACTTTTCTTCGAAGGGGTCAAATCGTTAGGCTCACCAGGATGCGGCTGTTTCTACCCCTTGGTCTTTTGGCGACTACGATTTTTGTCGCTTGTTCGACGAGTATTCGATGGGATGGACAGGATCCGGTAAAATCAACTCTACCCCGGTCGTCTAATTCCAAGCTCGCGGAAGCGGGCTTAATTCGGATTTCTGAGGTAGATCAAAGCATTGCGATTGATCTGCGCTATACCCAGGAATCAGCGATCGTGAAGAAGCCGCTTTATGCGAAAAATATGCCAGCTTTGCTACGCCCCGAGACTGCGGTCAGGCTGCGTAGAGCTAATGACCTAGTGAAGCTCTATGGTTATCGGATTAAGGTTTGGGATGCTTATCGTCCTCCCAGCGCTCAATTGGTTTTGTGGGATTCATCTGGCCATGATGATCGTTTTGTTGCCAACCCTTTCAGCCAACCTTCGCAGCATTCTTGTGGGACGGCAGTTGATGTTACCTTAATTGAAAAATCTGGTAAGGCGGTTGAGATGCCCACTGGCTTTGATAGTTTTACGCCACAGGCGGCTGCGGCCTACCAACATCCAGATCCGATGGTGATGAAGCGAAAGAAAATTCTTCAACAGGCAATGAGAAAAGCGGGATTTTTCCCTTTGCCTAATGAATGGTGGCACTTCAGCGATCGTAATTTCCGTAGCTATCCGAGTACAATCCCACTCTCTTCTATCAAATCGGCATTTTAGCCCTATGAAGGTCCTCGTATTCTTTTTTAGTTGTCTGTGTTTGTCTGCCGAGGTCAAGCCTTTGATCTCTACTTACCTCGGTGATAACCAGCGTAACTTTTATGGAAATCGAGCTCCGTCAAAATTAAGCATCAAGTGGAAGACATACTTGGGGTCAGGTAAAACCATGTTTGGGGCTGGGGCCGTTCAGAGCTGGAAGGGCGTGGGTTGGACCGGCCAACCTTTGGTCATTGAGGAGAGTGAAGAGCTCTATCTCATTCAGGGAACATTGAGCCATTACCTCAAAAAGATTAGGGCTCGTGACGGGAAGGTCATTTGGTCAACCAGTGTTGGTGATGCGATTAAGGGGACTCCTACTTTTGTCGATGTGGGTGGTCCTGCGTCGACGCGCCACACTCTAATCGTGGGAAGCCGCAGTGGGTTTGGGCAACATTGGCGCGATGGAACCGCTTATAGCCTCCACGGAATTTCCTATACAACAGGGAAAAGATTATGGGCATACAACTCGCGGGCGACGGCATCAATTAGTCGGGACTGTGATGCCTCCGCCGTGATTCTGGGAAGGAAGGCTGCCATTCCTCTAGAGAACGGATATTTCACGGTGTTTTCTCCGGATGTCCGTAATGCGGAAGAAGGTGGGGTGTTGCCAAGCCCGGAGATTATTGAACAAACTCGGCTTTTTAAGAATTCGGATTTTGAGCTTTATCGGAGAGAATTGTGTTGCGAATCATCTCCCACGATGGTCGGGAATACTGCCTACGTGGCGGCTGGGGTGGGACGGGTCTATGCTTGTGGGTTGGGCTTCTTTGGGGTTACTAGCCCCAAGCTTGAGATTGGCGGCGATCTCAACGGGACGATGCCGTTAACAAATGACAAGCACCTTTTACTTGGAATCGAGAAGCAGTTTATTTCAGGGCAGGGAGGGGTGGTGAAGTTCTCGACTAGCGGGAAAGTAAAGTGGTTTCACCCGCTTCCGGATCGTAAGTGGTATGCTTGGAATGGTGGTCTCGTAGGAAGTCCGTCGGTCAATCATCGATACAGCTCTAAGGTTTCTAAAGATCTTGCCTGCTTTGTTGGTGTTGATGGTGTTCTGACTTTAGTAAATCATAAGAAACTACAGCCGGGGGTGAAAAATTGGGGGCCAAGACGACTGGAGCAATACCCTGCGCCTTTGGTTTTGGATCGGGTGCAATTACCGCAAGGTTCGATTTCTACTCCGCTCTTCGCGGGTGATAAAATTGTGGTGGGCTATGACAGTGGCCTAGATCTTTATCAGGTGACTCCTGCCGGTAGATTGGTCCGTTTAGATCGTTTGGAAGGACCGATGTTTGATGCGACGCCAGTCGTCTGGGATGAGCGTGTCTACGCGGGGTCGAAGGATGGCTATTTATATTGTCTCGGTAATTAGTTTGGGTGTCTATATCAGCCTGCTTGAGACTAGTGCGGTAATTTTATTCAGCGTGGCAGAAGGGTTTACCTCGTTTTAGATCGATTGAGGAAAGGACGGGAGTTAACGATTTGGAGGATAAGTTCACGGGAAGAGTTTTTCTTTTTTGCGATTTCAGTGACGACCTGGTTTACGGTGACTTCGTCATAGTATTCGAGTCCGCGACCAGTGGCGTAGCTGATAAGTTTTCGTGCCATATTAGCTAAAAATTTATCCTTACCCGCTAAGAGGAGTTGCTTGAGTTCCTTTGGCGTAGAAAAGGTGATGTCGCCTGGAAGAGTGGCGGAACTATCAATAGGCTTACCATTGGCGTCTTTGGAGCGCCAGCGACCGATCGCGTCGAAGTTTTCGAGGCCAAACCCGAGGGGGTCAATGCGGGCATGACAACTGGCGCATTGCTTAGCTTTTCGATGGCGGTCTAGCTGTTGACGAAAGGTGAGCCCGTCAGCTTTGGTGTCGTCGGCTGGGAGTTCTCCGGCATCGGGTGGAGGGGGTGGAGCTGGGTCTCCGAGAATGGCGTCGAGGATCCAAACTCCACGGTGGACTGGGCTGGTCCTGAGGGGGAGGGAAGTTGCCGTGAGGATGCTGCCCATACCGAGGATGCCACCCCGGTTCGGGTCATTCAGCTTAACCTTACGGAGTTCATTTCCAGCTACGGGCTCTGTGAGCTGGTAGTGACGGGCAAGCGTAGAATTAGCGAAGGTGTAGTCACTATCGATGAGTTCGGTTAGAGGGCGATTTTCGCGAATAAGATGAGTAAAGAATTCAATGCTTTCGTAATACATTGAGCGGCGAAGTTCAGGCGTGAAGCTTGGGAAGCGTTGGGGGTCGGGATCGACTTGGTCGATCATTTTATCGAACTCCAGCCAACGGCCGGCGAAGTGCCGGGAGAGTGCGGTAAACTTGGGGTTGGCGATCATGCGGAGGGTTTGCTCGCGAAGGATCTTAGGGTCTCGGAGTTTCCCCTCATCAGCGAGCTTGAAGAGTTCGCGGTCAGGCATGGAGGACCAAAGGAAGTAGGAAAGACGGGTGGCGATTTCGAAGTCGTTGAGCGGCCATTCGTCCTTGCCGGGTTCATCGTGTTCGGCACGGAAGAGGAATCGTGGATTGATGAGAAGGGCGGTGAGAGGTGCCCGGAGAGATTGCTCGAAATTTTTATCTTCTTGTTGGCCTTTGGCGAAGGCATTGAGAAGCGGAGAAAGGTCTTCTTCGCTCAGTCGGCGGCGATAAGCTAAGGTGGCATGGTAGGTGAGAACTTGTTTGGCAGTCGATTTTGGGTCGTTCTCGCCATCGGGTAGTTTGAAAATGACTCTCTTTTTTAATGCCGGATTAGCATAGACGGAATCAACTACCTTCTTGGCGGCCGAAAGATATTTTTCGAGAAGGGTGGGGGTGGAGAAAAGGGCGTCTGCCATGTTGTCGAAACCTTCGCCTCCTGCGCCATCTGCCGGGAAATCTTTGGATGGGTTAAAATCAACCCCGAAGAGGTCGCGAACCGTGTAGTGGTATTCATTACGATTGAGGCGGCGCAGAGTGGTGCGCCCGGCGCGTTGGGGGACGTTCCCGGATCTTACACGCTCGACTACTTTGGAGAGAGTTTTGATCAGTGTTTTACGCTCGGCTTCAGTGGGCTGAATATCTTCGTCATCGGGTGGCATTTCCTCGTGTTCAACCTGGACGATGATATTTTCGAGGAGCTGAAAGTTTTTGAAGGCGTCGTCGATTGAGTCGATTTCGTGAAGGGTGATTCCGCCTTTTTGTTTGTCGGGTCCGTGGCAGACAATGCAGTGTTTCTTGAAGAATGGATGGACCTGATCGGCAAAGCTATCGGCCAAGGCGGGAGCAAAGCAGCTGAAAAAAAGAAGAATGGAAGTGAGTGAGCGCACTTTGGATGGGATACGGCAATTTTGACGTCAATGTATCAGGAGAGATACCTCTTGGCGGCAGGGAGAATTTTAGTAATTTTTAGAAATGATGATAGCGCGATTTTCTGTAATTCTCTCGATTGTTTTGGTTGGTGCAGCTTGGGCGAAGCAGCCTAACGTTTTGATTCTTTATGCTGACGATTTGGGATTTGGAGATTTGGGCTGTTATAATAAAGAGAGTCGGATCCCAACTCCGAATCTTGATCGCCTAGCGAGCGAATCAGTGCGATTTACGGACGGACATTCTTCATCCGGAATTTGTACCCCATCGCGTTTCGCGATGTTGACGGGCCGTCATCATTGGCGTGATTTTCATGGGATTGTGAATGCTTTTGGAGATTCTGTTTTTAAGCCTGAGCGGCTGACCTTACCGGAGATGTTAAAGGAGAAAGGTTACAAGACAGCTGCGATCGGGAAGTGGCACTTGGGTTGGAATTGGGATGCGATTCGTAATAAGGAGGTGAGAGCCACCACAGTGCAAGATGGTAGACGAAAGAAGCAACAACTCGGGCCGGAGGCCTTTGATTGGACTAAGTCAATTCCGAATGGTCCACTAGATCACGGATTTGATTATTACTTTGGCGACACCGTTATTAATTTTCCGCCCTATTGTTGGATTGAAAATGATAAGGTAGTCAAGGCTCCCGACACCCTTATGCAGACGGGTAAGTGGAAGAAGATTAAGGAAGGGGGCTGGGAGTGCCGACCGGGGCCCATGGTGACTGGTTGGGATCCCTATCAAAATATTCCTACAACGACAAAAAAGGGTGTGGAATATATCAAGGAGGCTGCGAACGCCGAAAAGCCGTTTTTTCTGTATTTTGCCTACCCTGCGCCGCATGCGCCCATTATTCCGAATGATGAATTTGACGGGAAATCAAAGGCAGGCCCCTATGGCGATTTTGTTCATGAGACTGACCACTCGATTGGGCAACTTTTACAGGCGCTTAAGGATTCTGGACAGGCGGAGAATACGCTTGTCATATTTTCGGCGGATAACGGACCTGAGCACTACGCTTATGCAAGGGATGCCAAGTTTGATCATTGGTCGGCTCACCCCTTCCGAGGTCTAAAGCGTGATGCTTACGAGGGAGGTCATCATGTTCCTTTTATGATTAAGTATCCTGGGGTAACTCTGGCTGGAACGGTTAATGATGCGCTTGTTTCCCAAATCGATATCATGGCGACTTTGGCTTCGGTGGTGGGTTACGATCTCCCCGACAAAAATGCTGCTGAGGATTCGCACGATCTTTTACCGCTTTTGAAGGGTGAGGTGAAATCGATTCGAACGAGCCATATTCACAATACCTTCGACCATACGTGGGCTTTTCGGGAGGGTGATTGGGTCTTGATAACTGGGAAGAGTGGTCATCACTCACGAGTGACTAAGGAGTGGTTGAAGAAGCACGATTACCCGAAGACTGAGAGTAAGCAAGCTAGGCTTTTCAACCTCAGGGAAGACATCGGACAGCGTAATGATCTTGCCGCGAAACATCCTGAAAAGGTGAGATCGATGAAGGCTTCATTGGCTCAAATTCGCGAGCAAGGGTATTCGGCGCCGAGGCTAAGAAAGTGATCAAAGCTAGTTGGACTACACCGACTCTTTTGATCTTAGAGAGACAAGACTTGATGCCACAGCTAAGCGGTATTTTTGCAATTCCATCTTTTGTCGCTGGCCAAGGAGTCGGCCCCGTTGTGCGTTATCAATGCGGGTGTTCTTTGAGGAGGTCCGACGGGGCCAGGAATCCATTTTGAGCCTTCGTGGCCTTGCGGACTTCGGCGACTTTGGCTGGCGTGACCATTGGAGCGTTATTGCTGAAAGTGTTCCTCACGTAGGTCAGGACAGCAGCGATTTCTTCGTTGTTGAGTTGCTGGAAGGCGGTCATGGGAACTTGGCCAGGGTATTTTTTACCCTTCACCTCAATTGGGCCGAGGAGGCCGTGAAGAGTTAACTTGATAAGGCGGTCTTCTGACCCGTTGATCCATTTGGTTCCCGCCAGCGGCGGGAACATGGCGGCTGGGAGACCTTTGCCATCAGATTGGTGGCAGGTAATGCAGTGGTCTTCGCGGCTGTAAACTTCATGGCCCTTTTTGAAAAGGGTGAGGGCTTCACCTTTAAGTGGCGAAGTGGGTTGGGGAAGTTTTTCGGCGGTGTCACTTTTAATCTCCTGGCCTTCGAGATGAGCGGTGGCGGTTTCGAGGACGGGTACGAGCCATTTGTCGGACGGATTTTTTGCGACTTCTTTAAGGATGGAAAGTCCTTGTTTTGGCGCGAGCCAAGAGGCAGCGATGGTGGTGTGAAGGCGGACGCGGGTGGATTGGTCCGAAGCTGCCCGAGCGAGGAGTTCGGATTGATTTTCGATTCGGTGGCCGTTGTAGCGAAGGGCATCGACAGCGGCGGCGCGGACCTTGGGGTTTTTGGATTTGAGAAGGCGGGTCAGGAGGGCTTCATCGAGTTGATCGAACCCCCACGTGACCCAGAGGGCTTCAAGAAGGATGTGGTCGTAGCGGGGCATGTTTGGCTTGAGAGTGGCGATCCATTCTTTAAGCGCCGGTATGATTTTTTGGGGATCGCGGGCACGGAGTTCGCGTCTTGTCCGATAGCGGGTGCGGTCTTCGGGGAGGGTGAGATTGTGGAAGAGGGCGAAAAGAGGTGCGCTGTCAATTTTGGCGGGCTTAACGAGAGGGCGATCAGGGTAGGTGATGCGGTAGATGCGGCCGTGTTTGTGGTCACGGAGGGGGTCGCGGGCGCTGTGTTGCATGTGGCCGACTAGGACGTTGTGCCAATCACAAAGGTAGAGTGAGCCATCAGGTGCGAATTCGAGGTCTGTAGGGCGGAAGTTACCGTCTTTCGAGGTGAGTAGATCTTGACGATGTTTCGTTTTGTAGCCGGACTTGGAGTCTAGGATTTGATGCTGTTTGGTGCCGAGAAATCCGATGGTGTTATTTAAAAGAACGTCATCCTGAACTTCATCGGGGAAATGCCGGCTCGAAATGAATTCGAGTCCGGAGGTGGGGCGGACACGTTGATTTCTTTCCAAGATAGCAGGTGGCTTGGGACAAAACTGACCATAGTCGACTCTCACCGAAGCAGGGGTCATCCAGTGGAGATCTGGGTCTGAGGTTTCGAGAAAGAAGGGTTGACCGAAGCGGTCAAAGGCGGTGCCCCAGGGATTGGGAATGGAGAGGCGGGCCGTGCGTTCAAGATGGTTGCGCTGTGGGGAATAGCGAAAGAAGCCGCCGTTGGAACTACGAATCGGGCCGTGTGCGGTTTCGATATTGCTATGAAGGAAGGTCCCTTCTCCCATGTAAATTGCTCCGGAGGGATCGGCACAAAAGGCACTGATGACGTGGTGGGTGTCGTGATCATCGAATCCGCTTAGGATAATTTCGCGAAGGTCGGCTTTGTCGTCGCCATTGGTGTCTTGGAGTCGGATAAGGTGGTTGCCTTGCGCGACGTAGATTCCGTCATGTGAGATTTCGAATCCGGTGGGGAGGTGAAGCTTGTCAGCGAAGACGATTTCTTTGTCTGCTTTACCATCGTTGTTGGTGTCCTCGTAGATAAGAAGTTTGTCATTGGGCTTGGGTTCGCCGGGTTTCCAGTGTGGATAGGTGGGCATGGTGGCGACCCAGAGTCGGCCTTTATTGTCGAAGGTGATTTGGACTGGGTTGGCCAGGTTGGGGAATTCTTTTTCGGAAGCAAAGAGATCAATGTTGTATCCGGGAGCAGTAGTGAAGGAGGCAAGGGCGTCGTCGCCGTAGAGGTATTCGGTGGTGCCGTTCTTGTGGCTGGGCCGGTAGTTGGTTTTGATCTGCGGGAGGTTGATGGTTTTGGCATCGGCGGTAGCGAGATCGAAGGTTTTTCCTTGGGCGGCGGCCCAGATGGCCTGGTCGCGATTGGCGGTCATTTGCTCGAGTTTTTTAAGCTCGGCTGGATAGTTTTTTGGGCCGAAAGGATTGTGGCGGCGGCCGTAGACGTGGACTCCGTTTGGGATTTTGTAGTATTTTTCCCAGTGCCAGTTTTTTTCGCGGACGGCGTGATAGATGCTTGAGTCGGTTGCACTGGAAAGGCGACTAGAAGTGCCAAAAAGCTCGCTGTATATCTTTCGGGAGATTTTTGTATATGGTAACGGCTTGAATAATAATTTGCTTTGATTAGCGGGGAATGAATTGAGGTTGAAAGGGTCTTGTTCGCTCGAAAGGTTGGAAAAAATAACGGACTCAGCCTTAGCAACTTCATCCATGCCTTGGGTGTAGAGGATTAGGTTTGTGCTGACCTTATTTTTGTGGGCGGCATCCGGATGTTCGAAGGTAGTGGGTGAAACGAGGGCGATGCGGGGTGCAGAAGTTCCGTTGTATTTCTGAGACTTGGTGTGCTTGATCCAAGCTCGGAGTTCGGCCTTAAAGTTTTCGAGTCCGGCTTGGCCCTGGAATGATTCGTTAAATCCAAAAAAGGCGATGATGATGTCGGGCTTGAGTTGGGTGAGCCATTCATCTGGTGTAGGCATAGAGCCGGTGCCAGTGTGGCCGGAGCCCCAGCGGTCTTTTGCTTTGGAGAGGGGCGGGTGGAATTTCTCGGCACTTGGGAAAGCCCAGGGGTTGGAGCGGGCGGAATGGGGGCGGAAGCCTGGAGTATTCCCTTCATCGCACATATTACGGATGAAGAGGTTTTTTTCGGGGTGCTGGAGGTGGAGTAAGGTTTCAAAAGAGCCAAATTGCATCATACGGGAGCCGAGGCCGTTGCCAACGAGGACGACGCGTGATCCCTTCAGGAGTTCGAAGGGAGCGGCGGTTGCCGAGAGGATGGCAAGGAAAACGAAGAGAACCACTTTCATCGGCAGAGAGAGTAGAGGGAACAAAAGGGGAATCAATCTTGAGGATTTGAGTCTAGCGGTTTTTTAGAGTTGAAATCGTAATTATTGAAACTCTACTGGGGCATGACTCAAAGGAAATGCCCCCCGGCCAAATATCGCTCTTTTTTGGTCGCGTTGACGGTGCTCTTCAGTGCGGTAGCCTCTCTGTCCGGACAGAATTCCTCGGTGAATATCAACACCTCCAAGACTGAGAAATATCGCTTGGTGTGGTTTGAAGATCCGACGACGACGGCGACCTTCGTTTGGAATCAACTGGAGGGAGATCCGGCGACTCTCTATTACGGCCTTAAAAATGAGGGCCGCAATAAGTCAAAATATACCGAGCGGAAGGAAGTGGACCGTGTGGTGGAATACGACGGGATGAGGAACTGCATGGTAACCTTGGGAAATCTTAAGCCCGACAGTTGGTATTATATGTGTCTTGGCGATGGTGCGGGGGTGAGTCGCCTTTTCTACTTTCGAACAGCTCCCAAGCTGCCAAAGTCGTTTACTTTTATTTGCGGAGGAGACTCGCGAAATTTTAGAGATATCCGTCAGGCTGCCAATACGATGTGTCGTAAGCTGTCGCCGCTTTTTGTGGCCTTCACTGGTGACATGATTAATCACGACAGTGCCGAAGGGTGGAACGACTGGCTTGATGACTGGCAGCTTACGATAAGTGATTCGGGTCAGCTTCTACCCATCGTGCCGCATCGCGGAAATCACGAGTCGAGACCTGAGAGCATTCCGTCTCATTTTGGGACGTCCAAGGACTCTTATGGAGCTTTCAATATTGGGAGTGGCCTCTTTCGCTATTATATTTTGAACAGCGAGATTCCGGCAGATGGGAGCCAGGGAAATTGGCTGAGATCTGACTTGGAAAAGAATGGCCAAGGGATAACCCATTTGGTGGCTGGTTACCACAAGCCAATGCGTCCCCACACAAGCGGAAAGGCACTTGGTCGGAATTCCTATAAGTGGGCCGAAACCTTTTATAGAGCAGGCTTTGACCTCATTATGGAATCTGATTCCCATGTTATGAAAAGGACTCTTCCGCTCAAACCTTTCACTGGAGGTGGGGAGGATTTCAAGGCGGCGCCAAACGATCCTAATGCAACCGTTTATCTTGGCGAGGGATGCTGGGGAGCTCCGCTTCGTCGCGCTGATGTTAATTACTCCTGGACGGTCGGCACGGCTGCTTTTAATGGCTTTGATTGGCTTCATGTGACACCCGGGGCAATCTTTGATAAGACAGTCAAGGTGGGGAACGTTGCCCAAGTGGGTGAGGTGAATCCTGAAAATCCCTATCGCAACCCGAAGGGTCTTGAGCTTTGGGCTCCGAACGGAGGAGATAAAGTTCTAAGAATTCCGGCGGACTAAGCAGGGCAATGGATTCTTCAGATGGAGAGGATTCGGTGACGTGGCTTGATCGGTTCTCTCTGGGAATCTTGCAGCTCATCGTGAGTGTCACTTTTCTAGCTCGTGGCTGGTTAACTTGGCGGTGGGACAGTCCGATTCGTGAGCTGATTTGGGAAGAGAAATGGTGGGCGCCGGTTCTCAAAAATTATGATGTGACCTGGAGTCATTTTGCTCGGACCTCGGACCAATGGATTACTCCCACGCTTGAACGACTGGGGATTTTCCTCATGGTCTCAGCTCTTATTCCTTGGGTTGTGGGATTTTCCCATCTGCGTTGGCTACGTTGGTTTCTTATTCCGGCAACTTTGATCCTAATTCTCGATGGTTTTTCCCGTTGGGTTGGGAAGGACATGCAGGCGGGGATGGCTATGGAGCATATTCTCCAAATCTTTGTCCCGTTGGCATTGCTAATCCTCTTGGGTCGGAAGTCTCATAATGTGCCAAAACGCCAGGCCGTTGTGCGTTTGTCACTTATGATTGCGACAGCGGCGACTTTTGTGGGGCACGGACTTTATGCCGTTGGTTATTACAGCGTCCCCTTACATTTCCAGATGATGACAACCGAGATCTTATCGCTTTCCGAGGATGGGAGTCTTCAGTTTTTGAGAATCTTTGGGTGGCTTGATTTTTTGGTGGTGCCCTTTGTTTTCCTCCGGTGGACTCGGTGGATCGCACTTTTTTATATGTTCTGTTGGGGTGGAGCGACGGCGCTTGCTCGTATTTTGGCTTATTATGATGAGGCTCTTCCTTACAATGGAATGGACCCTTGGTTTGCCGAGGCGATGGTTCGGACTTCACATTGGGCGATTCCATTTTGGCTATGTTGGCAGCTTTGGATGAGGCGAAAGCAGCTGCGCTCTGAAGCTTTTGTTCAATCTTGAGCTTTCGGTTTCTTGGGGTATGACCGCGTTATGACTTCTATCGTTCGCGAGGGGCGGGCGACCTTGGTTCTTGCGCTTCCTTTAATGGCTGGGCAGGTCAGCCAAATGCTCATGGGTCTGGTTGATACCTATATGATTGGGAAGATTGGGACCGTAGAGCTAGCCGCCTCGACGCTGGCACATTCTATTTTGCATCTTCCGCTTATGTTAGGAATCGGAATTGCAATCGCGGTATCGGTCAAGGTTTCACAGGCGCGTGGGGCGGAAGATCCGCAACAGGCTAAGGCTGCTTTGCGTGATGGATTCTTGCTAAGTTTGTTACTGGGGGTAGCGACCTTCATTCTCAGTTGGTTGAGTCTGCCGTTGATTTCGTTTTTGGGTCAGGATCCAGAGGTTGTAGATCGATTACCCGGATTTTATCTTTTGGTGAGTGCTTCGATGACTCCGGCGATCATTACGATGGCTGTCCGCAATCATTCAGATGGAATGGCGAAACCTTGGCCAGTATTCTGGATCGTTCTAGCGGGAGTCTTTTTGAATGTTTTTCTGAACTGGTTGTTCATTAACGGAAATTGGGGAGCACCAAGAATGGAGTTAGAAGGAGCAGGGTTGGCAACCTTACTGGCGAGGCTAGCAACAATGGTCGGGGTCATGCTTTGGTGTCGATTCAGTCCGGACTTGAAGGCTTGGGCACCTCATCGTTGGTTTTTGAAGACGGACCGTAAGGAGTTGCTGTCGTTTTGGAAAATTGCCTGGCCAGCTAGCCTTCAGGTGTCGGCCGAGATCAGCGCTTTTGTAATGGCGGCTCTTTTGGTCGGGAGTTTTGGGGCTGCGGCTTTGGCAGCTCACCAAGTAGCCATCATGTGTGTGGCGACAACCTTCATGGTTCCCTTAGGGCTATCGATGGCCTTAACGGTGCAGATTGGTGAAGCGAAGGGAGCGCAAAAATTTGAGCGGATGAGGCCGATCGTATTGAGCGGTTGGTTGATGGGCTTGGTGGTTTCCTTGTTTTTCGTAGGCGTCTTCTTGATTTTTGATGAAGATCTAGCCTCAAGTTTTGTGAGCGAAGTGGAGCCAATGAAAATTGTTGTGGGTTTGCTTTGGATCGCGGCCATTTTTCAGGTTTCGGACCATTCTCAGATTTTATCGTCCGGTGTTCTGCGAGGTATGGATGATGTCAAAATGCCGGCTCTCATCATGTTTGCTTCGCACTGGTTGATCGGGATGCCTTTTGGAATTTATTTGGCATTCTTTTGTGGAGTGGGAACAGCGGGAGTTTGGTGGGGTCTCAGCGTAGGATTGATCATGGCGGCCACTCTTTTGGGTTCGCGGGCGTGGAAGATGACTTCGTTTTCGAATTGGAGGGGAAGAAATAATTAGGAAAACTCCTTCTTGCGGCTTTTCACTGTTAGGTTACTTCTCTGGGAGCAAAATTTTCAGTCACTGACCATGAGTTCCTCCCTAACCGTAGAAGAAGCCCGCGCGCAAGTTGATTCCCGCACCAAAGAATTGATCAACTGGCACTTTTCACCTGAGACCGGTTGTCCCTATTGGTTGGACTGGGCAAAGAATGCTGGTTGGGATCCTCGTGAAAGGGTTCAGACCTTTGCGGATATGCTTCACTTCGACAATTTCGATGATGAGGTCCTCCGAAAAGAGGATCCGGCTAAGTTTATTCCCAAAGCTTATGAGGGCCGACCGTACAATGTTTTTGAGACGGGAGGAACCACCGGAATGCCGAAACAGCGGATCGGCTGGGAGGATTATAAAACTGACTACACCGAGTTCTCTGAGCATTATGGTCCGGATTTTTTCCCGCAAGGCGCAAACTGGTTGATGGTCGGTCCAACTGGCCCCCGTCGTTTGCGTATGGCGATCGAGCACTTGGCCAATATCCGTGGAGGCGCGTGTTACTTTATTGATCTTGACCCCCGCTGGGTGAAGCGACTGATCGGGATGGGCGAAATGCAGATGGCCAAGGCTTATCAGGAGCATGTCATTGATCAGGCTGTGACAATCATCCGCCATCGCGATATCAAATGTATCTTCACCACTCCTCGCTTGCTCGAGAGCCTTTCGTTACGAATGTCGCTTGCCGATGCAGGGATACGTGGTGTTTTTGCTGGGGGGACGACGATGACTCCGCAATACGTTAAGTTCATCCAGGAGGAAGTTCTTGAAGGGAAAATAAACTATGCTCCGACTTACGGGAATACTTTGATGGGTCTAGCTATTTCCAAAAAGCGGGAGCCAGGTGAGTATTCCCTGACCTATTATGCGCCTCAGCCTCGAGCGATATTGAGAGTGGTTGATCCCGACGATTCCACCAAGATTGTGGACTACGGCGAATATGGTCGGGTTGAGCTTACGACGATGACAAAAGAGTTTTTCGTGCCAAGATTTCTGGAGCGGGACGAAGCGATTCGTCGTCCCGAGTGCGACGAATTTCCGTGGGATGGAGTCGGCGATGTCCGACCTTTCCAGAGCGGAACCAAAGCAGTCATTGAAGGTGTTTACTAAGATCTAAAGCTATGCAAATTCCCATCCTACGCCTCGGCGAATCTTACGAGTCTGCCGACCTAATTGAGCTCAACGAAAATCTGACAACGCACACTGCGAACCCGGGTTTGATCCGGCGTGATCTTCTGCGTATCAGCGAATCGAAAGCTGCCCTCGATGCCATTCCGGCTGACACCCTTGCGGATTATTGCGAGGCTGCCGCGGAACTTTTCATGAATGCCGAATTACCTTGCGGTGATTTGGTTCAGGGTCCTGACGACTACGTTGAGTCACTTTCTGCGCTGACTCGTCTTCCGCATACTTTGGTGAAGATGAATATGGGAAAGGTTCATGCAGCGATGTCGCAAATCCGCACTGTTATCGGAGGGTTGACCCGAGGGATGCCTTTGGAAATTTTTGATAGAGGGATCACTTCCGTTGGTGGCTTAGAGGTCAATTACTATCCGACGACTAGTTCGCTTGGCGTGTCTCTTCCGAGTAATGCTCCGGCGGTGAATTCGCTCTGGCTTCCCGCTCTAGTGATGAAGATACCTGTTCTTTTAAAGCCGGGTCGCGAGGATCCCTTTACCCCTCTTCGAATCGTGCAAGCTATGATTCAGGCAGGGTTTCCAAAAGAAGCTTTTGGTTATTATCCGACAACCCATGAGGGGGGTGACACATTACTCACTTCTTGTGGTGCTGGGATCTCATTCGGTTCGGACGTAACGGTTAGGAAGTATGCTCCCTTCAAGAATATTCAGGTTCACGGAACTGGGCGTTCAAAGATTTTGATCGGCGAAGACTATATCGATCGCTGGGAGGAGTTTCTTGATGTGCTTGTCACTTCGATTTCCGCTAATGGAGGAAGAAGCTGCATCAATACTTCAGCGATTTTAGTCCCATCTCATTGTGACGAGATCGCGGAGGCATTGGCGGCCAAGCTAGCAGAGATCAAGCCTCTGGCTCGTGATGATTCTGATGCTCTTCTTTGCGGCTTTGCAAATACCGCATTGGCAGAGGGAATCGATGGAATGATCGATGACCTTCTCAAGGAAGAGGGCGCTCGCGATGCGACGGCAGGCCATCGTGGTGGCAGTCGAAGGGTAGAGGCTTTCGATCAAACGTATCTCTGCCCAACCTTGGTTGCTTGTGATGACAGAGATCACCAGTTGGCGAATACCGAGTTCATGTTTCCTTACGCAAGTATTGTTGAGATGCCCCAGTCAGAGATGTTGGCTAACATTGGGGAGACCCTTGTGGTGAGTGCTTTCACCGAAAATAAGGATTGGATACAGGATCTCATGTTGAGCCCAGATATCGAGCGTCTAAATATTGGGCCGTTCCCGACAAATCGTGTCCAGTGGGAACAGCCACACGAGGGAAACCTTTTTGAGTTTCTGTATCGTCGTCGTGCGATCCAAGGGGATTTGTCTGTGGCAGGGTAGTTTCTGACTAAAGGAGGACGACTTCTTATCTGTATTATCGATTTTTAGCGGGATTTTTCCCCAAGGTTTAGGCATGTTGCAGTGCCATCGGCGTCGCGAATGAATAGCTTGCTTTTGTGGAGAAGAGGAGGTGACCAAGTCCGTTTGCCAAGGCCTTCGTGGCGGGCGAATTCCTTAAAGCCCGCGGGGCTGGCTTTGGCGATGATTAAGCTGCCATTTCCGGTAAGGATGATAAGCTTTTCATTCGAGAGGATAAGTGAGCCCCGAAGATCGGGTTGAGACCACACAGTTTTTCCGGTTTTGATATCGAGGCAGCGGAGAAACGATTTGATTTTCTTTTTATGGACGGGGCCGTCGAAGCCATAAAGGTGGCCTTCGTGCAGGACAGGTGGGTTGATGTGGTTCTGGAATTTTTTGTTAGTCCAGATGGGCTTGGTTGAATCGAGGTTGGGATCGAAGAGAGCGGCACCTTCACCCCACCACGAGGAGAGATAGAGCTTGTCGCCTATGATGAGTGGGTCGGCAGAATTTTCGCCTAAGCGGGTGGGCCAGTCGACCTTCCAGAGAACTTTGCCATCAGCTTGGGAAACAACATGCATGATTTTATTGCCAAAAATGGCAACAGCCGCTTGATCTCGGCATTTAAGGGGAACGGCGGCGGCATAACCGCCGGAGAATGGAGGAGAATTCCAAAGTATCTCGCCGGTATTTTTATCAAGCGCAATACCGAAGCTGTTAGCGTTTAGGAAGAGCCGATCGCCGACGATGACGGGAGCGGAGGAGAAGCCCCAAGTTGGCATTGGGGCTTTGGCAGCAGTTGCAATATTGGTTGTCCAGCGAGCTCTGCCCGTAGCTTTATCGCGTGAGCAAAC
>DIHU01000146.1:0-3569 GCA_002420315.1 Akkermansiaceae bacterium UBA5688
CGATTGATCTGGAGAGCTTTTAGACAGCAGACACAAAAAAACTCTCCGGGTGTGGAGAGTTAGACGAGTTGGCAAAACACTGTAAAAGTGGCGGAGCGGACGGGACTCGAACCCGCGACCTCCGGCGTGACAGGCCGGCGCTCTAACCAACTGAGCTACCGCTCCGCGTTGCCGGTTAGGACGGCGGGACGCTAGGACGACCCGCCAAAAGGAACAAGAACTAATTTTTCCTAAAGCGTAATTTTTTTGGCTTAGGAAAGCTCGGCGACTGCAGCTTCCAGCGATTCAGCGTCTTCAATAGAAATAATGCGGGCTCCCTTATCGATTCGGGACATGAATCCGGCCAATACCTTCCCAGGTCCAAGTTCGATGAAAAGGTCGTGACCCTGTTCGCGGAGTAATTGGATGGATTCGATCCAGCGCACCGAGCCGGTGACTTGATCTTTGAGAGAGGCCCGGATGGCATCTGGGCCTTTTGGGGGTGCCGCGAGAAAATTCGAAACGACCGGAATTTTAGGTTCGGCGATTTTTGTAACGGCAAGTGCTTCTCCGAGCTTCTCTTGGGCCCCTGCCATGAGACGCGAGTGGTAGGCTCCGGCAACTTTCAGCTTCTTGCCCATTCGAAGTCCATACTCTTTGGCTTTTGAAACGGCAGTATCTATTCCTTCCTCCTGGCCGGAGAGGACGGTTTGTCCTGGGCAGTTAAGATTGGCTACATCGACCTTACAATCGTTTGCGAGGCGGGCAACATCATCGTCGGATCCTCCGATCATTGCGGCCATGGTTCCTGGGTTGGCTTCGCACGCTTCATCCATGAGTTGGCCGCGACGGGCAACAAGTTTGAGTCCATCTTCAAAAGTGAAAGTTCCAGCAGCACAGTGCGCGGTCATTTCCCCGAGGGAAAGTCCGGCAGCAGCAACGGGCTCAAGCGAAGGAACTTTTTCGCGAAGAATTTCGAGAAGAGCAAGCCCGTGCAGGAAAAGGGCAGGTTGGCAATTCCCGGTCCGAGTGAGGTCCTCAGTTGGGCCGTTGAACATGACCTCTGTTAAGGAACGGCTTAGGACCGAGTCCGCTTTTTCGAAAAGCGCTTTGGCGGAAGGATAGGCTTCGACGAGATCTTGGCCCATACCCACTTTTTGGGCACCTTGTCCGGAGAAGAGAAGAACTGCTTTGCTCATGTGAGTGCGAGCTAACCCTGTCCGTGCAGGAGGAGCAAGTCACTAAGCTCACGAACTTTACGTGAAAGAAGCTTGGCGGTATCTGTCATGAGGGTTTCGAAAGGAAGGTCGAAATCTGTGAGAGCCCCGCATTGCTTAAATAGGCCAGAATGGCGGACTTCATCGGAAATTTGTCCAGCGATGGCGATGGTCGGTTTCTCGAGGTTACGGGCAAGTCGGGCGATGCCGACTGGCCCTTTACCAGAGAGTGATTGGGCATCGAGCGATCCCTCACCGGTGATGACGAGATCGGCTTGCTTGATGCGGGCAGGAAGATCGAGGGCATTGGAGACAAGATCGAAGCCCGGATGGAGTTGAGCCTCGAGAAAATACATCAGGCCGAAACCGAGTCCGCCTGCTGCTCCTGCCCCGGGCACTTCGGAAAGTTCCGTGGCTTTGGTGACTTTGATGAGATGAGTTAAAAATGCTTCAAGAGCTTCTTGTTCGGTTTCGTTGGCCCCTTTTTGCGGACCAAAAATGGCAGTTGCGCCATTGGGCCCAAGGACTGGGTTGTCGACATCGCATGCTACATCGATCGGTGGTAAGTCGACGAGCTGATCGTGATCAATGATGGCAAGTTTTTCCAGCCCGGCTGGGCAGCCAGATAGGGGCCCTTCTTCGGAATCAAGAAAGAGAACACCAAGTGCGTCCGCCATCCCAACTCCTCCGTCATTAGTTGCGGAGCCACCGATTCCAATAAGGATTCGCTCGACGTTTTTTTGATCGGCTGCGTGGCGTATCATGAGTCCGGTGCCGTAAGTGGATGACTGCAGGATGTCGCGATCTTTTTCTGGAATGAGTTCGAAGCCGGAGGCTGACGCCATTTCCATGACCGCTAGCCCTGTATCGGTGACGGCGTAACGGGTTCGTAGAGGGCGATGAAGGGCGTCTACGGTATCGCATTCAACCCACCGGCCGCCGAGGGCTGCGAGCATCGTAGAGGTGAATCCTTCTCCGCCGTCAGCGATCGGGCAGAGATCGATTTCGCAGTTGGGAGGGAGGCCTTTCTGTATTGCTTGAGCGACCTCGGTTGCTGGGAGAGAACCTTTGAATTTATCGTTGGCAATAAGGACGCGCATGACAGACCTGAAGCAGTAAAAAGGCCAAGCTTCTAGCTGACAAAGCGAAAGCAGAGAGGGTAGCGGTAAAAAACTCCTTCATTCGATTTCACGGCGGCTATAATTGTGGCTACGAGCCAGAATACGCCCAGAATGGGGAGGAGAATAAATCCGATAACAACGAAGCAGAGCGCAATGGAAATCAAAACATAGAGAGTACAAGAGATATTAAAGTTGAGAGCTTCCTTGGCCTGATCTCCTCCGAAGGGATATTCGTCTTTTTTAATCAAAAACATGATTAGTGGCCCGACGATGTTTCCAAAAGGGATTCCTACACACGCAGAAAATGCTGAAAGGTGGGCGAACATGCCCCATTGGCGTTCGGGAACGGGAACGCCGGAGTGATGAGATGGCGGTGGCGCGGCGGCAGGCGGAAGTTGGTCCATTCGAGAACGGTATTCTTTTATGAGATTTTGCCTATTACAAAAGAGCTTCTCGCGCCTCAAAGGCAATTTACTCGCCGTGAGATTCCAATTGTGTCAATCTACGAACATGTCAGACGAGCTATCACGCATGAGCCTCCTTTGGGAGACCATTCAGCAAGAGGAAGAATACCCAATTTTTCGACTGACTTATCTCAGTAAGCCAACCAAACCGTTCACGGATGCTGACTTCGATGATATCGAGAGTAAATCAGTCAAAGCTAACAACGAAAGAGATGTGACTGGTCTTTTGGTGGTGAATGAGGATCGGATTCTTCAGATTTTGGAAGGCCGTGAAGAAGCGGTGCGCGAACTTTACAATAAAATCGAAGCGGACAGTCGTCATACTGTTGTAAAGCTAGTTTGCGCGGTAGAAGACGAGGTTCGCTTGCTGATGACCTGGAACATGGTCGTTCGCGGATTAAATGGCACTCCTCCTGATCTTCTCGACCAATTTTCGAACGTCTTTGACGGTTTACTGCACGCTGAATCGCAGAGTGAAATTGCCATCGATCATATTGAACTATTCAAAGAAATTGCTCTCTTTGGGACAATTCCAGAACAGGTTTAGTTCACCGTTTTGGTGGCTAGCTAGCTTCAAATAGCGACATCTTTTCGCCTTTGTTTTAGTCAAGGTTACTCGAGTTAAGCAACTGCAAGCCCTCCGTCACTGCCTGAGTCTCAATCGTCGTGAGGCGCCAATTTGCGGCGTGTTGATAGCCTTATTTGAGCGGAATAAGATGTTGGAATTTTGGAGTTTTTCTAGGCTGTTCCGGAGTTCGTAAGGCGGTTTTGTCGTTCTGACTATCTGA
>DIHU01000146.1:3949-4075 GCA_002420315.1 Akkermansiaceae bacterium UBA5688
AAAAGTATCATTTGGGTGCGTTTTGATGCATTTAAGATACGAGACAAAAAAGGGCGTTCCCATTTCTGAGAACGCCCAATCCAATGTTTTACAAAGGAAAGCTATGGCGGAGGGGGAGGGATTCGA
>DIHU01000078.1:0-226 GCA_002420315.1 Akkermansiaceae bacterium UBA5688
CATGAGCGCGAACTACCAAGATAAAGGTGTCCTTTTCTGTATGCTTAATGCGAATCTTCAGGATAGTCGGGTTGAAATTTCGAAGGAAGTTGAGGAGTTTAAAATTAAGGTGCCAGTGCTTAAGGATGAGGCACAGATTGTGGCACCCTCGCTCGGCGTGGAGCGAACCGCAGAGGTGTATTTGATCAGCTCGGTAGGTCGTAAAATTGTTTATCGGGGAGCATTC
>DIHU01000078.1:668-1733 GCA_002420315.1 Akkermansiaceae bacterium UBA5688
CAAAATTACTTTCCCCAAGTATCCGAAAGGGCTGACCTACACGAGGGATATTGCTCCAATTCTAGCCCAGAAATGCACTTCCTGTCACACCAAAGGGGGCCTTGGCCCTTTCGCCATGAGTAGCTACCGAAAGGTTGCGGGTTGGTCTGACATGATATCAGAAGTTATCATGACCCGGCAAATGCCTCCATGGCAGGCAGATCCTGAGGTTGGCGAATTTTCAAACGATTGCAGCCTTACTGCTGAAGAAGCGAATAAGGTTGTTAGCTGGGTGGCTGATGGGAGTCCGAAAGGTGATGGCCCGGATCCTTTGGAGGGTTTGGAAAGACAAGTGCCTGAATGGTTCCTTGGAAAGCCCGATAAGATCATCACATTGCCGGCGCAGAAGGTCAGGGCCGAGGGCGTTTTTGACTATCGCTATGTTACGATGGACAACCCTTTCGATCGGGATGTTTGGCTAAAGGCGACCGAAATCCGTCCCGGGAATACGAGAGTTCTGCATCATGTCATCGTCACTTCCCATCCAGCTGGAACACGAAGGAGCTCACAGTGGGTGACCGGGTTTGCGCCGGGGACCGAGGGTCAACGTTACCCAGAAGGAAGTTCTGTGTTTTTGAAGAAGGGCCATCAATTACGGTTCCAGCTGCACTATACGGCTTCTGGAAAGCCTGAAGTAGATGAGACAGAGCTTGGCCTTCATATTTCTGATGAACCAACTGCTAAGATTTTTAGGACTGCGGTGATTGCTCAGAGGCGCTTCCAAATTCCGGCTGGCGCTCAAGAATATAAACAGCAGAAAACCTTACCTATTCGAAGGAATGTCACGCTCTATGCAATCAATCCTCACATGCATTTTCGGGGGAAGTTTATGGAATTCGAAGCATAAATTCCGGATGGAAAGCGCGAGATGTTACTTTCGGTTCCAAATTACAACTTCAATTGGCAGCGGACCTACGTCTTAAAAGAGCCACGCAAACTGCCTGCCGGAACACAGGTGCATGTCCGGAATGCTTGGGATAATTCTCCTTATAATCCCCATAACCCAGATCCAACCAAAACGATTAG
>DIHU01000078.1:2110-4745 GCA_002420315.1 Akkermansiaceae bacterium UBA5688
ATCGATTAATGAGCTCCTATTCCCGGTGGTTTGATGTGGTAAGGTCGGGTGAGTCGGAATCTTCCTTGCCAGAATCGCGTGAAGTATTGCGCTGTGCTTGTAGTTGTTGGCTAAGCGGCTAGTATTTCACTCGCTGACAAAATGTCGGAGATAATTTTTCAAGCGAATGTTAGGAATTCAGGAAATCCAGGAATTGGTTGCTGAGCATGGGTCAGCGGTGAATGAAGGCCGGTCAATCAAGCAGTTGATTGACGACGGTGAGATCGCTCGACTTGAAGGTTGCACCGTTTTAAATGGGAAGGTTTCTGATTCCGTTTTTGGAGGATCTCTGATTCATCGCGATGGTAGGCCCATCCGTTTGATGTTCAGAAATAATCGAATTTCTACTCATGATGTAAATCGCGGAGCCATTCCGTTTAAAGATCAGGTGCTCGCAGTGAATCACGATCACATGCTGCGGTTGGTGAAAGACTTCATGGGAAGTTCGCAGTTTGAAGTGCAAGGCTTAGCCCCTAGTTCAACGGTTATTCCGGCAGAAAACTTAACTCTTGTGATGTTGGAAAATGTGGTCCGTTTATATATGGCGGAGAGTTCGACATCAACTTCACTTTACCAACACTGGCTTATCGCCAAAGAGACAGGAACTAAGGTCATGCATTACGCCGGGCATGATTTAGAAGTTGGAAAACTTGAGCCAAATGGTCGACTTCCGTATTTAATGGATACGCCAAGTACGAAGGATAAAATAGATCGGACTGTAGATGCGGATTATCTCGTCAACGAAGGTGTTTGCACGGCACCACAATATGCTGCGATTCGTAATTCTTCGTTGATGGCCTTTGGAGTTGTTTCGCAATATTTGTCGAAGCGGGGAATGATTTTAGTGGATACAAAAACCGAGCACGGAATCAATTCGGCAGGGGAGATCGTGGCAGCTGATGAGCTTTACACCATGGATTCGTCCCGTTTTTGGAGATTGGGTGATCACGGTGAGGTGGTTACCCGAGACGGTAAACCGGTATCGTTTTCCAAGGAATTTGCGCGAGGAATGGTTAAAGATCAGAACGAGCAACAGTTTTCCGAAGAACAGGCAAATGAGATCGCGGTTCGTTATATTGAAGGTCTCCAGCATATTACTGGGGAACCTTTTGCCCCAGATTTGCGTCCGCGTGATCAGCGAATTATTGAGTCAGTGAATTTAATTCTAGATTCGTTGATCTAATTGAGCTGAAGGTCAATAAACTGGAGCTATTGGTTAGCTTTACTTTGTCGCACCGGGATCCGAGCGGATCCCAAACTTCTGGGGGGTGAGAGTATTTTTGACTGCTTTGAGTTGGTTCTTGGGCAGGCGGTCTTTGGTTTTGGCGATCTCGCGCCACTGGGCCACCATTTTTTTAACCCGCTTCGGGTGCTTTGCGGAAAGGTCGGTGAGTTCTGTTCGATCTTCGCTAAGGTTATAAAGCTCCCAACGGCCCATTTTTGCGGAGGCTATTTTCCAGTCACCAGAGCGGAGAGCACGGTCTTTAGAGAAGTGGAAGTAGAGAGGATTGTGAGCTTCGCGTTCTTGACCGGCAAAGATGGGGAGGAGAGATTTCCCCTGAAGAGGATCGATCATACGGTTCCCAATTTTTGTTGGATAAGAGGCATTACTAATTTCTATGCAGGTTGCCATGAAGTCAATGAGGTGAGAGGGTTGGCGGGTGATGGAACCAGGTTTCGTTTTTAAGAGAGATTTAGGGCCGCGCACAATCATGGGCGACGAAATTCCGCCTTCGTGTTGGTTCTGCTTGTAAAGACGAAATGGGGTATTGCCAAGTGAGGCCCAGCCGACATCGTAGCACCAGTAGGATTTTGGGTCCCAAGGTTTGAGTTCTTTGCCACGGGTGCGTTCGAAGGGGCAGGCTCCGTTATCAGAGCAAAACATGATGAGGGTGTTGTCATAGATACCTTTCTTTTTAAGATGCGCGATGAGGCGCCCAACGTTTTGGTCGAGGACGTCGACCATTGCTGCGTAAACTTCCATGCGGTCTTGTTCCCATTGTTTCGCTTCGGGCGAAAGACTCTCCCATGCCGGGATATGAGTGGCCCGCGGGGAGAGTGGCCATTTGGCTGGAAGAAGGCCGGATTCAATTTGTTTTTTGTGGCGTTCCCTGCGAAGGACGTCCCATCCTTTTACAAACTTATCCTTGTACTTTTCGACTTCGGATTTAGGTGCCTGTAGCGGGTAGTGGGGAGCGTTATAAGCGCAGTAGAGGAAGAATGGGGCACGATTTTCTCTCTCTTTAAGACTCCAATGGTGGTCGATAAAATCGAGCGCATAGTCAGTGATAACATTTGTGGTGTAAAATGGTTTTCCTTTGTGAGTAGCGGGAACTTTCCATGGCTTGCCGTCGAGCCGAAAGGTGTTGTCGCCGGTGAAGAAATTGGTTGCTCCGGAGAGGTGGCCCCAATAGCGGTCGAAGCCAAAGTCAGTTGGTTGTTTGGAAAGATGCCACTTACCGACCATCATCGTATGGTAATTGGCGGGTTTGAGGACTTCGGCGATGCTTGCACCGCGTGAGAGTGATGCGCCGCCGGCCTGGTCACAGTATAGGCCCGTGAGGAGTGAGACTCGGGATGAGTGGCATTTGGCAGT
>DIHU01000159.1 GCA_002420315.1 Akkermansiaceae bacterium UBA5688
TCCACTCGCATCAATTCCATCCCAGGTAATTGAGGCTTCGGTTGATTGGAAGGTCTTGAATCCCACTCCAAAAGAGTTATCCACAGTTCCATCCTCTTCGTTTCCAATACCCTGAACTACACCAGAATCGCCATTGTCAGCGGTGGAAAGAAAATTGATTCCCCAGCCATCTGCTGCAACTGCGCTCGCGAGGAAATCCATTGTGAAGGAGAAGTTTTGCCAACCTGTGTAGTCCTCTTCAGATTCAAAAGAGATGTAGTTTCCCAAGTTACCAATTGTCTGTAGAAGCTGGTAGTATGCTCCGTCAGATTCAGCGTCAGCTGCGACGAGTCTTCCGACAGGTGCACCTCGTAGAGCCTCTTCGGCATATGTCTCACCGGCATCGTCAAAGTTGGCAACGATCCCGTCGCGTGTTCCTATTGATTGGACCTCGGTCGGATTTCGACCAATGGAAACTTCGATTCCATCATTAACGCCATCGCCGTCGGTGTCGGCCATATGTGGGCTGGTTCCAGTCTGATCAGCGTCTACAAAATCAAGGAGAGGGTTTTCGACTCCATCGAGGAGCCCATCATTATCGGAGTCAGCATTAATAGGACTCGTTCCGGTTTTGCTTGCGCTTATGAAGGTCCCGCCACCATCCTCGACCTTGTCACTTAGGCCATCAGAGTCGGTATCTGCTAAAGTTGGGTCGGTCTCCGATTGGAGCTCTTCAAGATTATTGAGCCCGTCATTGTCAGGATCACCGTTGGGGCCGTTTTTGATGTCGACCGTCCCGTCATCATTATTGCTCAAACCATATTTTATTTCCCAGATATCTGGGAGACCGTCCCTGTCTGCATCGCTCTCACCCTCTTGAACAACTCGGAAGTTGCTCACAATCAGCTTACCATTAAGAGTCGAGGTTGAATCAAAGTTTTGACCACCAATACGGAATCCAAATTTATCTCCTGCTTTAACATTAACTTGTTGGTCAAAGCCGTTGAAAAAATAACCTCCTGAGGTGGTAGTGAGATCGACAGGGCTTTCTATCTCTACGTCGTTTACAATAATGCGAAATTCGGCAAAAGCCTGCCACCAAGCGTGCATCCCGGTGAATTCCCAATCAAAGGTAATTTCTGCATCGTTCGCTAGCGTGATAGTGAAGTCTGCGGTGCGGTTGCTCACTCCGCCGCCGGGCAGGCTAACATCGTATGTGAATTCAGCGCTCTGCGCGGCGCCATCAAGGTCGATTTGGAACATGTCGGTAAAACCGTCCGAAACGACTTGGTCGGTTGCGAGGATTTCGGTGCTCTCCCAGTTTGCGATCTCAAATCCGTCGGTAAATCCGATTGTTTGAGCATGTGCACTAACCCCCAGCGCGCTCAGAAGGCCAAAGAATAAATTAGGTCGAAAACGTCTGTTTTTTCTTGTCGCCATATTGCAAGAAGTATGAAACGCCGGTAACCAAAGCAAGCTTGAAGATGGACTGACAATGATGAGTCGAATTTATAGGCATCGCAGCATAACACGACATATCTATTGACAATTAAGATGATTAAATCACCTGCATCTCTGTTCTGTCTTTTGGCCAGAGTGGCACCTTGAATAGACCTATTGCCGAATACAATAAATGCGAGCAGAGGTGCGGATGAGGAGGTTTTTACCGGCAATTGCAGGAGTGGCCATTCCCATGTCGTCTTCGGCCAATTGGTTGGTGTGCAAAAGTTTGAAGCTCTTACCAGCTTCACAGACGTTGGTGCCTCCGTCTTCGTTGAAGCAGAAAATTTTCCCGTGATATGCCCAGGGTGATGCGGTGAATCCGGTGGAGCCGGGCAGGCGTTGTTTGCCGTATATCGTAGTTCCGGTCTTAGGGTTTAAGGTGGAGAGGTAGCCACGGTCGAGCAGGACGTAAATTTGGTCCCGATAAAGAAGAGTGGAGGGGTTGTAAGGAGCCGCTTTCCAGTTGCTCCAAGCGATGAAATCATTCGAGGTGTCTTTTGAAGTGACCGAGATATCACCCTTAGCGCCAGGTCTGATTGCGTAGAGTGGACGCTTGCTGTCACCAACGTATCCGGAGGATATGTAGAGAAGCCCGTCGTGAGCATAAGGTGTAGCAATCGTAATGCTGGACATTCCCTTGAAAGACCAAAGTTCCTTTCCGTCCAGATCGTAGGAACGAGTGCGGCCGGAGCCCGGTACGATGATTTCAGTTCGTAGCTTGTTTTCCCAAATGTAGGGATTGGACCAATTGGATTTTTCGTCACGAGAGGTTTTCCAGATTTCTTCACCAGTCTTTTTGTCTAATGCGATGAGATAAGATTTTTCTTCATTGTCGTTGACGAGATAGACGCGGTCTTTGTGAAGGATTGGTGAGGAAGCCGTTCCCCAACCGTAGCGAGTTGGATAAGCTGTGACTTTGTGGGACCAAACGACTTTGCCTTCGAAGTCCATGGCGTAAAGTCCCAAGCTGCCAAAGTAACAGTAGACAAGTTCGCCATCAGTGACCGGGGTCTCGGAGGCGTAGGAATTCTTGAGGTGAATTGAGGATTTGGGCTTCCCTTTGTGAACGTCTTTGTCCCAGAGCATTTCGCCAGAGTCGAGGTCAAGGCAGATTACTTTCCAAAGGTGAGTAGACTCGGGGATTTTGAGACGGTTCCCACCGAAATAGAGTCCCTTTTTCGGACTCTCGCTTTCGCCCTGGTTGACAACAGTCGTTAAAAAGACCTTTTTGTCCCATACGATGGGGGAAGACCAACCACGACCAGGGATATCGCTTTTCCAAGCAACATTTTTAGTAGCTGACCATCTGTCGGGGAGATTTGGGTTTTCAGAAACTCCACGCGATTCGGCACCTCTGAAAGATGGCCAGTGATCTTGACCTGAAATTGGTAAAACGAGGATGATTGATAAAATGACAATACGCACAAATCAAACGTCTCCCAAATTGAACGATTCGTGAAGCCGAAAGGTGAAGAAAGAGATTTTGCCTTGGATAGTTAGGCAGAGAAGTTAGATGATTGTTTTTAAATAATCACTTTCTGGATCTTAATACCTAGGGGTCTTCTTTTCGGGCAGAAGAGCACTCCTATTTCGGATCTTCTTTGAGCAAGAAATACCGATTGGTCGCAAGATTTTTGTAAATTTGTGTTTTTCCTGAAGGCCAACGGACTTCAAGGCGGTCGATCACCTTTGCGTCTCCAAGTCCCAGGATAATTTCTGCTGGACCCTGTCCCATAAAACCGTTTTGAGGGA
Source organism: Akkermansiaceae bacterium UBA5688 (assembly GCA_002420315.1). Lineage (GTDB taxonomy): Bacteria > Verrucomicrobiota > Verrucomicrobiia > Verrucomicrobiales > Akkermansiaceae > SW10. Next base: position 3,235 of record DIHU01000159.1, read on the forward strand.
ATAAGTCTCGGATCAGTTTTTGTCCTTTCACAGTGGCCGTGAGCCGTGCGCCAATCCCGGCACGATTGCTCCGAGAACCCTCAAGACGGATGCGGGAGAAATTGGCCTTTGGAAAACGGTTGAGGAACAGCCGCAACGAGCCACCTCCGACCGAACCAACAAGTAGGTCAGTGGCTCCATCTCGGTTAAAATCTGCCGCCACGACGCTGCGAGAATCGGAGTCAATATCTGCACCTGAGGCGAACGAAACATCGATAAAGGAGTTGCCATCGAGGTTTAGGAAAGTGCGATTGCGCTCAAAGGAACTTAGGTTCTCTCGTTCGTTTGGCATTTGAAAAGGGTTCTTGGTCCAGAACTCGCCTGCTTCTTCATCGATCTCACCGATTGCTTCAAGCTGGCTGAGTCGATTATGAGGCTGCGACACGACAGACCTCCATAGACAAGTTCATCCGTCTGGTTTGCTGCGATCAAAGCTTAGAAATCCGGTTGTCGCGTGGAGATCGAGTAGTCCATCGTTATCAAGATCTGCGATCGCGGGCGCGTAGGCCCATCCAATATCGTTGATGCCCCAGGATTCGCTCTTCTCCGTATAAGGCCCGCCTCTCGGGCCGCGTTTGTAGAGCCGGTTGCCAGCGCAAGCGCCCTTGATTTGCTTGTGAACCCCAGGCCCATAATCATCTTCGGAGACCTGGGCGATGATACGCCGCCCCATTTTCGAATACATATTGGCGACATAGATCTCCGGCGAGCCATCATTATCGAGGTCTCCGCTAGCAACCCCCATGCTAGTCGCAAAGTCGGCAACATCGTTCTGTTTTGCAATTTCCTCGAAGCTACCATTGCCCTTGTTTCGTAGCAGGTTGTTCGTGCCAAAATCATTGGCGACGTAGAGATCGGGCAGAGCGTCGTCGTCGGCGTAGAGCCAAGTCGCAGCGAAGGAATTACGCTTGCCCGCGCTAGCTTTGCTTTCTACCGAAACATTCTTGAAGCGACCGCCACCGAGATTTCTCCACAGCACATTTGGGGCGCCAGAAATGTCATCGCCGACCCAAGGTAGCGGCTCTTCCCCGGCGGTAGTTCCTTGGTAGAGCACATAGAGGTCGCAAAGGCCATCTCCATCGTAATCCGCAATGCTACAGCCCATCGGAGCCCTTGAAAATTTGAGACCCGATTCAGTGGTGATCTCTAAGAATCTTTTTCCTTCGATGTTTCGATAGATTCGATCGCCGAGAATCAAGTCAGGGAAACCATCGTTGTCAAAGTCCAACCAACAGGCCAGCGCTCGTTCCGCCTTGGTTGCCATCATCGGAAGTCCAAAGGCCTTGTTCGCGACGGCAAAGCGCTGACCCCCTAGCGACTTGAGCAGCGCCGTTGGTCCGCGCACCGAGGCGATCGCAATATCTAGGTATCCATCTCGATCGAAATCTTCCACTGCGAATTGAAAACTGTAACGTTGGGAGATCTCCTCTTTAGGCATTTTCCAGTTGTCGGCCAATGGCAAGCGGTGCAGCTGACTGGCTTCGGTCACCTCCTCCATCAGCATTTGTGGGGCACTGCGCTTGGTTTCGGACAGAACTTTCCAAGAGGAAATTACGGCGCCAGCGTTAAAATTTGAATTTGATTTCGTTCGGAAGCTGACGATGTGCTCCGACTCGAGCGCAACCAACTTCGCTTCGGCACTGCGCCCAGATGCCGTTAGCAATAGCCGTGTCTCCCACTGTCCCTCACCAGCGGTCGCGATCCTTAGAACACGCAAGTTTAGGGCCTCGATCTTATCCAGCAATCGAAGCTGATCCAACAAGGCGGCAGCTACATCTTGGGCGTTTGCGGGTTTCTCTCCAGCGGTGCGGCGAACTTCTTCGACATTGCTTTTAATGAACTTCTCAAACGAGGTCTCGGCGGGGATTACCGTGCCCGAGAATTCCTTGTGAAAGGCCGCTGCGAGAACCCTCGCATCTTGTTTACGCAAGCCATCCAAAAACCACTCCCCAAATCGCTTCTCGATTTTAAATGTGACATGCTCGGAATCCCAGATCTCTTTTTGGCGCTCTGGATCAAGCGCTTGCCTAGCGTCATCCAAATTCTGAGCAGATGCCATGAAAGCCAATACGGGGATCCAGATGAGGATGCGGAGGTGTGTTGACGCTTTCATACTATGTTTTAAACAGGTCTAATGCTGCCTGATTCGTTCAGCTAAAACCAGCGCGAACTATCTGCCCTCAATTACTAACTTAAACAAAAGAGGGAATTCACCTTCATGGAAATGCCATCGGGTAGTGTCGCAATTTCATGAAAATAAAAAAACGGAGCCGCCCTCAGGGCGACTCCGGATAAATGTGATTATCTCGTTTGAGCTACTTCTGGATCCGGAAGAACCCGCGCTCAGAGCCTGGACCCCCGATAAGCGACACTGGGAAAGTGTAAGTGGTCGAATCGCCTTGATCCGCCGGATAACTGTCGTTGAGATCAGTTTCCCAATCGAAAAGGTCCTCGGAGTAGTAGATGCCATAGGTTTGCCCTTCTTTCGACGGCCAAGTCAGCGAAATTGTATCGTCCGAATTATCGTCAGTCCCTTTGTTATCGTAGGTGATATCTGTAATAGCAAACTGGGTTCCGCCTCCAAGTAATACCTCGATACTGGCACCTTCGCCAGCTGCCCAAATCTCGGAAATCTCATCAGCTGAT
>DIHU01000154.1:0-825 GCA_002420315.1 Akkermansiaceae bacterium UBA5688
ACATACCCAGGATTGCGCACCTTTACGTAATCAAAGCCATCAATCTCAGCCGCCAACCACGCCCGCAATTTGAGGCGATCGGAATCAGCCGGCTGCGACTTCTTCTTGGGAGGCATGTCGCCCATCTTCACGCGCTCCGCAACATTTTCCCACAGGAGCCGATTTCGAACCAATGGTTTTTGCGCAAGCGCCGATTCCAAATCGATATCACCCTTCGCAGTCGCGCTATCGTGACAATCAAAACAGTAGGTCTCGAGCATCGGGAGAACTTCTTTTTCAAAATTGAAGGTAATCCCGTGAAGCTCATCCTTCTTCCCGGTTCCCCCACTGGGAGCAGGTGTGTAAACCGGCCCAGAAATCTCCTCAGCTTCCATCTCTTCTTCCTCGTCCTCCTCATCGACGAAACCGAAATCCCTCAAGGTCTCTTCAAATCGCTCACGCAACGCCACCTCTGGATTCTTGAGGCGCCACTCTAATTCCTCTTCTATTTCGTCAGCCGCCTCAGGAAAAAATTTGATCTCCATGCGGTCCATTTTGTTTTGCAACTCGATTTGCTTTTTCAGCAACCGAAGCAAAGTATTCTCTCCCTCATCTTCACCGATTTCCTCTTCCTCAAATCGCCAGACGAGAATCTCGATCTCGACCTCGACATTCTCCATTCCTACGAGAAGTCCGGCCCATTCCTCGCCATGCTCTTTTTTTTCTTCGTGAAACATTTCACGCAACTCGATACCCCGTTCCTGCGCTTCCTCCAACTCCTCTCCGCCCTCCTCCTTCTGCCGCTCAATCAGTTTGAGCACGCCGGGGGCCCGACGTTTCAGAAAG
>DIHU01000154.1:1025-10669 GCA_002420315.1 Akkermansiaceae bacterium UBA5688
TTCTTCGTGAAACATTTCACGCAATTCGATACCCCGTTCTTGCGCTTCCTCCAACTCTTCTCCGCCCTCCTCCTTCTGCCGCTCAATTAATTCGAGCACACCGGGGGCCCGACGTTTCAGAAAGAGCATTGTTTCCTCATCAATCGGCTCAGCCTGGACAAATTGACACCAAGAAAGAGTGACGATCACGATGGCGATGACACTCTTTGCCTTTCTGAATCTCTTGCCCATCGCCTTTCTTTTAGAGTCTTTCTACCCGAAAGTAGATTTTTTTTTGGTCTCCGAGCTCCAGTAATCCGGAAAGATCAATCTCCTCTGTGGTTTTGTCGCTATCCTCGTTAGCTTCGATGCTCGTAGCCACTTCGATTTCCCAATTACTCAAATCAGTCGACGCCTTGACTGCATAAGCCTGACCTGGATCAGAGCTCCAAGTAAGACTCAGTAACGAGGAAATGGGGTCGTAGGAGACCACTTTTACCTCTGGCTTCATTATCGTAGGGGGATCAGGGAGTGAAACGATTTGGAAACCGCCGATTCCACCACCACCACTCGCACCTGGCGCGAGCCCAAAGCTAATTGTGATGGAACTTTCAGTGAGCGGAGCGGTATCCGAGCCGAAGACCGCGTAGTTTGATTTCACGGCATCAGTGCCTTCCTCATAAGTTGTCTGTAGTGTCTCGGTGAGAATCGAGCTGAAAGCCTTCGGATCCCAGTAGTAAGTCGAATTTCCGTCAGAAACTAAAGAGGCATTATTCCCATTGAAACCTGTGAGGTAGACGATGACTTTGTAGTTCGCGTAAGGAATTTGACTCAGCGTAAACGGCGGGGAGCTGGCTGCAAAAAATTGTAGTCCCGCTTTCATCGGACTTCCGTTGAGGGGTGCTCCAGAAAAAGATCCGGATCTCGCTCCGCCTGATCGAGTCATGTCGACGGTTGTGGCATTCCCTTCGGAATTCTGGAGGTCCTCCACCATATCCTCACTGCTGTTGATCCAATTGCCGACTGGCTCGACCCCAAATTCCCCGAAGACCCGCTGGTTGTTCACGCTAGTGGAATGAAAATTAAAGCTGATCACGTCCGCCCGGGCAATGGCGGCGCTAAAAAGCATCACAATAAAAGCAGGCAAAAAAGAGCCGCATATCGTTTTTGATGTTCGTCTATCCATTATCGTAATTGGTTTTTCATTTGCCTCAGTCTCGCTTGAAAAAAGTGCTCGCAATCAATCTCGTAAAAACTCCAGAAGCAACTCTTCCCGAAGGGCCTGGGTCGCATTGTGGCCATGCTCGTTCACCTTGAAGTGAACAACGTCTCCATCAAGGTAAGAAAAGACTTCGATCTTTCCGTCCACTTTACTGGCTTTTTCAAGCTTCTTTCCTTCGTACCCGATGTTTTTCGCCCACAGGAAAATTGACTCTTCGGCATCCACAAAAGGAAGCTTTCCTCCCTTCGCCGGAATCGCTTTGGAGGGTCCTCCACCATAAGGAACAAGCGGATCTTCGGTCCCGGAGATATTCAGCAATCGCACTCCCGATAGAGGCTTAGCAATTACCTCGTAATTATTTTCTTTGCCTCTCAACTTAAAATTTTTCCCGTCGTGCTGAAATCCGTTTAATGGACTGACCGCACTGATATAGTTTTTGATATTCGGGAGCTTGGTCTCAATCGCGATTTGATTCACCAGTGCCGCTCCATTCGATATCCCCATGATGGAGAATCTATTTTTCTTTACGTCATCACGCTTCGAAAGCCCACGAACAATGGCCTCAATAAAGGACCGATCATCCGCCTTGGACCGCTCCGAAACGATGTTCCAGCTCTCCTTGTAGCCCTGGGGAAAAACGGTAATGAACTGGCGGGCAAGATTGCGATAGCGATTGAGAACCATTTTTTGCAGACCCTTTGCATTACCACCATTCCCATGAAGAAAAATGATTACGGGAAGAGCCTCTTCGTCTTCGCGCTCAGGAACATTCACCCAGTAGGGCCGAGCGTAGTTTTTTTCCTGTGACCAAGTCTGCTTAATCACAAAACGATCACTTCCGTCATTTCCTTGGACTCGCTCCTCCTCAAGCTCTTCGTCTTCATCCTCTCTGTCTCCTCCCCCCGGCAAGATCTCTTCTAATTGCGCCTCAATGATCGCACCTCGTCTTTCCTCCAATTCAGCGAGCTCCTCTTCAATCTCCCTGACTTCCTCCTTCAGTTTATCCAATTCCTGATGCCCTTCCTCCATCTCGAGATCGACTTGTTTCCCGACGATCTCTGCAATCTGATTGCGGAGTTCTCGCTTCTCATCCTCATCATCGGTTTCGTGCCACTCTTCCAAAAGAGCCTGCAAGCCAATCCGGCTCCTCTCAAAATCTAGAAAACGTTCAGCGACCTCTTCTCCCTCCTCTCGTCTGATTGCGAGGAACTCCGCGAGAAGGTCTCGTGCTTCCTCGAGGACTTCTTTATACCCCTCATCGCCATCTTCTTCACGAACGCGCTCAAGAAATCGCAGAGATTCAGGCATTTTATCTTTTAGAAAACCCAGGACCTGTTCAGTCCTAGGACGTTCCTCTTCATCAGCGAGAACCAGTTTATGAAGGCCAAGAAAAATAACGGCAGATGAAAGAAGGAGGAAGTTACTATGGATTTTCATGATCATAATTGGGGGAATTTTTCTAATCGAATTTTGAGTTTGCGTGCCCTCTCTCGGGCGATCGAAATTTTCTGGATGCGGGCAGTATGCCTTTCACGTATAAAAAGCCTCTGCGAGAGCCTTGGCCTTTCCATCGCTTCAGGTAGAACAACGCCCTTCTCTTGGATTTCTTCCCGGACCACTTCCTCCTTCCGTTCCTCATTCGAGGGCCACACCATTTTGGCTACCGCAAGAATGACGATCACGGCCGCAGCCACAGAAACCCACGGCGCGATGGCACGCCTGCTACTCTGTTCGGCCAATATCTCGGAAACTGCACCCTCGGCGAATGATCGTGAAGGGGGCATTGCCGGAAGTGAAGCCAGGCGATCACGTAGAGCATCAAACACACCCAGCTCCTCAAAATAAACTCGCGCTTCGGGGTCGCTTTTCAACAGAACTTGAACCTTTGCCTCCTGAGCAGCGTCAGCCTCTCCACTCCAATAGAGAAGGATCTCGTCTCGCGTCTTTTGGTTTATCATCTTACCTACCCAATTCGGTGTTAAGCAGCGACTTCAGCTTCTTTTTTGCAGCGTGCATTCTCGCCAATACGGTCCCGATCGGAGCCCCAATAATCTTTGCAATTTCCTTAAACGGTAGCTCTCCCTGAGTTCGCATCGCAACCACTTCTTTTTCTTTCTCCGGCAGCAAAGCAATCGCTCTCATAAGAGCCTGCACGCTTTCCCTTTCCTCAATCAACTCACGGGCTCCTGGCAGAGACACAATATCTTGCACTCCTCCTAAATACTCCTCGGGAGCTTCCGCAACAATCGTTCGACGACGGCGGCGAATGATATCGATCGCTTCATTTCTCCCAATCCGAAACAACCAACTCTTAAAGTGATTCTCTTCCCGATAATCAGGAAGAGCTCTCAGAGCCTTCCTAAAGGTCTCCTGCATCACATCCTCGCAGTCTTGTTGTTGTTGTAGCATTTGCCAGATGTATTGATAGAGAGGCCGCTCATATTGCTTTAGCAGTTCGATGGCGACATCGCCATCGCCTTCATTACAATATTTTCGGATAAGAAAAGAATCATCCACAAGGGTTTAATAGTATCTAACGGGAAGCGCTCACTTTTATTGCCAAAAAAGAAAAATATCTCATCCTCAACTTTTGCTCACTTTTCAGAGAAGCTTGTTTGCCATCGCCGTCTCTTCGGAGGCATGGTATCAATCTCCAACCGATGCGCCATACAAGACTCCTAGTTCTGATTTTCACGGTCATTTTAAGTCCATTGATCAAAGGAAAGACCGAAGATTCAAACTCTCTTTTCCCTCCCGCAAAAGACTTCGCAATCGAGACAATTGCAACAAACCTCTCAAACCCGATGGAAATGTCCATCGCCGGCGATCTTGTTTTCATCGCCGAACTCCACGGCAATATCAAAGTCGTCGACCTGACGACCGGGGTCAATAGGGTAGTGGCTCATCTTGAAGTCGATTACCGGAAGAAAGGCCCGAAATGGAGCTGGGACGTGGAATCAGGTGTCTTGGGAATCGCCGTTGCCCCTGACTTCGAGAAAACCAATTGGGTCTACATTTGCTACACTCGGCCAGGTGGAGAGTCAGTGAAGCACGATCATGTTGTTTCACGATTTCGCTATGAAGACGGGATGCTCAACGAAGCGACCGAACAGGTCATCATCAAAATCCCCGCTCTCCGCGACAAGGATCGTATCCACGAAGCCGGATCCCTTGCCTTCGGCCCAAAGAGAAATCTTTTCATCAGTAGTGGAGATAACCAAGACCACACCCAGTTTCATTACGCCGCACGCACCTCGACAAACAGCGCGGTATTGAATGGGAAAATCCTGCGGATCCATCCGCGAGAAAATGGCGGCTACACCATCCCAGACGGAAACCTTTTTCCGATTGGGACTCCAAAAACCCGCCCCGAAATCTACGTCATGGGCTGTCGGAACCCCTTCCGAATCTCCATCGACCAACGGACCAGCCATCTCTATTGGGGCGAAAATGGTCCTGCTGACCACTACTGCGGGAGTCTTCAGAACGTCGATAAAAAACTCCTCCCACTGGGCTTCGATGAATTCAATCAAGCGCGTAAACCGGGCTACTTTGGATGGCCCTTTTTCATCGGACCCAACGAACCCTACCCCGATTACTCCTTCGAAAAAAAGGAAGTTATGGGAGTCTTTGATCCGGCCAAGGCCATCAACCATTTCAAAGAGAATACCGGGATCGAGGAACTGCCGCCAACGCAGAAGCCTCTGATTTGGTACAGCCATCCTCCCTCAAAAGACTTTCCATCGTTGGGCAGCGGAGGCGCCTCGGCCGTTGGTGGACCAGTTTACTATCACAACGACTCACGCAGCAACGAAGGACTCCCCAAGTCCTTCAATCATCATTGGTTCATCGCTGACTACGCAAGAGGATGGGTCAAAATGGTGGAGCTCGATAACAATGAAAACCTTGTCGAAATCAAAGACTTCCCCACCAGTCATCGATTTCAAACGCCCACTAATATAAAGTTCAATGAGGCTGGTCAGCTGTTCGTCCTGCAATATGGTAGAGGCGGATGGGATCATGATAACGGAGGAAGCCTCGTGCGCATCAGTCACCGAATTGACGGTGGACTGGCAGGAAACCAAATGATCGCAGCCCGCCCGCTCCGAGGCCTCCCTCCAAAGCATCCGGGAACCGCTCTGATGGGACAATTCAATTGTGTGGCCTGCCATCAACCAGGAGGCACTCTCATCGGGCCATCACTCGAGATGATCGTCGATCGTTATGCAGATCTCCCCACTCGGAAGACTTACTTGAAGGGGCAGATCAAAAAGGGAAGCAAAGGCATCTGGGGAGAAGTTCATGCCATGCCACCGCATGATTTTTTGAAAGACGAGCAAGTTGAAGAAATCGTGAATGCACTTTTCCAGCTCAAACTCATCAACCACGAAGCTCGGAACCTCCCACCAATCCTTGCTTCCCCGCCCAGCCCAAACTACCCCGGAACCGGATCGGCCGAACTTGTCGATGGCATCACCGGCGATCCCGAAAATCTCAAAAGCGACTGGCTGGGCTTCGAGGGGGAAGATCTCGTTGCGACCATTGACCTCGGAAAAACGATTTCGATCGAAGAACTAGGCCTCTCTTCCTGTCAGGTAACCTCTGCTGGCGTTTTCTTACCGCCGACCGTTGAGTTTTCGGTCTCACTTAATGGAAAAGATTTTAAATCAGTCGCCACAACCACAACAGAGGTTCCCAAGAAAAAATCCGTAGACTCCCGCATCCTCTCGACAAAGATCAAAGAAGTGGAAGCACGTCATCTTCGCGTTCATGCCAAGAACCTCGGAACGATTCCCGACTGGCATCAGGCCAAAGGTCGCAAAGCCTGGTTATTCATTGATGAAATTCTCGTAAACCCTCGGCGGTCCCGAAAAAATCATCGATAAAGAAGAATTCCTGCTCTTCTAAGATAAAAATTTTCAAGCCCAGCCTCCCAGGATTTCACAATCTCCATTCTGGGCTTCAATTCATTGATTGCAGTTTCCGTTGGTGGGTGTCGCAGTAGAGTGTTCAGCTTCTTGGTTTCCCACTGATCGGGATAGAGCTCCCGTAAAGTTTGCGCCAGCAATACGCCCAACTCCACAGAAGGGCATTTCTCTGGATCTTTTAAAATAATGCGCACCCCTCCACATTCCTGATCTTCGAACTTGCTTGCCGTAGGGGTGAAACGAATGGGAACAAAGGCCAACCCCGGAAGCCTAGCTAAGGCGAGTTTGCGAACAAATTCCGCTTCATCAATGTAACTCGCGCCAAAGATCTCGAAAGGAAAGTTTGTCCCCCGCCCTACCGACACATTGGTAAACTCGAGCAACCCAAGTCCGGGGTAGAGAGTTGCCGCCGTGAGATTGGGCATATTCGGCGAAGGCTTGATCCAGAGAAACCCAGTTTCGTCGAAGCGCATGCCACGAGTCCAATTCTCAATGGGAATTACGGTGAGCTTCAGTTGAGGACAATGTTCTTTTTGGTAGAGCCGAGCTATTTCGCCAATTGTCATCCCATGTCGTAAGGGAACCTGATGGAAGGACGTGAAGGCCGGATCGCCCTCGCGCATCGGTCCCGCCACTTTTTGGCCCCCGATGGGATTCATTCTGTCGAGAACGAAGAATCGCAAACCTGCGTCCTCCGCCGCTTCCATCGCCAATCCCATCGTCGAAATAAAGGTGTAAAATCGTGTCCCAATATCCTGCATATCGAAAACAAGAGCGTCGACCTGCGCTAGGTGTTCAATCTTGGGTTTACGGCGATCTTCCCCGGCATAAAGACTCACTACCGGAAGCTTCGTTTTGTGGTCCACCCCATCTTCGACCTTATCATCGAGGGTCCCCCGGATCCCGTGTTCGGGTCCGAAAAGCAACTTGAGGTCCACTCTGTGAGAGCGATGTAAGAGATCGATCGTGGTCACCCCTTTTCGATTAGTCCCCGTCTGGTTCGTGATCAACCCCACGCGCATTCCCTCAAGCGCTGCAAATTGGTTCCGCTCCAAGACATCAATTCCATTCAACACATCAGGAAATCTTGGCGACTTTGGCACCACTTCCGGGAGAAGTTTTTTCACGGCCGAAAAATCAAAACCCGTAGCCTTTGCTGCGAGGGTTCCAAGGTCTTTTCGCAGCGCAATGACATCACCTCCAGACGGATGATTCCGATTACTCAGAAAAATGACAAAACTCTCGCTCGTCGGATCGATCCACATCGAAGTCCCCGTCCATCCAGCATGGCCAAAGGACCCTTTTGGAAACCACTCACCCCGCAGGGAAGAATAAGTAGAATCGATATCAAACCCTAAGCCCCGCCTAGACTCGATATTTGCAGGCGATTGCACCGAGGTCATCAGGGAGATTGTCTCAGGTTTCAAAATTCCACCTCCGCCATTCAGCAACATCCGGGCAAAACGAGCCAAATCATCGGCCGTGCTAAAGAGCCCCGCATGCCCTGCGACCCCTCCCATTCGACGGGAAGTAGGGTCGTGCACGATTGCTCTCAAGAGACTTCCGTCCTCGAGAAGAGTAGTGGGAGCGATCCTGCCCTTCAGTTTGGGGTCTGGCAGAAAGAAGGTCTCATTCATTCCCAAAGGCAGAAAGATCTCTTTCCAACAATACTCCTGAAGCGGCATCCCGGTCACCCTTGCCACGATTTCACCCAGCAAGATAAAATTGAGATCGCTGTATTGGTAAGAGAATCCCGCCAACCCACGAGACGGTTCGCCAGCAGCCAAAGCAAACCCATCCTTGCTCCCGCTCCATTCATAGCCTCTACGCACCCCTGCCGCCAAACCAGAGGTGTGTGTTAAGAGATGCCGAACCGTAATCTTCGGTTTATTTGAGTCTCCACTCAGTTCCGGCAAATATCGTTGTGCCGGCGCATCCAATTCAATCGCCCCTCCTTCAATCAACTTCATGACCGCGGGAGTCGTCGCCACCACCTTGGTCAACGAGGCTAAATCATAAATGGTCTCCTTCGTCGCCTTCTCAATTTCCGGCAGAAGCTGCCGGTTGCCGTAGCTTTTTTGATAAATTGCCTTTTTATATTCCAAATGAAGAACCCCACCCGGCATCCGTTTATTAGAGATTCCCTTTCCGATCAGAGCATCGATTTGCTTCAGCACTTCTAAATCAAATCCCTGCGAAAAAGCCGCTGACGCTGTAACAAAGAAAACAAGACCGCGGAGCACAACAAACAGGAGAGAGATTAAAAAATAGAGGGTAGCAAAAAATGATTTTGATTACTTCTTCTTTTTCTTCCCAGCCTTAGTCTTTTTTTGCCACTGCTGCACCGCATCCTTACTTAGATCACTTTGATATTGGGTGTCATATCGCTTCATCACACCGCTCAGCTCGGCGAAAAACTTACGTTCATTGTCACTAAGATCCGATGGCTTTTGAAGTTTACGTGCGTAGGGAATCGAACAATCAAAGAACTCAATTTTCTTATCCGGCCCACCCTTACGGTAAACTAAATGAGTTGCGTTCCGCACCACCACCGAGGAGGCCGGCTGGGTGGCGTCATTCCGACTGTAAAACAAGTAAGACCAAGGTTTCTTTCGCTCCCCTTTTCCGATTAAGGTGGGTAATAAACTGACTCCATCGAGATTCTTATTCTCCGATGTATCGATCTTCGCTAACTCGCAAAAGGTAGGTAAGAGGTCTGAGAAATCAACCAACTCATCAGACACCTTTCCCGCCTGCACTGTGCCCGGCATCGTCACGAAAAACGGAGTTCGCACCCCGCTGTCATGATTGGCCTTCCCCTTACCTCCCGCTACCGACTTTCCGTTTAAGGAAGTCACCACTGGAACATCGGTTCCGTTATCTCCGGTGAAGACAATCAAGGTGTTTTCGCTCAGCCCTAACTCATCGACCTTCGAAGCAATCCGACCCACCAATTGATCCACATGCTCGACCATATTCTTGAAATATTTAGCATCTCCTTTGTAAGTCGGACTTCCCGGAGAATTGGGATCGTAATCCAGCGTCCCCGGAGTTGGCACGAAAGGACAGTGGGGAAGAATCATGGGATAGTAGACAAAGAACGATTCGTCCTTATTGGCTTCTAAAAACTTCTCGATAAAATCAACGCAAACATCAGGACCAAACTCACCATTGCGAAATTCTTTGGCGACTCCATTGATACTGAGATCGGGACTGGTGTGGCGACTGTCGTATTTTTTTCCCTCGATGGTGTGGCTATTTCCCTTTTTGAGCTGCCAGAGGCACGATTGATCAAAACCAAAATGTGAGGGGGCATCGGTTTCCTGACCCAGCTGCCACTTCCCTGAGATACAGGTTTTGTAACCAGCATCACGAAAGTAGTTACCGAAGGTCTTCTGACCACGGTCGAGCTTACCAAAGAAAGTGTAGTTCCGGACATTAGCCTTCCCTGTCATCAACTTCACCCGCGAAGGCGTACAAATCGGATTAGCAAAGGCATTAGTAAAACGCATCCC
>DIHU01000154.1:11054-14044 GCA_002420315.1 Akkermansiaceae bacterium UBA5688
GTCTCGTAGCCCATATCATCGGCCATAATCATGATAATATTAGGTTTGCCCCCCCAGGCATTCGATAGAAGCAGTAAGGTAGGGAGAAAGTAGGCAAGACGATTGGTCCTCATAGTGATTCAAGTATAAGAACCCGCTTCCCGACAACAAGGATCCATTCCCTTGCCATCAATTTATTCTCGCTCCAGCATGAGTCTTACAAAGCAGATTGAATCAGAATGAGGAAGGTCAACCGTCACCCGATCAAAGCCATCCTCTCCGGTGACCCGACTCAATTCGTTCACTTGGTTTCGCTGCCAATCTTGAAGGTCTAGACTCGTCTCCATATGGACTGAAAACCCATTCAAATTGGATTGTACGGAATACGTGAAATGACCTCCAACAGGGGCAGGCAGAGCATTATAAGCTCGATCTGAACTACCGAGAGCCCACTCAAGAATCGCCTTGATTCCATCCCCATCCAAATCTTGACGGCTATCCCCATTGAAACCCTTAGAAGCCCCACTGTATGTGTGACTGTCGCGCAGAACACCTTCAGCATCATACAATTCGAGAGTCTCTCCCTCCGCTGCTAGATGCCCAGAATAAGGCCCAATTACAAATCGCTGTTCGCTTCCGGAAGGGCTCAAATCACGAGATTGGAATGCCACGACATCCGGACTTAAGAACAAACTATCCCCCGACGGGATCACTGCTCCAGAGGGGAGAGTGATCTTAACTGCGCCATCTACTAGCCATCCCGAGACATCCACCGCGGTCGGTGACTGGTTAATCAACTCCACATACTCCTGATCTTGATCATCAGAAATTGGATCAAAATCGAGGGCCCCTATTCTTATCTCTGGGGACTCCAAAGAATCAGGAAGGTCTGGAGTATTACTATAGATTTCAATCCGTCTCATTGGCAGCCACTCCAAGTTAATCCGGTCGCTTGCCCGCTCCATCGTTTCAGCATCAGGATGAGTCGTATTCCAGACCTTGGGAACAGGGTCGGCGTCATACCAAGTCCCCCACAGAAAGGAATCGCGCAAGGCATCACCCGGAAAAATAGAGGCTGGCGAAAGCCGAGCGAGCTGTTCTTGCGTGCGCTCTGGGATATATTCAGACGCAATGAACCGATCACTTAAAGTCCTGAGCCTCCTAAAAAACATCTCTCGCGTTCTCGGGTTTCCTCTTAACAACTCTTCAACAAGCACGCTCGTATTGAAAGACTCGCTGAACTCGGTGAACCCTTCAGTGAAAAGATTTCGGTCAAAGTAACCCGCACGACTCGTAAAATCGCGCCCGAAGGTCAGGTCAAGATCCCACGGTAAAATTGACCACCGGCCGTCGCCTTCGGTATCGTGATAAAGATAATAATTTTTTGCTCCCATGTCGGTCTGCATGATCACAACAAGTCCCGCAAGAGTATTGATGGTCGTTGGCAAATCCACTTGATCAAAAATATAATCCCAACGAGCTGAACCATCCTGATTAATCCCAGCAATTAGGGCATCTAGATCTTCTAATCCTTCTTCTTCGCGAGTCATTTTCCTGACAATATTGGTGTTTCCAATATCCTCTAATCTCAGCGAAGTATTCACCGCCTTATAAAGCGTGCCATCCCGATCGAGGCCGGCGCGATCTAGATAAATATCATCCGCATCCTCCACCAAATCTGCACTACCGAAGAATTGACCATTGCGCTGCACTCTTACACTAAAGGCAAAATGGGTTGGAACCCCGGATTCGCGGAGGATCTCGTAAGCCATCTCATTACGAACCTTTGCCTTATCACCCCAATTGGTAACTAGGTTGATGTCACGCACCCTTGGCTCGCCCTCTTTCCATCGGAACCGCTGAGTCTTATTAAAGTCGATATTGAAACCTTTCTTATCAAAAAAAAGTGTCGACTGTCCACGCGGACCAAACTCTACGTTATCGTAAAATTCTCCCAAATAATACAATCCCGCCCGCACCTTTTGAAAGGAAGTGAGCCGAGCATAATCGTTCCCGTTGATGAACCACTCGAAGACCTCCGCCAAACTCTCAGCATCAGGATTCGCAACGGGAACTCCATAGTATTGGTGAGAATCAAGCGGATTGGCAAATGGCGGTTCCTTCGTGATTCGTCCATCGATATCTTGGGCTACGAAACGCCATCTGATGACATCTCTCACCGCCCCTCCGGGAATCGTCACCGAATAATTGCTACCATCAACTGAATTCATCGCTACGGCTTCCTCCGGCCCAAATCCCACGCGATAAAAAAGAGTGACATCCTCCGCTCCTGAAACAATCGCCGTGACATCAAGAGTTTCTGCCACTGCCGGACGATCCCCACCATTTCGATATTCCAAAAATAGAGGCCCCGGCAAACGGCCCGTTCCATTAGCACTCCCAGGCGATGAGACATCCAAATAACCAATGCCAAATTCACCCACACCATATCCTACATCCTCAAATTGAGGCGGGTAGCGCTCTCCAAAGTCTGTAACCACCGTCATTCCATCCGGCAAAACTAAAGCCAAATATTCACCTCCCGCCGACAACTTGAAATCTGTGTGCAATTCGCCCAAATCTCGATCCTTGCCTGAAGCAAACACCACCAACCACTCCCCCGGATCCAGTATCACCGAGGGAAAAACCCACCGATTCAATACCTGCGAATTATCTGTCAAATAGTAACCAGCGAGATCAAGTGGCTGATCGGCCGAATTAGAAATCTCAATCCAATCCGAAAAGTCCCCATCCTCGTCAGCCAGCGTTGTTTCGTTCGCAGCCATAAACTCTGAAATCACAGGGGTTGCCACGACCGGAAAGGCCCAAAGCAAAAATAAACTGACCCAGACTCCTCTCATCGATACCTGAATATAATCTTTTCGCTCTCCACGTCGAGCGATGTTGTCGGCGCAATGATCTATAGCGTGTTCATTGAAATCATTCTTCAAGGATTACCCTCAAGCGGAGATATCTCACCGGTAAATTTCCAAGTAGCCGAGCAGCAAAAA
>DIHU01000040.1 GCA_002420315.1 Akkermansiaceae bacterium UBA5688
TTATCAACAGAAAGTGGCTCAGTCGGCGTAGGCTGGAGCACCGTGCTCAGCTACGTCAAGTCCTTCAGCTTCTTCTTCGTCGCTAACCCTTACACCCATGACTGCCTTGAGGATGAGGAAAAGAACAAGAGAGAATAGGAAGGCGAACGAGTAGACAGAAACCACGCCAATGATCTGGGACATGAAATTGGCACCTCCGAAAATTGCTACGGCAATTGTTCCCCAAATTCCAACTACGCCATGAACAGAAATGGCGCCGACTGGATCGTCGATTTTGATTTTGTCGAAGAAGAGGATAGAAAAGACTACAATGACACCTCCTATAGCTCCCATTATGACTGATTGCCACGGCCCAACTGCGTCAGCACCAGCCGTTATTGAAACCAGCCCGGCTAGGAGACCATTGAGAGCCATTGATAGATCAGGCTTTTTCAGGACCATAATTGAAATGAAGATTGAGGAGACCCCACCAGCAGCTGCGGCTAGAGCGGTTGTGGTGAAAACGAGACCAAGTGGCCCTGGGTTTGCCGACAGTACTGAGCCTCCGTTGAAGCCAAACCAGCCAAAAAACAGTAGGAAGACTCCGACCGCGGCAAGGGGCATACTGTGACCAATGATGGGCCTAATCTGGCCGTCAACATATTTACCTGTTCGAGGTCCAAGAACAATTACAGCAGCGAGCGCTGCTGCACCCCCGAATCCATGAACGACCGTTGATCCGGCAAAGTCATAAAAAGCATCGTCCCCGCCACCAAGCTGGTTCAAGAAGCCTTCACCCCAGTGCCAAGATCCAGCGATCGTATAACCGAAAGCAACTAAGATGGTTGAGTAAATCATAAAAGCGGAAAGCTTAACCCTCTCAGCTACTGCACCAGAAACGATGGTTGCTGCGGTTGCGGCAAACATCGCCTGGAATATGAAATCGCCATATCCGGTCATGGCTAATGACAGACCTCCATAGCCGAAGGTAGCACCCCCATCGTTCAAATCACCAATCCAACCATGAATTCCGACCACATTTTCAATTTGCCAGACTCCGAGTGGATAGTGTGTGTTGAAACCAACTGCCGCATAGGTCAGAAGACCGACGCAAATGATCCAGACATTCTTGAAGAGAATGTTCACCGTATTCTTCTTTTGAGTTAAGCCAGCTTCCAAGGTTGCAAAACCTAGGTGCATGATGAACACCATAGCTGCGGCAATAACTGTCCAGAGCATCGATGTTGTGAAGAAATCAAAGGCATATGCGTCAATACCTTGCTCTTCAAGGAGTGCATCGTAGTCAGCTTTATATTCGCTCACCTCCTCCTCTGTTGCAGGAGGAGTCTCCTCAGTTACTTCTTGGGCGTTTGATACGCCAAATCCGGCGAAGAGACCGACTGCTAAGGTAAGCAGCCATGCCTTTGTCATTTTTTGTGTTAGCTTTCGCATCTTTTATATTGGGTTCAGTTGAACGAAATTGAATGAGCAACGGGTGTGCCACGCTTTGATGAATGAAATTCATAATTGGCATGAAAAATGCTTTCTGAAGTCACCGACTTGATGGTTCGGAACACAAATCGATAAATTATGACGACATACCGCCATTCCATGAAATCCTTAGGAGCATTCTTAGCAATGCTGTTCCTTAGCTCGGGCTCTCTTTGGGCTCAGGGCGAGACTCCAATCGACACCGGCAATACAGCCTGGATGATTACAGCCACGGTTCTTGTGCTGCTGATGACTCTTCCTGGCTTGGCCCTTTTTTACGGGGGCTTGGTGAGATCTAAAAACGTCCTCTCAGTTTTGATGCATTGTTACGCGATCGCGGCATTGGCGTCGATAATGTGGGTAGCCTTTCTTTACTCGATGTCCTTTGACGACCAAGGTTGGAAATGGGTCGGAGGATTCAGTAAGTCTTTTCTTGAGGGCGTGGGATTGGATAGTGTTACCGGTGGGATTCCGGAGACTGTTTTTGTAATGTTTCAAATGACTTTTGCCATCATTACTCCAGGACTGATTGTCGGAGCATTTGTCGAACGCATGAAGTTTGTTGCGGTGATGGTTTTCACAGCCCTTTGGTTGGTTCTGGTGTATGCTCCAGCTGTTTTCTGGGTTTGGGGTGGCGGAATTATGGCCAGTTGGGGAGTGATTGATCTTGCTGGAGGAATCGTGGTTCACGCGACCGCCGGGGTATCTGCACTGGTTCTAGCCAAGATGATCGGGCCACGTCAGGGTTTCCCAAAGCAGCTTCAGCCTCCTCATAGTCCGGGCCTTGTGATGATTGGTGCTTCTCTCCTCTGGGTTGGCTGGTTTGGTTTCAATGCCGGTTCGCAGGGCGGAGCCAGCGGAGCGGCAGGGATGACAATGTTAGTGACTCATATTTCTGCTGCCACAGCTGCGCTGGTTTGGTGCCTCGTAGAGCGAATCCAAACAGGTAAAACTGGGGTAGTTGGAATCGCGACCGGAATGGTGGCTGGCCTAGCTACAATAACGCCGGCTTCGGGTAACGTTGGGCCGATGGGGGCTCTTTTGATCGGACTTTCGGCCGGGGTTATTTGTTATTTCATGTGCGGAGTTGTCCGTAACAAGTTGAATATTGATGACTCGCTCGATGTCTTCGCAGTGCACGGTGTGGGTGGCATACTGGGTATCATCATGGTCGCATTTCTAGGTGCCGAGGGGGTCCTCGGAGGCTTGGGGCTCAGTGAGAATCCTGAAACTGGTGAAACTTATTCTAGTATCGAGCAGCTCATTGTTCAGCTGAAGTCCGTGGGAATAACGGTCGTTTGGTCCGCAGTCGCAACAATCATCATTGTAACGCTTATCAAAAAGACGGTGGGGCTACGGGTTTCGGAAGAGGTTGAGGCAGAAGGTCTAGATTCTGCCGAGCACGGTGAAACGGCCTACAACTTTGATGCTTGATTCTAATTTAGGGAATTAAGCTACGATTCCAGACAAAAAGCGGGCCCTGACCGGTCCCGCTTTTTTTGTGGGAACTATGCCCACATAGGATCTTGGGCATGGAGCTAGTTAGTCTCGGTCTGAAAGATAGATAAATGAGGAATTTGGGAACAGAAGGGTCGGGAGTGGAAGGTTAGATGATCAGCCCTAAAACTGGATGCATTTTAAAAATCTGTAATTTTTAAATAAATGAAGTAACGCGGCTGGGGATGGGTGCGTCATGTTTTATAGATGCTTGAGTTTACATTGTGATCACGATGTTTCAGCGAAAAGCAAAGTTCCAGTCGCTTTACCGAAAGACAAAACTATGAAAATACCCCCCCAAACACCAAAAATCAGCTCCTCACGCTATGATGCCGACAGCAGCTTAAGACTCTATATGCGTGAGATCAGCGAAACTCCCCTGCTGACCTCTAAGGAAGAAATAGAACTGGCGGCCCTTATCAGAAAGGGTGATCAAGACGCCAGAACGCGAATGATTAAGGCGAATTTGCGTCTTGTTGTGAAAATAGCGCAGGATTATTCAAATTATGGTCTCCCTCTTATGGATTTAATTTCGGAGGGTAATATCGGACTCATGAAGGCCGTTGAGCGCTTTGATCCGGCAAAAGGTGGGAAGCTTTCAACTTATGGTTCGTGGTGGATTAAGCAGTCGATCAAGCGAGCTCTTGCCAACCAAAGCAAGACGATACGACTTCCAGTTCATATGGTGGATAAAATTGCGAAGTTACGTCGAGTCATGACTCTGCTCACTGAATCTTATGGTCGCGAGCCGACCGACGAAGAATTATGTGGCGAAACTGGCATGGCTCCCAAAAAGCTTTCCCTTCTGAAACGGGCGGCACAGCGGCCAACTTCTCTTGATTCACCTGTGGGGGACGAGGAGCGCTCAAGTTTCGCCGAAATCATTGGCGATGAGCATGCCGAGAATCCTTTTGAGGTGCTTTCCGACAAAAATATGCTCAATCAGATAGATTCTCTACTTGAGGTTCTCGATGAGCGCGAATCAAAGATTATTAAGGCCCGATATGGTCTTTCGGGTAAAAACGCGATGACATTAGAAGAAGTTGGGCGCGAATTTAAAGTCACGAGAGAGAGAATTCGCCAGTTGCAAAATATCGCGCTTGATAAAATGCGGAAAAGCCTGCGTATAAGAGAGAAGCCGAAAGAGGTTTTTCTCGCGAGGAAGGCTTCTTGAGGTTAGATAACACAATCCATTGCGATTGGGATCGTAGGTGTGAAGAGCGGCAGGGGTGACCCTGTCGCTCTTTTTTTCAGGTAAGAGGAAGTTCTCGGAATCATCAACCTACTGGTCGGAGCGGATGGATGCTAACTGGAACACCTGGGCTGTAGAGTTGTGAGGTTGGCTCGTTTTCGACTGAGAATTTTTCCCATTTTAGGGGAGCTTTGCTACTTCTCCTGACTCTGGCCTCGGTAAATTGATAGGGTGAGTGTTGAACTTTGCCACAGTAGATTTTCCCGCCCCGCGATTCTGAAAAGAGGAGGTAGCGCTCGAGGAGGAAGAATTCCAGTGAACCCGGCTTTGCGGTTCGGAGCTTGCCAGAGCCTTCGTAATCAAACACGGCTTTCTCTTCACAATTCTTACGCTGACAGCGATAGATCGATCCTTGGGTCGACATTTCAGCATGTTGATAAGGAAGATGGAAAAACTTACGAGCGACCTCTACGGCAATTGGCTGATCGCAATCGAGCGAAAAAAACCAGACTCCGGGCCTTCCTTGCTCGTCGTGTACGTATGCACGGATGTTTAGTTCGAGAAAATTGGAAAGCCCGGGCATTTGTGGTAAAAAACGCGGTCGGACCTTTTTCATAAAAAAAGGGACGAGACCGAGGTAGGTTTTGCCTTCGTGCAGATCGACTGAGAGACGATTGGGAATTCGTTTTGCGATTTCCTGCACGTCGATTTCCCAATGGAGAAAAAGGAGCTTACTCCAGGTCTGAAACATCACAGGGGAGCTTGCGGGCTTTTCTCGGACGGCGAGGCGGTCCTCTAAGGTCGGAATTCTCATCGGGGCTATATAGATACTCGCATTTCCGCTGTGAGCAACGCTTGCATTCCCTCCAGTGACCTGCTTAGTTTCCGCCTTCCATGGCAGACGAAACAGACCGTAAAACCCTCGAAGAGCGCCACCAGATGTCGGATCTGGACCGCTTACGCCACTCCTGTGCTCATGTCTTGGCGACTGCGGTTTCACGGATATGGCCTGATGCGCAATTTGCCGCCGGACCTCCGGTGGAGGGTGGTTTTTATTATGATGTCGATTTAAAGCATCGTATTTCGCCAGATGATTTCCCACAGATCGAGGCTGAGATGAAGAAGGTGGTTAAGGAAAACTCTTCTTTCGAGCGAATGGTGGTGAGCCGGGACGAAGCAATGTCTTTGGCAAAGGCGGGCCGACTGGCGGCGGTCAGTGAGCGTGAGGTCGAATCAGTCTTCAAAGTCGATCTCCTCAATGACATTCCGGAAGACGAAGAAATATCGATCTTCAAAAACGGCGATTTTTGGGACCTCTGCGCCGGCCCTCACGTGGGCAGGACCGGTAATTGTAAAGCCTTCAAGGTAATGTCAGTAGCCAGTGCGTTCTACAAGGGAGATAAAGATCAACAATCTCTCCAAAGAATCTATGGGACTTGTTTCAAAAATCGGACGCTTCTCGACGAGCATCTCGAGCGACTTGAAGAGGCGAAAAAGCGTGATCATCGTCGCTTAGGTAAAGAAATGAATCTTTTTGCCTTCGATGAATCGGTGGGGCAGGGGCTTCCACTTTGGAAGCCTAAAGGCGGAATCATTCGTCGTGAGCTGCAAGATTTCATCACCAAAGAACTCGACAAGCAGGGATATTTTCAAGTTTTTACGCCTCATATCGGAAAACTTGGTCTCTACCAAACATCTGGCCACTTCCCATATTATGAAGATAGCCAGTTTCCGCCTATCGTGGAGCGAGATGCCATGAAGGAGCTCGGGGAAAAAGGGGCGAAGTGTAGTGATTTAGTCAATTCTATCTCCACCGGTGAGATCGATGGATTTCTCCTCAACCCGATGAATTGCCCTCATCACATTAAGATTTTCGACAGCGAGCATCATTCTTACCGTGATCTTCCGGTGCGACTTGCGGAGTTTGGAACGGTTTACCGGTGGGAACAATCTGGTGAACTTGGTGGATTGACTCGCGTTCGTAGTTTTACTCAGGATGACGCCCACATTTTCTGTACGCCGGAGCAGGTTGGAGAAGAAATTCAAGGGTGTCTTGGCCTCGTGAAAAAAGTCCTCACTACTCTCGGCATGAGCGATTATGGAGTTAGGCTCTCACTTCGTGATCCTGATAGCGATAAATACGTGGGCGATCCCGAAAATTGGGATAAAGCGGAAGCGGCTCTGCGTGAAGCCGTTCAATCTCTTGAAGTCGATTACACCGAGGAGCCTGGAGAAGCCGCCTTTTATGGCCCTAAAATTGACTTCGTGGTCAAGGACGTTATCGGTCGCGATTGGCAACTTGGGACGGTCCAGGTCGACTATAATTTGCCCGAGCGCTTTGACCTCAGCTATGTTGGTTCGGATAACAAGGCGCATCGGCCGGTCATGATTCATCGCGCACCTTTTGGGTCTCTTGAGCGGTTTGTAGGACTTCTGATCGAGCACTTTGAGGGCAAGTTTCCGACCTGGCTGGCTCCCGAGCAGGTAAGGATACTTCCGATTTCCGAAAAATATTCTAAAGAAGCTGATGCGCTAAAGTTGGAACTTGCCGAGGCAGGAGCCCGCGTTTCGGTCGACCATGCAGGTGACAAAATTGGTGCCAAGATTCGCCTTGCGCGGATGGATCGAATTCCTTATCTTGCGGTTCTTGGCGCCCGTGAAGTGGAAGAAAATTCCGTGAGTGTGCGCCATCGAGATCAAGGTGATCTCGGCAGTATTTCAACGAATGATTTCGTCAGCAAGATTTCCCAAGACATCTCCAGCCGATCGCTTTAAGGCCCGGCTGTTATCAATTTACGTGTCCCACGTATGAGAGATGATTCTTGCATGCGCCTTTACCAGGCTGATTTTAATCCTCTTGGACCCAAGGCGGCTTCATGTCTGCTTGAGTTCTCCCCCTCATAACCACAACCTGCCAAGACCATAGCTAAGAAGAAAAAAAAGTTTAAAAGAGCACGCCGGGATATGACCCGGGTAAACGATCGTATTCGTGCTCCAAGAATCCGTGTTGTTTACGGCGAAGAAAGTCAACAACTCGGGGTCATGACGACTCGTGAAGCGATCGATAAAGCCAAATCTGTGGGGCTCGATCTCGTTGAGATTGCGCCCAAAGCTGATCCTCCGGTTTGCCGAATCGTTGATTACGGGAAATATAAGTATGAACAGTCCAAGCTGAAAAAAACTTCAAAGAGTAAAGGTCCGGTGAAGATGAAAGAAGTGAAATTTCGCGTTCGCACCGAGGAGCATGATTATAATATCAAATGCGCTCGTGCTGAGAAGTTTCTCGATGAGGGTAACAAGGTTCGGGTTCAGCTCCAGTTTCGTGGCCGTGAAAATGCCCACCGGGATATTGGATTTGAGGTCATGGAGCGGGTCAAAGATGATCTCGCCGGGATGTCCCACGTTGATATGGAACCTAAGTTGGCCGGCCGTGCTATCGGAATGGTTCTCTCCCCGATTGCAGCTGAGAAGCGCGAGCGTCGTTTCATGCTATCCCACGGTGAGCTTATTCATGAAGATGAGGCTAAGGATCATGAGTTTGACGACTCGGATGACATTGAGAAAGAAGAAGGTCACGAAAGCGAGGAGAATCAAGAGGACGAAGGTAAGTAAAATATTCCCTAAATCCTTCGATGCTCATTTTATTTGATATCGATGGCACTCTAGTGGATACCGGGGGCGCGGGTTTGACCGCTCTTCAGGATGCTGCGATTGAAGTTTTTGGTGAGGCAGGCCCGCCTCTCGATCTTGCCGGTAGTACTGACGGTGCAATTCTCCGTGGATTTTTTGAATACTTCGGACGTAAATACGATCCGGTGATTCAAGAAGAGTTTTATCAATCGTATCTGTCTCGATTGAAAGAAAATTTGCGAAATCCCAGCTATGGGGGCCGCCTTCTAGAGGGGGTGGAGACGCTTTTAGCTTCCTTGAGGAGAGAAGGTCATTGTTTGGGGCTTCTAACTGGGAATATCGAAAGAGGAGCTATGGTCAAAGTATCTCACTACGGTATTGCTGATTATTTTCAATTTGGAGCTTATGGAGATGATCACTGGAATCGAAACAAACTCGGCCCAATCGCTTTAGGGCGCGCCGAAAAATCTACAGGCATAAAATTCTCTGAGGATGAGATTTTGGTGATTGGCGACACTCCCAAGGATGTCGCCTGTGCTCATGCTTTCGGTGTGAAATGCGTCGCGGTTGCGACCGGTCAGTTTAACGAAGAAGAACTTGTTGCCTCCGGTGCGGATACAACTATTTCTAATCTTAAAGCGTTCTCACTTTAGAGTTGTCGAACACAAGTCGTCTAGTTCGGCGATCAAGAAGCAGCTCAAGGCTCTTTTTAGAATCTAAAATCCGAGCCAAAATAAAGTTTACGCGCGGTTTCGTTATTAACCAATTCTTCGGAGGACCCTTCAATCATTACTTTCCCTTCCACCAGAAGAGAGGCGTGATCAACAATGTCGAGGGTTTCTCGTACTTGATGGTCGGTGATTAGAATGGAAAGGCCGTCGGTATCTCTGAGCTCTCGGATGATTTTGTGAATTTCTTGCACCGCAATGGGGTCGATCCCCACGAAAGGTTCGTCGAGAAGTAAAAGCTTTGGTTCGGTGCATAGACAGCGGGCGAGGGAGAGGCGTCTTTTTTCGCCGCCCGAAAGAGCCAGCGCCATTGATTGATGCACATGCGTAATCCCGAAACGCTCAAGTAGAAAATCGGCTCGTTCGTGACGCTGTTTTTTTGAGATTTCTTTGCGGGTCTCAAGGACGGCAAGGAGATTATCTTTCACGCTGAGTTTTCGGAAAATTGATTCTTCCTGAGGAAGGTATCCCATCCCGTGTCGAGCCCGTTTATGCATGGGTTGCCGGGTGATCTCCTTCGAGAGAAATGAAACCCGGCCGTGGTCGGGGCGAACCAAGCCGGCGACCATATAAAAAGTGGTGGTTTTCCCTGCCCCATTAGGGCCGAGTAATCCCACGATTTCGCCTGGATTCACGCGGAGCCCTACATCATCGACAACCTTTCGGCCACCGTATGATTTCTGGAGTCCTTGGACTTCAAGGAGTGGGGGTTGGGTGCTCATGTGTTCCCTATTTCTTTTCTGGGGCTTGTGGGGGTAATCCAACCTTTGTGAGCCAGCCAGTAGGACTCCATTCAACGAAAAGCATTTGACCTCGAACCACAGCTTTGATCCATGCGTCGTCGGAAACGGAAGTCATGGCGTAAGAGGTCGCGGTGTTGGTTTTATTAGTGACGTCTCCCATCATGAAACCGATTTTTTTCCCACGAAAAGTGATTGTGGAGTTTTCTAAATCACCTTCTTTACTCATTTCATAAAGAGCGTTGTCTCCCCCCATATAGACTTTTTGCCCGTCTTGAGTCTTACCGTTGACCCGGACATTTCCGCCCGCAGTAAATTGTTTGAGCTCTCCAAACCCACCAAATTTAGCGAGTGGATCTTTGTTTGCTTCCTCAGGCGGTAGTTTTTTTTCAGCTGCTTTTTTCTCAGGAGGGTAGAACAGAGCTTTGAGTTGTTTATCGCAGGTCATGGTCAGTCCCTTGCCTTGGATTTTCACTTTGCCTAGGTAATCAATTTCATAGGATTCGCCGTCTAGGTAGATTCCTTTACTGCAGGAAATAACCAGCGTGTCTGGTTCTGGTTCAAAAAGTCCCTCGAGAGGATCTTCGATTTCATCTTGGGAAGGTGCCGGAGCATCGGTTTGGGAAATCAAGGTGGCTTGGCCGGCGGAATTTAAAAAGTCTACCATACGTTTAGCGGTTGCTTGGTTACGTGCTTCGGCTTTCTGGTAACTTTCAATCGTTCCAAGATTAGGTCTTTCCTTTGGGCTGACGAGACTCTCAAAACGCGCAAGATCCTTATCTGTAACGCGGGGAGGTGGGGCTGCAAAAAGAAGAGGGATGGCAGTGATTAGGATGAGAGGCTGTAATTTCATGGGGCTTCAATATCTTTTTTTTGCGGAATTTTAAATTGCGCGGTGGCCGGGCCAAGTAAGATAGCTTGGCCGGTAGTGAGCGAGAAAATTCCGCCTTTTGATTTAGCTGCAAATTTCCCATCGGATCCGACCATAAGCACCTCGCTTTTGGCAACGAGTTGCTCCTTGTTTATCAGGTAGTCGGCGGATGAAATAACTGTAGTGCTGCGAATAGCTCCGTCCTCATCGAAAAGCCACACCTTCAGATTTTCACCTTTAAGGATGGTCTTATCAATGCGAGCGTCGTTGGCGACGGTGACTTCTTTGATCGTCAGGAGTGAAACCTTTTTTCTATCATCGTTATAATAGGGGAGAACGAGATTTTCAATTACAGCTCCTGCAGGAACATTGAGAAGTGATTGTTTTTCTTCCTCGTTAGTGTCTCTCGTGTTCGCTTCTTTTTGCATGTTGGGCTTTGCCTGTTTCTTTTCCTCCTGGCACGACGGCAAGGTGAGAATCAACAAAAGAAGGAAGAGCTTCATGATTTAGGATGAGCTGCGCGATGAATCGCGAGAAGGCGCGTGAGAACGTTTTCGATTTGATCGAGTGGGATTTGGTTTGGTCCGTCGGAGAGAGCTTCGGCAGGGTTTTCGTGGACTTCCATAAAAACCCCATCAACTCCGGCTGCGACAGCACTACGGGCCAAAACGGGAGCAAGTTCGCCATCGCCACCGGTGGTCCCTCCTAGCCCTCCGGGACGCTGGACGGAGTGGGTGGCATCAAAAATGACTGGAACTCCTTTCTCTCGCATCCACGGCAGTGATCGCATGTCGGCAATGAGGTTGTTGTATCCGAAGGTGGTGCCTCTTTCTGTTATTGCGAATTGCTTGCAGTCAAAGTGCCGTAGTTTCCCTAAGATGGGATCGATGTCCCACGGAGCAAGGAATTGGCCTTTTTTTACGTTGACGGGACGACCGCTTCGGGCTGCCGCCGCGAGGAGATCTGTTTGTCGGCAAAGGAAAGCTGGAATCTGTAATAGGTCGATATTCTTGGCTGCGATTTTAATTTCTTCTGGAGTATGAACGTCGGTAGTAACAGGCACGCCGAGATCTTCACCAATTTCACCTAGGATTCGGCACCCTTCTTCAGCCCCGGGCCCCCGGTAAGAATCTACTGAAGTGCGATTGGCTTTATCGTAAGAGGCCTTGAAGACGAATTTGATCTCGAGCCGGCTAGCGATTTCTTTCAAAGCCCGAGCCATGCGCCAAGCGAAGTCTTCTTCTTCAAGTCCACACGGACCAAGAATAAAGAATGGGTCACCAGAGCCGACGGTGAAGTTTCCAAGCTCAAAGGTGTTCATGAATCTGTGGTGTTGAGGGGCTCGGCCGAGACCTCGTCTAAGAGTTTACGGAGGTTTTCGGTAGCAACCTTTAGCATGCTATCTTCTGTTTGATTCAAATTACCTTTGGTTTTCTCGGTAAGCATTTCCAATGAATCTACGACGCTTTTCGCTGCCCGGATGTTCACATTGGTTTCGCCTGTGGCGGGATTTGGGATTCGCCCTAGGAAAAGCCCCCCGTTTTGGGCTTGAAAATATACAAATGCAGCAAACCGTTCGTCCGGGGTTTCTGCCTCGGAAGGTGAATCACTCATGGGACGGAGCCTACCTGAGCTGATTGTAATTCTCAAGAACTGCCTCTTTTTAAAAAAGTTTAATAATCACCGGATTTGAGCCAAGTGTGACAGTTTGTCGTTCTAGGTTTGGTTGGGGCGCGACATTATGGCGCGCTTTAAAATGATCTTCACTCATGTTTGCCTCGTAGCTTAGGGATTTGAGTGGTTGGCACGTCTCTTGCCAATAGAGACAACAAATCATTTTGGCCAAAAGGCCGCTATTTCAAAACCAAATTAACTAGGAAGAAAAAAGATTATGGGAAAAATTTTAGGAATCGACCTCGGTACAACTAATTCTTGCATGTCTGTCATGGAGGGTGGGGAAGCCACTGTCCTCGAAAATTCGGAAGGTGCACGGACCACTCCATCAGTAGTCGCTTTTGCAAAAAACGGAGAACGCCTTGTTGGTCAGGCCGCCAAGCGCCAAGCCGTCACCAACGCTAAAAATACGGTCTTTTCGGCCAAGCGTCTTATTGGACGTAAGTTCGAGGAACTCACCGACGAGGACCGTCGGGTGCCTTACGATATCGTAAAGGCTGAAAATGGTGATGCTCATATCGAGGTCGAAGTTGAAGGTGGGAAGAAGGTGTTTTCACCCCAAGAGATCGCTGCGATCGTTCTTGGCAAATTGAAGTCTGACGCTGAATCCAAACTTGGCGAGACGATCACAGAAGCGGTCATTACCGTTCCTGCTTACTTCAACGACTCTCAGCGCAATGCGACGAAGGCTGCCGGAGAAATTGCCGGTCTTAAAGTTCGCCGCATTATCAATGAGCCTACCGCAGCCTCACTCGCCTATGGGCTTGATTCTAAGGCTGATCAAAAAGTCGCTATTTACGATTTAGGAGGCGGAACTTTTGACATTTCGGTCTTGGAGATCTCCGATGGCGTCTTTGAGGTCCTCGCGACCGACGGTGACACCCAGCTTGGTGGTGATGATTGGGACAATGCCCTCATTGACTTTATTGTGGCTGATTTTAAGGAGAAAGAAGGCATTGATCTTTCAGGTCAGCCCGACGCCTTGCAAAGAATTAAAGAAGAGGCAGAGAAGGCTAAAATCGCCCTCTCTTCATCTCAGAATTACGATCTCAACTTGCCATTCATTACGGCTGATGCCACTGGCCCTAAACACATTCAGGTTGGCCTCAGTCGTAACAAGCTCGAGCAACTCACCGATCATCTGTTTACTCGCACCAGGAAGCCTGTCACTGACTGTCTCAACGAGGCTGGAGTGAGCGCCGGCGAACTCGATGAACTCGTTCTTGTGGGTGGGATGACCCGCATGCCGAAAGTAGTTGAAACTGCTAAGGAATTAGCCAGTAAGGACCCTCACCAGGGAGTAAATCCCGATGAAGTGGTCGCTATCGGCGCTGCTATCCAAGGTGGAGTTCTTCAGGGAGACGTGAAGGACGTTTTGCTCCTCGATGTCACCCCTCTTACTCTTTCGATTGAGACTGAGGGCAGCCGTGCGACTGCGATGATCGAGCGCAATACAACTGTCCCCGTGAAAAAGTCCCAAGTTTTCTCAACGGCAGTCGATAACCAACCCGCCGTCGATATTCGAATCTGTCAGGGAGAGCGTCCGCTCTTCGCTGATAATAAGCTTCTTGGAAATTTTCAGCTCTCTGGAATTGATGGTGCCCCTCGGGGAATGCCCCAGATTGAGGTGACCTTCGATATTGATGCTAATGGAATTCTTCATGTCTCTGCAACTGACAAGAAATCTGGGAAGGAGCAGAAAATTTCTATCGAGGGATCCAGTGGTCTTTCTGAAGATGAGATTGAGAAGGCGAAGCGCGAAGCAGAAGCTCATGCTGAGGAGGATAAGAAGCGTGCCGAGGCTGTTGATACGAAGAACAAGGCCGAATCCATGGTTTA
>DIHU01000247.1 GCA_002420315.1 Akkermansiaceae bacterium UBA5688
ATTTACGAAAAGCAGAAAATGGCTGTTACGATCGATCGTATTATCCGGGAAACGATCACGACGTCCATTGAAGAGAGCTGTCCGATATTCAGCGAGACGATCCATTGGAGTTCTGGCATTTTCGATCGCCAGCAATCGCAGGCGTTCTTTTTCAAGCTGGGCCTCAAGGGCCTTCTTTTCCTCTGCCAGACGAGCCTCCTTTTCTTTGTCGCGTTTCGTTTGCTCAATCTTTGCTCTACGCTCAATTTCAGCGTTCTTTTCTTCCATCTCCTTGGCTTCGCGCTCCCTTTCAATTCTAGCCTGCTTGTCTTGATAAAGACCCCACGTAAAAATAATGATCGGGACTAAAACCGCAATGACGATGAGATTGCGAATAATCGGCCAATTACTTCCGGTTTGAACAGAAACGGCGGCAGGGGCCGGAGTTTCCAGTGGTGCCGGATGCGTTTCATTCTCAACCTTAGGAGATGGTTTTGGCGATGGTTTGAGCCGTGACCCGGGAGCTCCCTCGCCTTTGGCCAAAGGGACAAGTTTGGGCTTCCCCGATTCCTTTGTGCCAGAATTCGTGTCGTGAGTCATCCGACGCTTCAACATTGTTGCGGGTGCCTTTCGATCGGCCGCGGTGCGAACCGCTTTTTGCCCACTCGCTCCAATATTGGGGAGGACCTTCTCAAGATCATCCGCCATCTCATCGGCCGATTGAAAACGCAAAGCTGGGTTCCTTCGTGTTGCCTTTTTGAAAATTGGATCCAGCCTCCAATCGCACTTAGCGATTGAAGAAGGAGGGCTCGCAGGCTCCTCGGGCAGCTTGCCAGTGAGGAGTTCGTAAAGAATTACCCCAACCGCATAAATATCGGACTGGACTCCAATTGCCTTAGGATTAGAAAGGATTTCAGGAGCCACATAGCCGGGAGTTCCAAAGATAGGGCCATCTTCCGAATGCTCTGAATCGCTGGCGGCCGCCAAGCCAAAGTCACCAATCTTAGGCTTAGCATTAGGGTCGAGCAAAATATTTGCCGGCTTAATATCACGGTGGATGATATTTGCTTCATGCGCATGCGCGAGTCCGCGACAGATCCCGATGACCAATTCTACAGCGGTCGTTTCGTCAATTGCCTTCCCATAACTAGAATGATAGAGCGACTTCCCTGCCACTAATTCCATTACGATATAAGGCATCCCATCAGCCTCACCAAAATCATAGATCCCAATAAGATTGTCGTGATTGAGCTTGGCCATCGAACGAGCCTCAGCCTCAAATTGATTCCGAAATGAGGGATCTTTGCCAAATTCTACCGGCAGCAACTTGATCGCAACATCCCGGTCAAGAGAGACTTGGGATGCTTTGTAAACCGCTCCCATCCCGCCGGTCGCAATCAGTGAAATTACTTCGTAACCATCAAAAAGTTTGCTCAACTCAGAAAGGTCCGGAGGATCAAATTGGGTTTGCTCGCTCATGGGGTCAGATTAAATATCAGGAGGTTTTAAAATTCTAAAGGTAGACAGAACACTGACGGCTCAAAGGAAAAGCGGCAATCCTTGATTTTCAAAGATCGCACGCCAATCTTCAAATACAAAGTATTGATGAACGAAGAATTGATTTACGCGACATTAGGAGAAGAAGGCTTCACTCAATTGACTTCCAAATTTTATGAAAAAATGAGGGAAGATAAGCTCGTTGGCCTAATGTACCCGAAAGATGACTGGGAAGGTTCCGAAGAGCGACTACGCGACTTTCTCCTTTTTAGATTTGGAGCAGATCAGCGCTACCTCATTAAGCGAGGTCATCCACGCCTCCGGGGTCGCCATATGCCTTTTAAAATTGGCATCGCAGAACGCGATCGATGGATAAAACTCATGGGAGAGGCCGCTGATGAAGTGATCGTCGATTCCTCGATTCGTAAGTCAGTGATGGAGTTCTTCGCCCAAGTTGCCGACTTCATGCGCAACCAACCAGAAGCGCCCTGTGACCATGCCTAACCCACTCATGAAACATAGAGCTCCAGTTCTCATTCTAATCGGAGTCATTTCGGTCGTCTCTATTCTGAATTGGATACACGATTATGGAGCGTGGATGATAACTCCAGTCAAAGTCGTTCATGGATGGGAAATTGCCTTGGGTGGAAATCTATCGAGTAACGTTTTGGCGACTCTCGCCACTACCCTGACCGCAGGATTCCTGCATGCTGACGGAAGCCACTTGGGCGGTAACATGCTCTTCCTCTGGCTCTTCGGAGTCGTAGTTTGCGAGCTTTGCAGCTGGCGCTGGATGTTAACAGCCTTCCTTCTTACCACTGTTGGTGGATCAATCGGCCAGCTCTTATTGGATCCGGAGAGCCCAATTCCAGGACTTGGAGCCAGCGGCGGGGTAATGGGCTTAGAGGGATTTTACTTCGGTCTAGCCTTCCTACATCCTCGTCCTAATTCACATGTTTGGCCACTCGCCCGGCCCGTCAATTCGACTCAACTGGCTGCCGCTGGTGTTGTCGGAGTTGGCTTGGATTTCCTTGGCTTAATGGGCCCGGCCAGCAACATCGGCCACGGCGCTCATATCGGCGGTTTCGTGACCGGGATGCTACTGAGCACCATCGCAAATCGCTTTATTCCCCACTAGCAGCAACGGACAATCGCGGTTGAGAAGCTAGGAGGCTTTACTTCGCCTTCGGGCCGCCAACGGATGAGCTGAAACTGGTTTAAGCTGGTCAAGGCCTAGGAATTCGACGGTTCCGCCAGCGCGAGTGTAATCATCATCAAAATAGTGCAGATTCTCCATAACAGAGTGATCAATCACAACTGTTTTTGTGAGATCCAAAACGATCGCCTTACCTTCGGGGATTTTATCAAGATGCTTCTTAATGCCGAGGTAGTTGGTGAAGATGGCGGCATTCCCCAATCGAAGAACGTAGCGATCAGATTCATCATCAACGGCCGCTCTTGCTTGGAAAAGAGACATCGGAGAAACGCCGCGACTGAGATGGATTATCGCCTTTAAGACCATACCCGCCGCGATACCAACCAACAAATCCTTAGCGAGCGTGAAGAAAATTGTGGTGATGAAAATCGCAAGCTGTTCCGGCCCCACCTTAAGCATATGAATAAACTCCTTGGGATGAGCTAATTTGATTCCGACTGCGATTAACATGGCTGCAAGCGCAGCATTCGGGATGAGTTCAAGAACTTGATAGGCAAGAAGAACCGATAAGAGGAGAAAGAGACCATGGAAAAAATTTGCCCAGCGAGTTTGAGCGCCCTGGGCAACATTAGCCGAACTTCGCGCCACTTCCGAGATCATGGGTAGTCCGCCGAGGAGACCAGCAAGCGAGTTCGATACTCCTATTGCGATAATATCCTTATTCGGATCGGCTTTCCGCTTCCACGGATCAAGCATATCAATCGCTTTCACGGTAAGGAGACTTTCCAGAGTTCCTACGAGCGCAAACATAATGACGAACTTGATAAAAAGCCCGGTCTTAGAGAAACCTTCGAAGCTCGCATTGATGTCAACCTGATCAATAATCTTACCCACTTTAACCAATGTGTAATCAGGAGCTTCGGAACCCAAATTCATCATCAGCCCGGTAGGAACCGCAAAAAGCAAAACCAATAATGGCGCTGGGATTTTTTTCAAAACCGGATGTTTTACGAATCCCCAGCCCAGCATGATGGCCAGACTCACACCTCCAATGATAGTGACTTGAGGGTCCAGATTAGCAAAGAAAGAAGGGATAGCTGCGAACAAAGCGAGCGGTTTCATTCCCGATGCCATGTTTGGATCAACGTTTAAAAGCACGGGGATTTGCTTCGCGATAATGATAAGACCAATTGCTGCGAGCATTCCATGAACTGCTGACAAAGGAAAAATATCCACAAACTTTCCCCATTTAAGCACTCCCATAAGAATCTGAATGATTCCTGCCACCACCATTACTCCAAGAGCGAGTTGCCAGCCTTCAATTCCACCACCAAAGGCTCCAACGGCATCGGCCACAATAACAATCAAGCCAGCTGCCGGGCCCTTGATCGAAAGTTGGGAGCCCGTGAAAAAGGTGGCGACTAGGCCACCGATAATAGCCGTCAAAACACCCATAATGGGAGGGAATCCGGAAGCGGCCGCGATCCCAAGGCTGAGCGGAAGAGCAAGGAGAAACACTACAAACCCGGAAGTGGCATCCTTGCTGAAATTTTCCTTTAACCCTGCAAAGTCATCTCTAGGCGTTTGAGATATTTGATGATCTTCTTTCATGTGAATGATTTTTTATTTAGGAAGCTGAGGAGTTAGAAGGAAAATTTGCTACGTGTCAATTCTGACGCTTAAAGGCCCCAGCCAAATTCAATCTAGCAGCATTCTTAAGATCGTTGAATAAGATTTAAGACCTCTTCGCGGGAAGCTGAGTTGGAACGAAAAATCCCGCGCATTGAAGATGTGACGGTCCGCGCTCCCGGCTTGCGGATCCCGCGCATTGACATGCAAAGATGTTCAGCTTCCAAAACGACAGCTGCGCCCCGTGGAGAGAGCTTTTCATCAATCGCATCAGCAATTTGACCAGTGAGGCGCTCCTGAACTTGCGGACGACGCGCAAAGCCATCGACCAATCTTGCCAACTTCGATAGCCCGGTAATCCGCCCATCCTTTTCGGGAAGGTAAGCGACATGGGCCTTGCCAAAGAAAGGAATGAGGTGGTGCTCACAAATCGAATAAAACGAAATGTCGCGCACCACGATGATTTCGTCGTACTCCACTTGAAAGGTCTTTTCGAGATGGGCCGCCGGCTCCTCGCGTAAACCACTACAGATTTCGCCATACATTCGTGCGACTCGCGCCGGTGTATCAAGCAACCCATCCCTCTCGGTATCTTCCCCAATTGCTCCTAGAAGCTCACGCACGGCATTTTCGATACGGTCAAAATCAATATCTTTGGAATCACTCATGGTTTATCGAAAGCCAACCTTAACTGAGGAAACCCAATTTGACCAGCGAGCCAATCACATCCTCTCAAAACAAAAACGAGCGACTAGAAGTTAGCAAGCTACAGATTACCCCTGCTTCTTTTTCCAAGGTAACCGGCCGCGTGCAAAAGGCTTTTCGACCACGAGATAAAGAAAGCCACAAGCTATGATGATCACGGAGACCATCACCACCATAATGAGCGCGTTATTGGGCCAGTTTCCTTTTTCATACGGCACCACTGGCCCCAGAATATGCGGTCCAAAGATCGTATGAATAAAGAAATTGTGGAGGAGGTAAATCGTGTAGCACATCATTCCCACCGCCGTAATCCAGCGATTACGGAAGACCACCCCAAGGTGTCGGCTGGCGAGGACACACCAAAAAGCGAGGAGTAAAATAAACGGTCTCGGGCTGAGCGTGAAATGATAATCAATCAGGACAAAAACCATGATCCACGCTAATCCTCCAATAAGGTCAGCCCACAGGGTCCCACCCTTTTCACGGAACCCTTTTAAGTTTGGAGACAGGTAAAGATCCGCGAGAAGGAGGCCGGGTAGGAACCAATTCAGCTGACGAATCACCGTATGATGCCAAATACTATCCGTAAAAGCCATCCATGATCCTCCGCACAATTGATCGACCGCAAGGATTGTCAAAACAAGAAGAAGGCGGCGCAGAAGTTTAGGCAAAGCGAAAACCCGGCATAGCAGCGGCACGATGAGATAAAACTGAACCTCAATCTCTAAGGTCCATGCTACGAACAAAAGCGGGTTATGTTGGCCATCGTAAATAAAGCCATGGGCGTAGATAAGACCTGCGAAGTAATTCGGCAGTCGATCCCAGCCGCCCTGTTCTATGATGATTGAAAGGAAAAGAAAAAAGGTGAGGGCAAGAACATAGGGAATCTCAATCCTAATGAGACGCCGCTTGAAGTAGTTCTTAACCAGTGGCTTTTCTTCTCCCTTTAGATAATGGGCTGCATAAGGAAGCGATAAAACAAGCCCCGAGATGAGAAAGAAAATCTGAACTCCAAACCAACCTCGTCCCATTAAGGCGTGCGGCATATGAAGAAGCGCAGTGCCAGGATCTGTGGCAAGAAGCTCGGGCACCGTGGACGGTTCAGAGCCGGAAGTGAAAAATCCGTGCGAATGAAAAAGAACTACCAAAACGACCGCTAAGCAACGGAGGCCATCAATCTCAGGGAGGTAACGACCAGAGGAAGTGCGACGTTGAAAAG
Source organism: Akkermansiaceae bacterium UBA5688 (assembly GCA_002420315.1). Lineage (GTDB taxonomy): Bacteria > Verrucomicrobiota > Verrucomicrobiia > Verrucomicrobiales > Akkermansiaceae > SW10. The sequence goes on from DIHU01000247.1 coordinate 6,186, forward strand.
GCGCAAGGATACGATCAGACCATAAAGTCTTATTCATTTCCTTGGCCGTCATGAGCGGGATCCTAGGTGGAAATTTCGGCCCGAAAAGCAAAGACCGCTTTCGTATTATCTCATGTCCTTCACCTCCATTTTACCTCACTCTCCTGACCACATGGCACATCAATCTAACGATCCACTTCACGGGGTGAAACTCGAGCAGATGCTCATTCATCTGGAAGACCAATATGGATGGGATGAGCTTGCAGACCGCATCCGTATCCGATGCTTCGCCAATGACCCTTCACTCAAGTCATGCCTTAAGTTTCTTCGAAAAACACCTTGGGCACGTAACAAAGTGGAAAACCTTTACCGCGAATCAGTTACCTAGAGTCATTCTTTTTGGAAGGCTCCGGTGCAGGTGCCGCAGCCATCTTATGAAAGGTCGCCGGCACAGACGCGCTGAAGGTCATCCGTTTTCCTGAATATGGATGATCAAAGCTCAGCTCCTGCGCATGCAAGGCGAGGCGCTTATTGTCACGAATCTTACGACCATATTTTCCATCACCCACAATAGGCCAACCCTCATCAGCAAGGTGCACTCGGATCTGGTTCTTGCGGCCAGTCAATAAATGAATCTCAAGCAAAGCCCGTTCCCCCACTGTCTTGATCACTTTATACTTAGTTTTCGAAAGCTTACCCTTTCGCTTATCAGTCGATGAAAAAACGCGGCGCGCGTCATTCTCGACCAAATAACTTTCGATCATTCCCTCGTCGGGATCTGGGTGACCCTCAACAAATGCGAGGTAAGTTTTGGCAACCTCCTGCCAATTTTTCTGAAGCGTCAACTTGGCTTTTTCGGTCCGCGCAAAAACAAGGACTCCTGAGGTGTCGCGATCGAGACGGTGCACTACAAAGATTCGCTCACGCGACTTATAGTTTCCTTTCTTAACGTAGTCATCCAGCGCCGCATGCGCAGTGCGACCGCCATCACGCCCAGTTCCAATCGTAAGAAGCCCGGCAGTTTTGTTTACTACGATGATGTCACGATCCTCATGAATAATGTCGAGACCCATCGGTTGATGCTTACGTTTGCCACGTTTCTTTTTCTCTCCAGCCACGCTGCAGCATGTTCAAATTTAGTGAAGTGGAAAAGCGAAAGATGGTATAACAAAGCCTGAAATATTCATTTCGGTAAGAACTTAACTCTCACCATTCCACATAGATGTCCGCGAAATCTGAGCACTCCCCTCAACTCTCATCGCGCTTGCCATCAGCATCTTGTTCTGCGAATCCTAATTCTAGCGGTGGCCACTGAATGATCTGAGTCCGCTCCTACTCAACGGTCCACTTTACGCCCGATCGTAAGACATAAACTTTAAGGTGCGATCTAAGATCTTTCGTCCGGCCGTGCTTGTGAGAGAACACGATCTGCTCAGGGAAAGATTTTTTCACTACATATTGAAGGCGATCCTGCCCAGAACCTTTCCAGGCGAAAAGAAGAACACTCTGTTTCTCAAAATCAACGGCCTTAGAAATCTTGGCAAGTGTTCCTTTACCGAAATACTTGGCCCCATTCTTTAGGGACTTCAGCACGACTGGTTTTGTCCTGGACGCACCCTTAAACACAGCTTCCTCAGCACTTAGATCTTTTAGCTCGGTGATTGGATCATGATTGGCAGGAGCTGCAAAAAGCCCACCCACTAGGGTGTAAAACGAAACGAGAGCTATCAAATATGTTTTCATTATCACTAGGACACTTCAGTTTGAGAGTCATTAGAATTTTCTGCAAAACGTCTGAGCCAGGCTATCCGGCTACTGAGATCTACCTTCACATCGCGGTGGGTGAGCATGGACTCGGAGTGAGCAGCCCGCTAGATCTGGTGATGGTATGAGCTTCGAGACCGGGAGCCTGGTCTGGAGCTGCGATTGAACCCGCGCAGAACAGCGGAGATGCATAGGGTTCCAGAATCCATGATTGAAGGTTTTCCGGGCGGGAGTATTAAAAGGGCAACAGCTTCAAGCCCCGAATTGTTGGGTGGGTGGATTAGGCGAGAGACTCAACGCCGGCGTAGCCGAAGCCGGGACCACTGAGAGTGCTAAGATCCAGGACACCATTACGACGTTGGTAGAGACCAGGGTGAACTTTGAGGAACTCTGATGAGGCTTCGGGGTAGAATTGCATCGCATTACTTTCAACTCCGCAAATAGTATCAGCATAGGCAGCGAGAAGGACGTGCGGCACTTGTGCGAGTCTAGGATTGGTGAGGTCCTGTACCATAAGGGTCATGTCATGCTCCTTGGCCCAGCAGAGACTGAGGATGGCTCCGGTGAGAGTCTTACAGGTTTTCAAGGCGACGCTGGTCCAACCGAGTTCGCGGCCTAATTTAACGAAGCGCCAGTCATGCGCACTTTCATCCATGAAGAGGGGCTTGCGTTCGCTGACGGAATGGACATCGATTTGGTTCGCCTCCAGATCGTAAGGAAAAGGCTGCTCGACGTAGACGATGCGATCATAAATTTCGGGATAACCAGCCGCGATCCGGTCAAGGATCTCGTTCACGTAGCTGGGGTCGGTCACCATGCAATTAAAGTCGGCAGTGAGGTGGGTGACGTTTTCTTCGAGGCTGATGTCACCAATTTCAACAAGCCGCTGAAAGTCCCACTCGAGGTCGTTACCACGAAGTTTGATTTTGAGGCATTTTAAACCATCGCGCTGGATCCAGTCGCGCAAAAGGACGGGGTAGCCATCGTCAGGTTCGTCACCAGTAAGCTCGGATTCCTTGATTGGATCGAGGCCACCAACAAGGTGCCAAACAGGCTGGGTCATGGAAGGTTCGACAAGGTAATCGGCGGGGTATTTGCCGACAAATTTTTCAGCTGGTTCGAGGAAATAGCTCAGGTCGCGGTCACCGAGCCATTGCTGGTCGAGACACTCGAAGGCTCCGATATTGTGAAGTTTGCCGAAGGCATCATAGAGAGCGAGATCAAAGGCGGAGAGACAAACGAGGCCGGCAAGATGCGGCATGCAGGCATCTAGGTCGCGGCCGGAATTCTCTTCGTCCAGGCGATCGTGAAGACGATCTTCGATGTAGCGGTGGCCTATGATGAGAGGATGTCCTTCGCCAAGATGTGATTCGAGATCACCGCGTAATTTTTCGCAGAACTCCTGGAGGCGGTCCTCGCGTTCACGATAGCCAAGGTTAGATGGCCAGACCCAAGCAACGCTGAGCGGAGTCTCAGCCCACCCAGTCGCAGTATAGCCTTTTTCTTCAACTTCGATTGAAACGCGCGCGCAGCTCACCTCAGTCAGGGTTTGATCACCAAACTTGAGTGGGACCCGGGTCACGACCGGG
>DIHU01000129.1 GCA_002420315.1 Akkermansiaceae bacterium UBA5688
TAGCAGCGATCATCTATTTTGTTTTCCGGCCCTTGATTCTTCGCGGGGTCGCTCACTACGCAGGGAAAACTAATACTATTTGGGATAATGAACTGGTAGGCCATGGCGTTTTTAGATGGCTTACTCATCTCCTTCCCGGCATCTTCATTTTTCTTCTGGTTCCTGGTCTTTTTAAATCGGAACCCTCCCTTGCTAGCATTTTGCGGGGAGCTTCATCACTCTATATCATTATTTCCTGCTATCTCATTTTTGATTCAGTCGTCAATGCCCTCCAAGCAATTTATAGAAAAGCTCCCTCGGGAGGAAAAATTAACCTTACCACTTTTGCTCAAGTTGCCAAACTTCTCGCGGCTCTGATCGCCATCATTTTTTCCCTTGCCGTTATCCTCGGTAAATCCCCGCTCGTTCTTCTTGGTGGGCTTGGAGTTTTTGCCTCGGTGCTGATGCTTGTTTTCAAAGACGTTATTCTTGGATTCATCGCAGGCATTCAACTCGCCTCCAATCGAATGCTCTCGCAAGGCGATTGGCTAGAAATGACTAGCCACCAAGCAGACGGAACTGTCGAACTTATCGGCCTTACTACCGTGAAGGTTCGCAACTGGGATGAAACCATTACCACTATTCCAACCTACGCCCTAATCAGTTGTTCCTTCAAAAACTGGCGCGGGATGTCAGAAAGCACTGGAAGGCGCATTAAGCGTAGCTTCCTGATCGACACTGGCTCTATAAAATTTTGTGACGATAAAATGCTCGGGAAGCTCCGCGAGATCGAACATCTGGCCGAGTATATTGATTCTAAAGAAGAAGCGATAGAGAAATCCAATTCGAAGCTAGGAGAGGCCCGCCTAAATAATCGAGTGAATGGAAGACGCCTCACAAACCTTGGGACCTTCCGAGCATATATCGAATGCTATTTAAAATCGCATCCAAACATTAATCAGAAGATGACACTCATCGTCCGGCAGCTGGCAACTGACGGGCGTGGTATTCCCATTGAAATCTATTGCTTTAGCTCGGTCAAAGAATGGGCTGGCTACGAAACTATTCAAGCTGACATCTTTGATCATCTTTTCGCCGTGGCTCCGGAATTTGAACTCAATATCTTTCAAGAACCTACCGGTTACGATTTCCAATCCCTCACCCTCTCAAATCCGACCTGATCGTCTGGTTGTTGGGAATGGGCTGGCTATTGGTTTTAATTGAAAAGGTAAGGTTTTATCAGCGCTGAACTCTTTTTCTTGGAGCAAAACTAATAAATCTCAAAGGAAATCTTGATTATTAAGTTTTCTGAAAGAAATTGTGAATATTATTCGTAAAAACTGGAGTGAAGGTAGCGCAAATGCTTTTGGCAAGTTGCATACTGGTCCTAATTGGATGCGTAGATCGGCAGATCACAAGTTCACTGGTCCAAACTGCAAGTGTTGAAGGACGCCGCTATGCAAAAGAGGTTGATGCCCAATCTCCCTTCGAAACTGTCGAGATGCCTTGGATTGAAGCTGGAGAGCTCATTAAGGAGCGGAATCCTTCTTTCATCTCAGCCAGCCAAAACTTCTCCGAGGCTCTCGTAGGAAAGCCACTGGTTAGCGAACTAACTCGTGAGGTGAAGAATACTGTCACTGAATCTTTTAGTTCGATGCTAGATATCGACACCTTGGTATCTTCTCTGAAGGCGCCTAGTATTGAAATTCCTAAACGGATTGCCTCGATAAGCAGGCTTAAAGACGTTTCTCACGAAGTAAAACAAGGGGCATGGGAAGATGCTGGGAAATCAGTTGACGCTGAGTTGGAGATGCGAAAAGTCGAGGTTCAGCTGCATCGGCTGATGAGGACTGGGAAGCTGATTGATAGGGAACTAGCAAACGCTTTGCGCACCCCCAAACTGGATCCAGATGCTGAGCAGAATCCTGACCCGAAATTTATCGGGGCGCTTGCGGCCTGGCGAGCTTCTTTGAAAAAAGAGCGCTCTAATTGGCTGACGGAGGTTCGAAATCTCTTTGATGCTGAATATCATGACGTCCACTTTATTCCAGATGATTCCGGTCTGCCTACTTATCGCAACGCGGCGAACCCTGATCTTGGGAAATGGCGTCGTTGGTGCCACTTGCGCCGTTCGAAGGAGTTGATTGGCAAGCTTACTCTGAGCCATCAGGAGAGTAAGCCCACCCTTCCTGGAACTTCCTTTGTCGCTAAATCGTTAAAACAGATGGTCAATCAGAACACTGAATCGACAATCGTTCGGAAAACCGACTCGGTTCGCCAAGAAGTCCGCACTCTTATTCAAAGCTGGCGGAGCATGAAAGAAACTCAGGAGCAAGCTGAACTTTTGGAAGAATTGACTGATGATCTACCGCTTCAGACCCAAGGAGATATTAAGGCGCGCCAGAAAATCTTCCAACTTCGCAAGGCTGAGATCAAATACGTTAGCGTAGTGTGGTTACTTGACGAAGATTGTTGGCGAAATCCCGCAGCAGGAAATAGCACTGTGACTAAAAAATAGTCGTTCCCGAAAATCTAATTTATTCCGATGGCTGTTCTTGGGCCTCATCGACCTGCTTCAAATTAAGCAATCGATCGCTCTCCTCTCGGTCGAGTGTACCTACCTTACGCAACTTACTCTGCATCATATTGGTGCGGGTATTCCGCAAATCTTCGAGTGAACGTTTGGCGGTTGAAAGTTGCTTATCCACAAGTTCCAACTTGGTCGAAAACTTTCCAAATTCTGTTTTGACTGCCTCTAAAATCTTCCACACCTCGCTGCTACGCTTCGTGACGGCCAAAGTCCGGAATCCCATCTGGAGGCTGTTCAGCAAAGCAGACATGGTCGTGGGTCCGGTTATCGTAATATGATATTTACGTTGAAGAGTTTCGAATAAACCAGGATGCCGCAACACCTCCGCATATAAACTCTCGATTGGCAAAAACATGATTCCAAAGTCGGTGGTATGTGGCGCCTCCACATATTTCTCGGCAATATCTTTAGCAAATTTTTTAATCGTAGAGACCAGAGATTTTTCTGCTGCTGAAATACTTTTTAAATCTCCTGCCTCGCGGGCATTCAACAGATTTTCATAATCCTGCAATGGAAACTTAGAATCGATGGGTAAGTATACTTCGTCATCTTCAGAATTCCCTGGCATCCGGATCGCGAATTCTACTCGTTCGCTGGTTCCGGGGCGAGTTGCAATGTTTTCCTCATACTGTTCTGCTGAAAGCAGCTGCTCTATGATATTGCCTAATTGATACTCTCCAAGAATTCCTTTGGTTTTGACGTTACTCAAAACCTTCTTCAAATCGCCCACACCGCTAGCTAAGGTTTGCATTTCACCAAGGCCTTTGTGGACTTGTTCCAAACGATCACTCACAATTTTAAAGCTTTCACCAAGACGCTTTTCAAGGGTGTCTTGGAGCTTTTCATTAACGGTCTTACGCATCTCCTCAAGCCGTCTCCCATTATCTTCTCGAATGTCCTTTAATTGTTTTTCGACTGCGCCGCGAACATCCTTAAGCGCTTCAAGCGATTGCTTGTTTTGAGTTCCGAGTTGTTTGACTAGATCTTCAAATTTCTGGCGTAAAACTATGTTCTGATCTTTTGAATTCTCTTCTATTTTTTTCTCAAATGCTTCCTGCAAACGTCGCTGCTCTTCCCGTTGCGCCTGCCCTTGTTCCCCAGCCTCTTTGCGATTTCGAGAAAATTCGTCACGCATCGATTCAAAAAACGAGGTGATCTTTTTGTCTGAGATACCACTTTCTCCTCCCATTTTACGCCGTATACCGAGGAGGAGAAAACAAGCAAAAGCAGCAAAGACTGCGGCGAAGATAGCGGCAGATGTTCCGAAAGTAGTGAGCATGAGATGAAAGATACTTGAATCGTGCGCGAGCATGCCTAGTGAGATTTAAAAATCAATTTGTCGCCACGGTGCCCGGCTTTCCATGGAACCAAAAACATATCGAGCGCTTTTATAACCACGATCGCGAGTTTAGGGAAGAAGACGATTTTTAGAATGACAATCTTCGTTCCAGCGAATCTGGAGACTGGGATAAGAAGTTTTCGGAGGGGGCCATCTGGAGCCGGATTAC